>CAYRBR010000176.1:0-2518 GCA_964422555.1 uncultured Caldisericota bacterium | reverse complement strand
CTAAGCAGTTTTCCTCAATTTTAGTAACAGGGGCTCGACAAGTTGGTAAAACAACGTTGTTGCAACATTTGTATCCAAACCTTCCTTATATTTCTATGGATGATCCCGTTATTTTAGAATTGGGAGAGAGAGACCCAAATCGCCTACTAAAAATGAACTCTTTACCTATGATTATTGATGAAGTACAGTATGCACCTTCTCTGTTTCCCTATTTTAAAATAACCATTGATCGAACAAAACAAAAAGGCCTATTCTACATAACTGGTTCTCAGCAGTTCCACATGATGAAGCATGTTAGTGAAAGTTTAGCAGGTAGAGTGGCTATTGTTAATCTTTATGGTTTATCACTTCGAGAAATACAAAAAATATCTTTTTCTCAACCTTTTCTTCCAACAAATGGGTACTTTACCAAACGTGAAGAAACTCTTAAGGAAATCTCGTATAGACAAATATGGAGGCTGATCCAACAAGGTTGCATGCCTTCTATGTATTCGCATGATACTACCTGGAAACTTTTTTATTCCTCTTATACTCGAACCTATATTGAGCGGGATGTTCATCAGTTAACTACTATCTCAAATGAGTCTTCATTTTTAACATTTTTAATGATACTTGCAAGTCGAACCGCTCAACTTCTTAATCTTACTTCGATAGCCAATGAGGTTGGTATTAGTGTGAATACGGCAAAACGTTGGTTATCCATTTTGATATCTTCTCATATAGTGTACTTACTTAAGCCCTATTCATCGAATGCTTCGAAACGATTGGTGAAAACTCCTAAACTGTATTTTATTGATACAGGTTTGGCAGCTTATTTAACTAAATGGAATAATCCTGAAGTACTAGAAGCCGGTGCTTCATCGGGACACTTTTTTGAGACATATGTTATTTCGGAAATTTTGAAAAGTTATACCAATGCAGGTGAAACTGATCCTCCTTTATATTTTTACAGGGACAAAGATCAAAAGGAAATAGACCTTATTATCGAAGAAAATGGGATTCTCCATCCGATTGAAATTAAGAAAAGCGCTAGTCCAAACCCTGGAATGATAAATTCGTTCTCAGTTTTACAAAAGTTTACTACCAAACAAGTAGGCAGTGGCGGAGTTGTTTGTTTTTACGATTCTTTGCTACCGATTGATGAAAAGAACTACATTGTACCTGTTCAGTATCTGTAGAAACGTATAATTTGCTATACGATAGCAAATTATACGGAGGTTACTTTTTCATCGCTTTCTGTTTGCGTTCTTTGGGCATTTTTTCAATAGCATATCGCAGAGACGTTCGGGGCATATTCGATTTATGTTTCATAACATACTCAAAAATATCTGTTTCGTGAGGCTGACTAGATACCTTTAAGAGCCAACCATAGCCTTTATGTACCATATCATCGGTGTCGAGTAGCAGAATATCGGCTATTTGGAATACTTCTTGTAGGAATAATCCCCGTTTTGCAGGTACAATTAGTGATACAGCAGAAGCTCTTCGAACCCATCGGTTGTCGGACTTTGCCCATGTGTACAGTTCTTTTATATGGTCGGGATACATCTCCAGAAATGTGCCTAGTGTGTGGTTGCAAAATGAGTCGCAGGAGGCCCAATTATCTATGTAATTATATACCCATTGTTGAAACTGTAGAAAATCACCTGGTTCAAATTGCTTGTGAATGCGATGTGACCAATGGCAGGCAATAAAAGATTCTTCAAGGTACCCTGATTGCCACAAGTTGGTGCATAAAGAAAAAATTTCTTTTTTGGGTGCCTCTTTAATTAGCCGGAAATACTTTCTTGCCAGAGAATTTACAATCGCTGTTTTTATACCATAGGACTGTACAGGTTCTTTAAAAAAGCGGTTGGTTTTTTCTTTTGTTTCAGGGTTTGCATTATTACGTAGTTCTTCGCGAAGTCGTTCAATTCTTTTCATAGGTTTACCTCAAATGGTAGTATAGCACATTCGGGATGAAATGGTGAACCCGAAACAAATTACTTTCAGATACTTAAAAAGTGTAACAAAAAATACACCAAATGAGCTTTGCGTTTTTTTACATGCTACTAGAATAGGAATAGAGTTAAGTATGTTTTTTTAGGGAAATGTGAATCTAGAAAAATGTACAAAATCTGGGGAATTTGCTTGGGTTTGGTTCGTAAATGTGAAAGGAAGTAAACATGAAAGAAGCACGGTTTGTTGTTCTAGTTCTTACAGTATTTTTTGTTATGATAGCACCCTTGAATGTATATTCGGTAGAGCATGCGAAGGAATATTCCAGCACTGCTATTTCGCCCACTAGCAAAACGGCTTATCCTAACACGACTCTTATAGAGATCGATAACGAAAATTCCATTTACACAGCAGGAACCTATTCCGATATACAGCCTTCATTTATACAACAAAAACCAACATTATGCATTAATGATACTACTCCAGGCTTTTCAAAAGAGTTTAACGGTGGTGGATTTGATGGCTATGTGATAAAACTGAATGCTTCTGGAGAAGCAATTGAGTATTCTACCTATATTGG
>CAYRBR010000175.1:0-2525 GCA_964422555.1 uncultured Caldisericota bacterium | reverse complement strand
TGATGTACTCGCTTGATTGCATTCCAACTAAGTGCTGTACAGAGCCAGAAATACCCAGTGCTATGTAAACTTTGGGCGCAATAGAAGTTCCTGACATCCCAATTTGGACATCATGTGGTAACCAACCTTTATCTACAATAGGTCTGGAACAACCAATTCCAGCTTTTACGCTTTTTGCTAGAGCATAAATCTCTTCTACATTTTCTTTTGTTCCAATTCCTCTTCCCACGCCGAAAACGATGGTTTGTTTTTCAAGATCTGGGTAGGAACTCGCTACAGTGGAGCGTTTTATTACTACATCTTGAATGCCAGTGTTTATGGGGGTTTCAATGACTTCATTTAAGCACTGTTTTGGGTCATTTTTTTCAATTTGGAATACATGAGGTCGAATTGTAGCCATTTGTGGTCTGTGTACCGGGCAAATTATGCTTGCCATTAAATTCCCATCCCAAGCGGGTCTTGTTTGGATCAAGAGACCATTGTTTTCATCAAAGGAAAGTTCTGTACAGTCTGCAGTTAAACCAGTATGTAACTCTGTTGCAATGCGAGGAGCTAAATCTCTTCCCATTTCTGTAGCTGGGAATAGGAATAATACTGGTTTCAATTCTTTGCATATAGCAGTAATGGCTTCAGTATAAACGGTGGGGTGGTATTCCTTAAAGGATTCATTTCGGAGTGTAAGGAGTTTATCAGTTCCTACTTCAGATAGAGCATCTAGGGGGATTTCAGTGGTGTTATTGGTGAGGAGTACTGCAACAATCCTTTTGTTTGGATGCATTTGGTGTAACTTTGATATGATTTCAAATGAAGTTGAATTTACTTCACCGGATGGCTTTTTTTCAAGCATAACCCAATATTCACCATCTACGGTTCCTATTGCTTCATCGTCTATCGATTTATAAATTGCTTTTTGGGGACAGATTGAGATACAAATCCCGCAGAAATTGCAATTCTCATTAATTTGAGCTTTTTTATCAATCATTTCAATTGCCTGGACAGGACACTTTTTTGAACACAAGGTGCAGCCATTACATTTGGAAGTTGATATTCGTATCTTCATTAGTTATTCACCTCTTGGATTGTATTCATTATGTGTTTCATAGGGATTTCTCCTTCATCAAAATGAATTGTTTCCGTTGTTTTTGTTAAGGTGGGTTGGAATGTTCTAATAACCCTTGTTGGAGATCCCTCAATTCCAAGACAGTCAACTGAGATGGAAAGGAGATCATTGGTGATAATTTCTGATTCCCAATTTTGAACTTTATATAAACCCCGAAGAGAAGGTAGTCGAGGAGTATTGCAATGAGATTTAAAAGCAACCAGAAGAGGAAGAGGAGACTGGATTGTTTCAATTTGGTTTCGAAATTCTCTTTGAATCAGACACTTATTTTCTTTCAGTTCAATTCCGGTAGCTCCAATAATTTGACTCATTTGGAGTCGGGATGCAATTCCAGGACCAACCTGTCCAGTGTCACCATCTAACGCTTGTTTTCCGCAGAAAACGAGTGAAAAACCACCAATTTTTTTAATTGCTGTGGCGATAATTAATGAAGTAGCTAGGGTATCGGAACCAGCATACAAACGATCTGATAAGAGAGTTCCTTTGTCTGCTCCCATAGAAATAGCTTCTTTAATTACTTCAACAGCTTGATTTGGTCCCATGCTTAACACATGAACGATAGTGTCGGGATAAGCATCTTTAATTTTCAGAGCTTCTTCAAGGGCATTTTTATCGGCAGGATTCATAATGGAAGGAATCCCTCCCCGTTTTAAACTAAACGTTTTGGTATCAATGGATATCTTTACTTTGTTTTCAAGATCAGGTATTTGCTTAATCAGGACAAAAATTTTCATGAATATGTACTCCTTAAAAAGTTTCAAATCTATTATAATGAAAGAAGTAATTGTCTAAAGGAGTATATATTGATAGTAATACCATTTCAATCAAAAATTTTAACCGAACCTTTTTCAATTGAATTGCTTTTACGGGATACATTAGGAAATGAAATAAAAGATGGGGATGTTCTTGTAATTGCTTCTAAAGTAGTTTCGATTTCGGAAGGGGAAGTGATTCTTTTGTCATCGCTCAACGTTTCGGAAGAGGCCTGGGCACTAGCGACTGAATTCAACATGAGTCCTGCTTTTTGTCAGGCGATTCTTCAGGAAGCAGATGAAATTCTGGGAGGAGTCCCTGGTGTGATTACGACAATGAAAAATGGTATTGTAACTCCCTTTGCTGGAGTGGATCGGTCAAATGTACCCAAGAATCATGCAGTTTTGTGGCCACGAAATCCCAATAAAACGGCGCAACGAATTCATGATTACTTTAAGAAAGAATGTGGTTGTCGAATTGGAATCATTATCTCTGATTCCCAGATTGCTCCACTCCGAGTAGGATCATACGGAGTGGCAATTGCAATAGCAGGCTTTAACGGAATTATTGATCGGCGCGGGAAAGAAGATTTATTTGGGAATAAAATGACATTAACTCGATTAAATCTGGCCGATAATCTTTCATCGGCTGC
>CAYRBR010000174.1:0-2531 GCA_964422555.1 uncultured Caldisericota bacterium | reverse complement strand
CTTAATTTCCGATAGGAGAGATTCTTTTTCTATAGATTTATCGACTGTTTCGTTTGTTGAGGGTACGGATTCTTCTTTCTTTGGCATACCAGTAGGGGTCCCCTTTCCGAGCAGTTGTCGTTTCCATCGGTAGAGATCTCCACGAGTAACATCAACTCTGTTGGCTACTTCATTTGCGGACTCTTTCCTGACACAGAGATCAATGACCATTTCTTGTTTCTGCTCTGGGGTGTATTGTATTCCATTTGTATGTCTTTTTCTACCCTCTACTCCACTTTCTTCACACCATTTCTTTAAGAGTACTCTACTCGGATACCCTAGTGCTTTTACTGTAAGAGAAGCATTGCGACCATGTTCTATATAGTGATTCACAGCAATTTCTTTCTGGTGTTTGGAATATTTTTCTTTCGTACTACACAACCCATGTGGAAGTTTATTCTGTGTTTCATTCACATACTGTTTGTACCATAGCCGTAGTGTTTTTCGATCTGGATATCCAAGCTCACGAATAACAGCTGCAGAACTTCTGTTGTACCGAATGAACAATTGAATTGCTTTCATTCTTTTTCTATAGAATACACGACATCCTCCTGACTCAATTAGAGTCCAAGATTATGTCCGCACCCCCACCTGAGGATTTATATTATGCAGAAAACAAGTGGTTTTATCGATTTTGGTAGAGCTGGCATTAGTGATCGATATCAAGATATTGCACTAGCAGTGCGCAGTTGCATTCGTAATTTTCAGACAGACTGCTACATACCATTATTTTTGCAGGAATATGGAATTACCAACCCAGATGTATCCAAAATAACCTATTATCGTTTACTCGATAAACTGTTCTAAGGAATTTCTAAAATCGATCGTCTTTTCTGGCATGAAAAATAATTTTGTTTTCTTTGGTAGAAGAATTTTTTGGGAAGTAACTGGAAATGGTTCCGAAAAAATATCCTTCGGGTAATGCTATTTGAGTTCGTTCTTTCCCATCAGGAGTAATTGTATACAGTCCAATCTTGGGAATATTGGGAAGCTCTATATGCCGAAACAGAAGTTGTTTCCCGCTTGGAGACCAGGTTGCAACGGTATCTGCGAATATTTTTTGGGTCGACTGAATTCCATCGGTTAAATCGAGCTCTTTTCCTGTTTCCACATCTGCTACTATTACATGCCATTCAGTTCCCCCAAAATAACGCATTGTAGTTAATTTGGTTCCATCGGGTGATAAATGAGGGTCGTAATCACCCAGTATAAATTGTGTTTCTGGATGCCTTTGTTCCACGTGGGTATTTGTTACAAGAGATACTTCGGTTCCATCGTATTTCATTCGCCAGATATGTTGCTGCGAGTGAATATTCACTTTCCCGGGGAAGCAAATATAATCTCCTACCTGGTTTGGATCAGAAACTAGTAGGTTTTTGGGTGTCGGAAGATACGTTATCTCTTTAGTATAAATATTCACTTTCGCGATAGCAGGCATTTTGTTGGGAGTATCCGTAGTTACATATAGCAAATGGCACCCATCTGGGGTCCAGCTACTGTTGGCATTCATGGCATCATTTTTTGCAGGAACAATTGTTTGCACATCGGTTCCATCTACTCGCATGAGCATTATTTCTGTTTCTAAATACCCTTTCACTTCTTCTGCAATTCCATTTTCATCTTTTCGGTTATAGCGAGTAAATGTGATCCACTCTTCATTCGGGGAAACCCTTGGATGCGACATTTCCTGCCAACTACTTTCCAACAATAGCTTCATATTCTTTCCATCAATAGTAGCCGTATAGATACCAAATAAATCACTGGGGTTATCATCCAGTGGTGCTGAAGATACTTTTAATGGGAGTATGCCAAAGAAAATACCAAGTAGAAACACGGTTACTACAAAATATAAAGCAGTTTTATGAAATTTCGTCATGGTCACCCCTTCGCTTCGAAATCATACTAACTATAGTGTACACAAACTAGAAAAATGATCTAGTCATTCATTTGCTTGTCCGTAATGAGATATTAACAGCCATGTAATTAGCTATTTCAATCCCACATAACTAATTCATCAAATCGTTGTTCTAATGAATATTTTCCGCATATTGGGCAGGGATACTTCGAGATATCGTAATTTTCCTCTTCTAGCTGACCGTTAACAAGTATGGGCTCTAGCTTCATCTTACAAGTAGGACATTCATATTCGACTCGAAATAATCCATCAGTATGTTTCAAGGTAATAGTAAAACGTTCAAAAAAATGGTTACATTGCGGACAACGATAAACATCGAAACCATACTCTCCATATATGGTTAAATCCTTCTTTTCAGTAAGTTTCCTAATTTCTTCTAGCGTTTTCTTCGATCCAATAATGGAAGGCAAAGGATTCATCTCAGATTTAAAATCCAAAAGAAGATCTGGTCTGTACAACATACCAATCCCAATTGATAAATTCTCTTCATAATTACAATTTGTGCATCCAATCTTGAAATTCTGACCCATATTTACACTCCATTGGTGTTAATAAACGTTACTCACATTATACATTA
>CAYRBR010000173.1:0-2534 GCA_964422555.1 uncultured Caldisericota bacterium | reverse complement strand
TAAAATCAGATCCATGTACGTATTTACTGGATGAAATTACAATACAAGATTCCCCAATACATTGAATTTTTGGATTGTTCATCTAATAATAGTTATAGACTAAAACTACACGGTTAAAGGAGACATATCATGAGTAAAAAGTACTATACCGATGACCCCAATATGGCAGAAGCGCGAAAAGCAATAGAGGGTGGTTTTTGGTTATTAGTCGTAGCAATATATTTAATTGTTAGCTTTGTGTACGGTATCTGGATGTTTTCCTGGATAATTTTCATTATTGCTGCGGCTATTCAACAAATCATTCGGGCTGTCTATTTATACAAACGACCCGCAACATCAGACCCAAAAGAAGATAGTGAAACACATGAACCATAAAAGCATAGCTGTATTCTTAATTGTCCTTTGGTCTATTGTTACCCTTATATTCACTAGTATTTTTGTATACTTCCTTGTGAATGGTTTTAGAATTCCAAACCTCCCTGTAAAGCGTTTTGAAGTTGAAACTGAAATTGCCAGTAAAACACTTCAGGCATCCGAGGTAACCACACTTGATATTGATTTTAGAGCAGGTATTATTGAATTTGTTCCTGTAAAAACAAATACTATAACTGTTACGCAAACCTCTTTTTTTAAAATTCCCCCAGTTAACATACAACTAAAAAATGGCATTTTAGAAATACAAGAACAAAAAAACAATCAAAGAGGTCTGTTTGTATTCCAGTCCAACTCCTCGTTTTTGAAAATTGAAGTTCCCGCGAAACACTTCGATTCCATCCAGGTGAATATGACTAGCGGAGAATGTACTGGTACAGATTTAGCCTGTGACAATCTTACCATTACAATCACATCGGGAGAAGTTGAATTGGTTGGCTTGTTTGAGAATATTTATACTAAACAAACCAGTGGTGATATTGAAATCACTACAAACAAAGTTCCACAAACAATAGATGCAAAAATGACCAGTGGCGAAATGACTGTTACAATCCCCGACAACGATGGCTTTGTGGCTACTATTAACAAAACATCTGGAAGTATTGACAGCACATTCAGTTTCACAGTAAATCTGGAAAATGATACTCGTTACATATACAAAACCGACAAAACAGACCGTGAATACCATGTTGATATGACCAGTGGAAGTTTCCAATTATATAAAAAATAAAGTCCTTCGCATTCTCATCAGAACCCTATTTGAAGTTTTACAGGTAGGGTTCTTTTTATTTGCCAATTCATTTTTTTTCATATTTCTATTGACATAGTGTTTAGCAGCTATATACTATGTACATGAAGAAATTTAAATTTAATCGCCAAAACAACATAAGTATCGTTTTCTTGCGACTGGTATTCATGCTAACGAAGCTAGATAACCAAATTCGCAATTATGGAACGGATACTCCTTTACATGTTGCCGAAACACACATGATAAAAGCGGTTAAAGATCATCCTGGTATCCATGTTACCGCTTTGGCAGACATCTTGGGTGTCACCAAAGGTGCAGTTTCTCAAATGCTCCAGAAGCTTGTGAAAAAAGAAATGATTTTTAAAACTCCGGATCCTAAAAATCAGTCTCGTTTAATTCTAGCCCTTACTCCTAAAGGAGAAACGGCCTATTACTATCACGAAAAGCTACACGAAGATTTTAACAATTTGTTTATGAACTCTGTTAAAGATTCCACTCCAGAAAAGATTCACATCATACAATCCTTTCTGGAAACCCTTGAATCAAATATTCTCGAATATACCGAGAGTGAAAAAAGAAAGAAGAGGTTCTAAAAATGAAACAATGTCCTTTTTTTTGGTTATTGTGTTTAGGTGCTATACTCTTAGCGAAAGGAATGGTTAAAAAATGCAAGTAAATAATGAGAAATTAAAAATCATGCGAAATGCTCCTGTATCAAGAGGTTTGTTAATGTTAGGTTTGCCCACCATGATTGGAATGTTAGTGAGTGCTCTATACAACGTTGTCGATGCTTTCTTTGTAGGAAGACTTGGTACCAGTCAAATGGGTGCTGTAGCTGTAGTTTTCCCAGTTATCCAAGTGGTCATAGGATTGGGAATGACTTTTGGAAGTGGTGCTGGTTCTTATATCTCTAGATTATTAGGAAAGAACAATTTTGAAAAAGCAAACCAAACTGCTTCGACGGCTTTATTCTCTAGTCTACTATGTGGAGCAATTTTTATATCAGTTACACTCCTATTTCTTCACCCTATACTGCGAGGTTTAGGAGCAACTAGTACCATTATGCCGTATGCGAAAGTCTATGCAACCATCTACATTGCGGGTGCAATTTTTAACATATTTAATGTAACCATGAATAATATTGTTATTTCCGAAGGTGCTGCTAAGCTAAGCATGTCAGCAATGCTAATTAGCGCAACGCTAAATGCAATACTGGACCCCATTTTTATTTATAGTTTAGGTTTAGGAGTGCAAGGTGCAGCAATTGCTACTATCATTGCACAAGCAGTTAGTTCTTCAATTTACATTGTGTACATAGCAAAGAAAAAGGGAACACTTCGATTCTCCCCAACCT
>CAYRBR010000172.1:0-2556 GCA_964422555.1 uncultured Caldisericota bacterium | reverse complement strand
ATAGCCTGCTCGATCTTGTCTAAAAGACCTTGCATTGGGATTATCCGAAGAGACCAGCCAGGAGAGAGATCAGTTTGATGCCAATCAGGACGACATCACCCCCGGCCAAAACTGTTTGATGCCCTGGCTTTTGGCACCTGGGTTATCGTTGCCGTACCCTTCCAATAAGTTGATAACACCCCAGACGGAGAGACCCGCGGCCAGGGCAATGACTAAGATTTTGAGAATGTTAACTGCTCCGTTGAAAAATTCCATATGCTGACCTCGTTTGTTGAATTAGCACCTCGAAATTGAGGTGTACTGGTACTTAAACAAAGGTCAGCTTTTTTTGCTAACTTATCAATAAGTTATTGATTTGTCATTTACCTCGGTTTATAATTTATTTATAAATAGATATTCACAACCATTGTCACGGAAAATGATAACAATAGTCCGATTTCGAATGGATTTGTTTATCTAAAGAAATCAATCTCTTAAATTTATTCTGTTAGCCAGCAACACAAGTAGAATTGAAAATAATTGATTTGCAATTGAAAGAGAACCTAGTGTTAAGGGGAATCGGTAGGAGAGGATGCAATGAAAATTACTAACTTAAAAGTCAATAACTTTAGAGGAATTAAGAATTGTGACATAACGTTCTCTGAATCTTCAAATATAGTTTGCATTGTCGGTTCTGGTGATAGCACCAAGACCACCTTGTTGTCAGCAATTGAGTGGGTTTTATGGCCAAGCTGGTCTCTTCAAGTAGCAGATAGCGATTTTTATGAGTGTGCCGTGGCAGACTCTATTATCATTGAAATATCTCTTATTGGAGTTCCAAAAACATTACTAACTCAAGAAAAGTTTGGGCTCTTTTTACGTTCTGGTCCAATTCTTTCGGATGAGAATGATGAACCGATAGATGACCACACAAATTGCATAACAATACGCCTGTCGATTGAATCAGACTTCGAGCCTCATTGGGAAGTTGTTTGTAATCGGAAGGAACCAAAGCCTATATCAAATAGGGATAGACAATTGCTCTCATTAGGAGTTATTGGCCAAAACTCTGAAAAAGATTTTACTTGGAACAGATATTCAGTGTTGCAACGGTATGCAGAGTCAAAGGGTGTGATAAAAGAGGCTTTGATCTCATCTCTTAGGGATGCGTCTAATCATGCAGACCTCTCAGAGCTTGATACTATTTCTGATAAACTGGTTGCGATTGGGAAGGACTACGGGGTAGGATTCAAAGGGCGTATTAATAGTCGTTTGTTTATTAATGGTTCCTCAATAAACTCCTCTGTAGGATTATTTGATGAGGATACTCCTTTTCTTCTTAGAGGTAAAGGAAGTCAACGATTAGTATCGATGGGGTTAAACATTGGTGTTACTGATGAGGGGACTGTTCTGCTGATCGATGAAATTGAGGCAGGCTTAGAACCTTATAGGCTGCGGTCCCTCATAGGAAAATTACGAACACGCATCCCTTCAAATGGTCAAGTTATTATGACCACACATTCCCCTGTCACAGTATGTGAGTGTAATGTCGATGAGCTTTTCATTGCGCGATCTCACGTTGGAACAACGACTCTCACTCCAATGAAGGCAGAGAACATAACTATAAACGAGTTTGTTCAGAGCCAAGTTCGAAAAAATCCTGAAGCCTTTCTCGGTAGACGATTAATCGTATGTAAAGGGAAGACCGAGATTGGTTTTATACGGGCTTTAGACAGTTTCTTGGACTTCAACCATAAATTCAGAATGGCATCTGAAGGAGTTTCTTACTGTCTTGGCAATGGAGATGAAACCATAGAAGTAGCGAAGCTATTTTCGAGTTTTGGTTATGAAGTATGCATATTAATGGATTCTGACAAGCACGCAGATGAGATAATGGAAAAGGAATTATTTGACAAATGGAACATTCCAACTTTTGCATGGGAAATTGGCAATTCGATTGAGGAACAAATCTTTAAAGATGTGCCAAATGAAGTTGCTGAGGAATTGTTGCAAATCCCAATAGATGATAAAGGCTTTCATTTGGTTGCAGAAAAACTAAAAGATGTTTTGGACATCAGTGTTACAGGTAAATTTTCATTAGTCGGATTTACTTCTGACCAACGTAGGCATATAGGAACAATCTCGAAAGCCAACTCCAAAGAAAAACAATCTTGGTATAAACGGATCGATCTTGGCGAGGAAATGGGAAATGTTGTCTTTGACAATTGGTCACAGATTGAAGATTCGACAAATCTAAAAACGGTTTTGCAAAAATTGATAGATTGGATTATTCAGTAATGAATTCCGAAGAAATTAATAGAATACTTTCTTTTCAAACATGCAAGATAGTAGCACCTGCCGGCCATGGAAAAACAGAAATGATTTCTCAGTTAGTATTATTGTCTGAGGGGACCCAGTTAATCCTAACTCACACAAATGCAGGAGTTGATGCACTTCGAAAACGAATGGTCAAGAATCATGTTCCGAATAAAAAGTATACCATTTTTACTATTGCTGGTTTTTGTATGTTGTGGTGTAGGTCTTTCCCGGTTTTATCCGAAATTGATCCTTCTTTAA
>CAYRBR010000171.1:0-2559 GCA_964422555.1 uncultured Caldisericota bacterium | reverse complement strand
CTATGAACAACGATGTAATAGGAAAAATCGATCACGACCAGGCTGAAAAAGTAACTGCTTTTCTCGAGGAAGCACTGAATGAAGATGCAGGTTTCAATGTGCTACTTCTCATTGATATTTTGGAGTATAAAGGGTTTTGAGAATGACTAAGTAATGGTATAGTAAATACCGGCAATGTAATTAGTTTTTTTACTTATAAAACCTTTGGTTTCAGTGTAAGGAGTACAAGATGAAACGTAAATGGATCTGTATTGTGCTTGTGTCAATTTTTGTTAGTGTCACGCTTTTCCCATTCCACATTACAACTGCCATGTCATCCAACAACTCCCCCCTTACTATCCCAACCGCTTCCGAGTTAACTTCTGATCCATTGAACACTTCGCCAACAAATAATATGTACTATTTTACCGAAAACAAAGGGCAGTGGGATTCTTCTATACAATACATTGGAAACACTTCATTCGGAAAAGTTATTCTTGCTGCTGACAGCATTTACGTATATCTTTCGGATCCTCAATACAGCTTGGATAATATCCACCTTAAAACAGACCTACAATGGAATACAGAAACGAATACCACACAAACAATAAAATCCTACCATGAAAATTCTCGGTTATTGTGTGTCAAATTTCCCGAGAACTCCAGTATTGTATACAATGAAAAAAAACGCCACCCCCACTATAACAACTATTTCTACGGTAGTAATCCGGAACACTGGGGTATTCAATGTGCCAACTTTTATGAAATCGAATGTGTTGATCCAATGCTCAATCAATCACTTCATTTTGTCTATTCTAATGGAGAATTAAAAAATAATCTATTTGACATCACATACGACACCGAAACCGAAACGGTTAAAAGTAACGAGACCAGTAAAAGTATTCGGTTTTTTTCAACCATTGGTGGATCGGAAACAGATGTTTTCAATAGCCTTTCGCATGATAAACACAACCAGTTAATTTTAGCTGGTTACACCGGATCAGATGAATCTACGTTTCCAATAGGAAAGAAAATACCAGGGTATGACGTAACATTTAATGGTGGCGACACTGATGGTTTTTTTGTTAAACTAACAGAAGATGGTGAAAATTTGCTATATGCTACTTATATTGGAGGAAACAAAAACGATTCCATTAAGAAAATTTCTGTAAACTCCAAGAATGAAATAGTATTGGTAGGTACAACCAATTCTTCTCCTGAAACATTCCCCATCAACAATAGAACCCCTGGTTTTAGCAAAACAGCTTATCCAGAATATTATTCACTTTATATCATTATCATGAATGCAGAAGCAACTTCTATTACTTCTTCAACATATTTAGGAGGAAAAGGGGAAGAGTATTGCAATGACAGTACTTTTGATCAAGATGGAAACATTGTGCTTTGTGGCGCTACCTTTTCAGATGAAAATTCCTTCCCCATCGGACACTCTATTCCTGGCATTGATACCACTTTTAACGGAATGTCAGATGGATATGTACTGGTTTTAAACCCCTCCGTTACAAAACTTCTGTATTCTACCTATATTGGAGGAATAGACTATGAAGGGTTACATGGTGTCTCAGTGGACAAACACAACCATATCACTTTGTGTGGAAATACCATGTCAAGCGAAGAATCATTCCCCATAAATGAAAATGTACCAGGTTATGATAAATCATTTAGTGGTAGTTATGATGGCTTTATCATTCAAATTAACAGAACATCCAACAAACTTACTTTTGCTACATACATTGGAGGAACTAGGGACGATCTAATAAACGATTTATGTATAGACAAACATGGCTACATTATAGCGGTCGGAGGTACTTCGTCTTCTGAAGAATCATTCCCTATAGGTGGTGATATTAAAGGACTTGATCAGAAATATTACGGTAAAATAGATGGTTTTCTTGTTATACTCAATAGTACGGGTACAAAACTCACCTATTCAACTTACATTGGAGGGTTTGATAGAGATTATATAAAATCCGTTTGCACAAACGAAGCAGGAGAAATTTTACTACACGGTCATTCCTTCTCTAAACTATCTAAACCTTTCATGGAAAAATCAACACCTGGGTACTGTAAAGAGTTAAAAGGAGAAGCCAACTCCGTTCTTTTTAAGCTGAATACAGATGCAACAAAGGTTCTTTACTCAACATATATTGGAGGGGAAGACACGGATATTATATATGACATTTCTTTCACTCCCGACAACAATTATATTGTTTGTGGTTATACTTCATCTAACATTAATGATATTTTACCTCCAGATGAAAAAGTTCCTGGATTACGAAACCAAAATGAAAAAAATGCATTCGTGATGGAATTGTGGAATGAAAACCATGTTTTCGAACCGGAACCTGAGCCAGAGCCAGAACCTGAGCCACGTGAATTTCCCTTGGACTCTTCCATGAAAGATAATGCCATTCAGTTAAAATGGAAAGCAGTTCCAGAAGCAACGGATGGTTTCAATATCTACCAAAGAGAATCATCAATGAATAATTTTCCAAAAACACCCATAAACAGTAAACCAGTAAACACTAATATGTTTTTAGTAACCGAAAACCTACAGGC
>CAYRBR010000170.1:963-2561 GCA_964422555.1 uncultured Caldisericota bacterium | reverse complement strand
CTGTAAAAAGGCTGGCTGGAGAATTCGATCGGTTCCTTTTAGGATTGTTTTAACCGCAGGGGTTAAATTGTCGAAAATGATGGTTTTTGGGACGCCTCCAAAGAAAGCAAAGGAAGCGGTTAATCCATCCAGAAAGTACTCGGTGGATTCCCGGGGATAGAGTTGAATAAACTCACACTTGCTAAAGCACAATTTAGCACAGAAGGCATACACTGTTTTACGGATTCCCTGTTTCATCACTACCATCTGTCCAAAATCAACTTGCATGGATCAACGAAGAGGAAGAAGTTTCACAAAGGCTTCCTTCTGTTCCATACCAAGGTCTTCCTCTACTTGCCGAACTTGCCAGGTAAAGGTAGAGTAAGAACCTGCATATCCCTCTTGGACGAGTGTTTTGTACAGGGATTTCTTTGTGCGTCTGTCTTTTTTCTTGGTAGCATGGTTCTCTTGAATGAGAAATCGAATTCTCTCCAGATAGGGTTCATTGACTGGCTTTGGTTTGGGTTTGGATTGGCGATACCCATAGGTTGGATTCTGGATTGCTTTTCGAACTGTATTGCGATGAATCCCTAGTAGTTTTGCGATGGAACGAATGCTATTTCCTTTGTTAAAAAATAGAAAACGAATATAATCAAACTGTACCATTTCGATCATCTTTCTACTCCTCACATACTTATGGTTTAGACACCCTTTAAGTATAGGAGAAGATTTGTGATGGGGGTGGTACACTTTCTTGTTAGCCGATGGCTACAAGTGGTACAGTATTATATTAGTATTAGCAAATGGTCCGGAATAATCACTTAGTACCGGATAGTGCTGTGTCGTTAGGTGATTATGCAATATTCCTGAAACAAGCTCGAAAAAACTATGATGCTGCTGAAGAAAATTATAAGAAATCTCTAAAACTAGATCCTATGAACTCTGTGAATGCGGGAAACTATGCTTTTTTTCTAGAAACGATTCGGAAAAATTACGATTTAGCTGAAAAGTATTACTTGCAAGCCATCGAAGCTGATAAAATGAACGCATTAAACTACCTTAACTATGCCTATTTCCTGGATTTTGTGCGAAACCAACCACAAGAAGCAAAGAAGTACTATGAGATTTCTATACAGTTAAACAAGAAAAATGTAAACAATATCGGAAACTATGCCAAGTTACTAATCGAATTAGGGGAAGTAGAAAAAGCAAAAGAATACCTAAATATGGCATTCGAACAAAACAAAGAAGCCCACGACAAACAGGTAGAGCTAGAAATATCATTCTATGCCTACGCTGTGTTTCCAGACGACTACCCATCTTCAGAAACCACCATAAAAACTTTACTTCAAGATGGTGTTCGATCGATTGGTTGGGATCTAAGCAAAATACTAGCAATCGCAAAAAACAACCACCACCCCAATTACCAAGCCCTTCAACAATACGCCCAGCAAATTACCCAGGAGTGAGGGTAGGGGGAGAGGCTGGTTTTAATAACAATCTGTACCATTCCTTACTGATTGTTATTAGTAGAAAACAATCGAAGAAGATCCTAAGCTAACTCATGACTTCACCTTTTGCATCTTCTGTTACAGTAACTAACTCTATTATTACCCAAA
>CAYRBR010000170.1:0-953 GCA_964422555.1 uncultured Caldisericota bacterium | reverse complement strand
AAATCACCCAGGAGTGAGGGTAGGGGGAGGCTGAATACAGTATTCGAAACATTGTTATTCGTCTTTACCACTATTCAGAATAGTTCGAATATCGTTAATATGAACATTTGTGAATCGTATGGAATCTATATCTCCATTTGAAAAGGGAACTGGAATAGTGATAGATTTCTTATCTGCTAAGATATTTTTTATAAATTTGTTAAGGTGTTCACTACTTTTTTTGACTAATTGTTTGTACTTCGCTGCACACAATGGACATAGAGATAGATATAATTCATGGTGATTCCGATAAATTTTATCTTGTATTTGAACGCATTCAAAATAGTATTCTCCATCTGCTAGCCGAAATGGCATTTCTTTTTGACACATTTGACAATACATTGTTGAATCTTCATTTGTATATTGGTCTTTGAGGAAGGGTTTGGTTAACTGATTTGTATTGTCTATTTTTATGGATCTTTCTCTCTTTTCATATTTAACTTCAGGATTCGTGACAAATTTATCGATAATTTTTTCTGATCTCAATTCTTGATTCTTAGCAGTTCTATTTGGAAACTCCGATACTCTTTCTTTCTGCTTTTTTATAAATTTCAGTACTTTTAGTTGTTGTTCAGAAGACAAAGTTGTTAAATTTTCATAAATTTGTATGAATTCTTTAGATAAGTTTGTATTTTGTTTAAGAACTTCTATGTTTTTGTCAATCATTCCTAATTTAGAAGCAAGGGTTTTACTTCTTTTAAAGCTCATTGGTAGGTCTTCCATCCGAAGTTCAGAAGGTAAGAAAAATCCAGGTTCATTTTTTTTCGGCAACCAGGGATATGTGATAAGAAGTTCACCAAAAAATTTTGAGTACTTTGTTTCCGTTTTTGAGCGCTTAAACGAAGCATATGAACTATACTCAACTTCTCCTTGTATACTTTCTTCATTTCTTTGAGCAAATTCGTTCCAAATGT
>CAYRBR010000169.1:0-2583 GCA_964422555.1 uncultured Caldisericota bacterium | reverse complement strand
AGGCAAACTGATGGAAGGAACCAACGAAAAACTTCTGATTAAGTGGAAGTAATAATCCTCTAAGGTAAATTGCAGATTATGTGATTTATTTTACACCTGGTCTGCAGAATATGTGATATTTCTCACACTATTGTTGCATATTATGTGATATTTGTTTACACTATTCTATATCGCTAATTTGAAAGCTTTAAGCTTCTACAAAATAGAGGAGACTAGTGTGAAACGTTTTGCAATGGACAAACTAGATACATGGAAATCATCTTCTCGAAGAAAACCTTTGATACTGAATGGGATAAGACAGGTAGGTAAAACCTGGTTATTGCGAGAGTTTGGTAAAAAAAGGTATAGCAACACTGCCTATTTCAATTTTGATGAAAACACCGAATATAAACAATTTTTTCAGACCACCAAAAATGTTAAACGTCTAATTCAAAACCTTTCTCTAGCTAGTGGTCAAGAGATACATCCTGAAACAACGCTTATTATTTTTGATGAAATTCAAGAATGTAACCAAGCATTAAACACGTTAAAATACTTTTGTGAGAATGCTCCTGAATATCATATTGCATGTGCTGGCTCTTTGCTTGGTATAACACTAAGTAAACCTCTTTCTTTTCCAGTGGGTAAAGTAGAATTTCTCACTATACATCCAATGACGTTTTCTGAATTTCTTATCGCAAATGGGGACACCAATCTATTTCAGTTTATTCACCATATAGATTCTATTGAACCCATTCTAAAGGCTTTTTATAACCCTTTAGTCGAAAAACTGAAAATGTATTTTGTGACAGGTGGTATGCCTGAATCTGTAAGTGCCTGGACAAGCCATAGAAGCACCGAAGAAGTTCAAAAAATTCTTGGGGATATTAATGGAGCTTATGAGCGAGATTTCGCTAAACATGTTTATCATACAGTATTACCAAAAGTCTCACTTTTGTGGCATTCTATACATTCTCAGTTAGCCAAAGAGAATAAAAAATTTCTTTATACTGCTGTAAAATCTGGAGCACGAGCTCGAGAATATGAAAGTGCTTTGCAGTGGCTTTGCGATGCTGGTCTGCTTGAAAAAGTGTATCGATGTGTAAAACCGGGTTTGCCTCTTTCTGCTTATGACGATCTTAGGGCTTTTAAAGTATATCTACCCGACGTTGGTTTGCTAAGAAGACTCTCTTATCTTTCGCCTACTGCCTTCGGAGAAGGGAACCGTTTATTCCAAGAGTTTAAAGGATCTCTCACAGAAAATTATATTCTACAGACATTAAGCACTCAGTTTGAAGTTCCCCTTCGATACTGGAAAGACAATACTCGTCACGAAGTAGATTTTGTTTTACAAAATAAAAACGATATTTTGCCTATTGAAGTGAAATCCCAACACAGTATAAACAGTTCCAGTCTGAAGGTTTATAAAGAAAAATACCCAACAGCAACACCACTAAGAGTACGTTTTTCACTAAAGAATCTTCGACTAGATAACGACCTGTTAAATATACCCTTATTCTTAGCAGATGAAGCAGAACGACTAATTAATTTAGCAATGCAGATTATGTGATATTTCTCACACAATTGTTGCATATTATGTGATACTTATTTACAAATCTGTTTTTCGGTAGACTATTGCCCCTTCAGGACATTTGGTCTGGCAGTCGAAGCATTGATGACACAAAGTTGTGTTTATAATGGCAATGGAGTGTTCTTTTTGGAGTTGAATTGCACCTGCCTTACAAACAGTTACACACCTACCACAACCAGTACACTTGGTCTTGTCAACTACAAGAGATTTTTTACAGCGTTTCCCAGAAATTCCCTGAAACATGCCAACTGGGCATATTTTGTTATGAATTACAGAAGGTTCAAAAATGAATGATAGAAATATAAAAAGAACCAAAAAATAGACTAAAATAGGAACCTGTTTTCCAGTCATTTTCATTATCAAAATCATTATTACCACAGCGATAGCAAGTAAAACCCAAGACAACCATCCACTTTGAATAATCTTAGGAGCTTTTTTTAATGGAATTTTCAACCGTTTAGCACATTTCTCTGCAATACGCATCGTTGTGTTCATAGGACACATCCACCCACAGAAGAAACGTCCAAAGAAAAGCGCAAGAAAAATGGTAAGAAAGAAAATGCCAAACCAAACAAACATTTTCCCAATCAGCATTAAGTAAAGAAAAAGAATGAGAGAAAGAATTCGTACCGCATATATTGTCCAAGCTTTTGTTGTCATATATCACCCTGCTGAATAAATAATTGTTTACATATCATACCAAATTATTTTTTTTTTTAAATATACACTTCATGAAAGGTGAAAGGAATAACACGAATATTTCTGGGTGACTAAAGCTAGGTTTTATTAGAGTACATTTGACAATTCAATTTTTACGAATCACAGTTAGAGAAAACGTATATTTTTTCGAAACATGCAGTGAAGTGAAAAAATTTCTACCAGGTCATATACATGAGCCAGTATAGGAGAAGTAAAAGCCCAACAAACAATACCGAATATACGATGCTCTTGAGGGGTGTATCTGAAGCAAATCCCCTCCGACCGATGTCACCCTACGCGGTGAGCAAGGTCTA
>CAYRBR010000168.1:0-2594 GCA_964422555.1 uncultured Caldisericota bacterium | reverse complement strand
ACAAACTACATTCGTTGTAGTTGCTAAAAATACCGAAAACAGTGTGGATTTCTTGACAATGCCTTATTTCCCTAGAAAATGAAAGAAGTAGTTATATATATAGTTTTATCAAAAGGAGACCCTATATGAAAAAGTTGATTGTACTACTTCTTGTAGCTATGCTTAGTGTTCCTTTGTTAACCAGTTGTACCAAACAAGCAGATAAACCTTTAGTAGTAGGAATGGAATTAGCATACCCTCCTTTTGAAACAAAAGATGATGCTGGAAACCCTACCGGAATAAGTGTCGATCTTGCCTATGCTTTGGGCGAGTATTTGGGACGAGAAGTTGTAATTGAAAACACAAACTGGGATGGTTTAATTCCCTCGCTCCAAACCGGGAAAGTAGATGTAGTTATCTCCTCAATGACCATAACTAAAGATCGTGGGGAGGTAGTTGATTTTTCTTTCCCGTATTCAAAATCATACCTGGCATTGCTTGTGAATAAAGATTCAGGTGTGGAAACCATTGATGATTTAAACCAGAATGGTAAGGTCATTGCTGTTAAAAAAGGAACCACTGGTTACATATATGCGAACAAAGCGTTAACGAATGCAGAAGTGAATTCATTTACTTCTGAAAATGCTTGTGTTACTGAAGTTATACAAGGAAAAGCAGATGCATTTATTTATGATCAGTTGACAATTTACAGGCAGAACCAGGCAAACCTTGATTCAACCGATGCTATTCTGATTCCATTTCAAGATGGGGAAGAATGGGGTATGGCGGTGAACAAGGGCAATACCGAATTACTTAAGCAGATTAATGCGTTTATCGAAGAGTATAAAGCTGATGGTGGTTTTGAGGTTTTAACCAATAAGTATTTATCACAGGAAAAGGAGATTTTCGACTCACTGGGATTTCCCTGGTTTTTTGACTAAGTAAATGCATGCAGTGGATCTGTAAAGAACATCCAACACTATTTCAGAAAATAAGCAGTGGATGTATTGTTGCCGCTGTTTTAATTGGATTTGTATGGTTATCGGTTCGGTTGATTGGCATAACGCTAGATTTTTCCACGCTTTGGCAATACAGAGCTCGTTTTTTACAGGGCTTCGAAATGACTGTCTATATCTCTATAGGAAGTTTAGTGTTAAGTCTTGCGATTGGTTTGGCAACTGCACTGGGGCAAAAAACGCACTGTTTGCCTGTCCAATATTTGTGCCGAACGTATGTCCAGATTATTCGTGGTACTCCTTTGCTTGTGCAAATCTTCTTTTTTTATTACATGATCGGAACTGCCTGGGGTGTGAGTAATCGATATATTGCTGGAATTATCATTCTATCTTTATTTGAAGGAGCATACATTTCTGAAATTATTCGAGGGGGATTGGATAGTATTGCCAAACAGAATTATGAAATAGCCCAATCTATTGGGTTGAATGGGTTGCAAACGTTCCGATTTGTGACTCTTCCCCTGTTACTTGCCAGAATTGTACCTGCCTTAGCAGGACAGTTTGCCTCTATCATTAAAGATTCTTCTTTGCTTTCTGTCATTGCTGTTATTGAACTAACCCAAACCACACAAGAAATATCTGCTGACAATTTTCGTATGTTTGAGAATTACTTGTTTGTAGGTTTGCTGTATTTTATTCTTACGTTCGCTGTATCATTACTGTCGAAGCAACTGGAGAAAAGGTATAACCATGAACTTAGAACTTAGGCATATTACCAAGTACTTCGATAAACAACTGGTACTGGAAGATATATGTTTTAATGAAGAGATAACTTCTTTGGCTATAGTGGGGCCTTCTGGTGGAGGAAAATCATCGCTTCTGCGAATTGTGGGTGGGTTGCTGGTTCCCACTTCAGGTACCTTGGTAGTGGATCACCGGGAAGTGTCGTTTTTACGAGCTTCTTTATTAGAGTATCACAAACATATTGGTTTTGTGTTTCAATCGCATGGGTTGTTTGAACATTTAACTGCAACCGAGAATGTTACATTGCCTTTAATCCAAACCTTTCGCATGTCTCGCAAGAAAGCAGTAAAAGTGGCTTTGGAATTATTTGAACGGTTTGGATTGTACGAAGAGCGAAACAAGTATCCTGTACAATTATCGGGTGGACAGCAGCAGCGAGTGTCTATTGCTAGAGCAATGTCTATAAAACCTTCTTTGCTGTTACTGGATGAACCTACTTCCGCTTTGGACCCGGAATATACAACGGAAGTATTAGACATGTTGGGTGAATTGCAGAAAGATGGACTAAGAACTATTATTGTTACTCATGAAATGGGCTTTGCAAAAAATGCCTGCGATAGGGTGTTGTTCCTGGCCCAACACAGAATAGTGGAAGTGGCTTCTAGTTCTACCTTTTTTCAACATCCCAAGAGTACTGCACTAAAAACCTTCTTAGATATGGTTCTAGAGTGGAAAATATAAAAGGAAGAATACCTTGATTTAATTGCATAAAAGTATAAAATGCTATACGATAGCAAATTAGACGGAGGTTACTTTGGCATATTTTCCTCGCCATTTAGAGAGAATTGTAAAAACTGCCTCTAAGCAGTTTTCCTCAATTTTAGTAACAGGGGCTCGACAAGTTGGTAAAACAAC
>CAYRBR010000167.1:0-2603 GCA_964422555.1 uncultured Caldisericota bacterium | reverse complement strand
TAGATGGATTTCGAAGATCTAGATATCGATATTGCATTCGAATGTTTTCATCTACGGTCATGGATTTACGAACTTCAAATGGAAGTGCTTTGCATTCGTTTAAAACAGCAAGATCGGATAAAATTACTTCTACCTCGCCTGTTTTCATTGCCGAATTAATTTCTTTTTCACTTCGCTTCTGTACCATTCCTTCCACTCGAATAACATCTTCGTTGTGTAATGAATGTGCTTTGGAAATTAATTCTTCGGTAGAAGCTGTTAGTTGAACAATACCTGTGTGGTCTCGAAGAAGTATGAAGGTTACGCCCCCTACTTCTCGAATGCGATCAACCCAACCAGCGAGTATAATATTTTTTTGTGTAAAATTTGTGTTTACGTTTCCACATGTTACGTCACGATATTTCATTTATAGTCTCCCTTAATAAAAAAGGAAGGTATATCTTTTAATTCCATGGATATATTCTCCCGTTTTTGTAAGTCTCGAATAGATACCTTGCCTGCTTCTTCCTCTTCGTCTCCCAGTACTAATAAGTATGATGCACCCCGTTTTTCAGCCGCATCGAACACTTTTTTCATTCCTTTTCCTTCTAAATCCACCCACACGTTTACGTCGTTCTGTCGCAAATCTTGTGCAATTTTTAAACTCAGTGATGCAGTAGTGCCCCCAAAGTTTGCAATGTAGAGAAGCGGATTCACTTCGGGTAAGGAAAGTTCCTGTCGTTTGGTTTCCAGCAGCATAGTAATTCGTTCCAGTCCCATAGCAAAACCAATAGACGGCGTAGGCTGTCCACCTAATTCTGAAATTAAACCATCGTACCGACCCCCAGCTAATACGGTACCCTGCGAACCCAAATCATCAGAGATGATTTCAAACACGGTTCGTGTGTAATAGTCCAATCCTCTTACCAATGCACTGTCTACCACATACGGTATAGAAAGAGATTTTAATATTCGCAGTAACTCCTGGAAGTGCTGTTTGCATTCTTCGCACAAGTAGTTTTGAATGGAAGGTGCTTTTTCAATAATGGGACGACACGATTTAACCTTGCAGTCTAATATGCGAAGGGGATTGGTTTCCAATCGTTTCTGACAGTCAGGGCATAAATCGTTTGTATAGGGTTGAAAATACTCTTTTAAAGCAGTTCTGTAATTTGCTCTGCATTCTGAGCAGCCCAGTGAATTTATATGGAGAGTTAAAGAAGAAAAGCAAAGCCGTTTTAAAATGGTATGTGCCAGGGAGATCATTTCAGCGTCTGCAACAGGAGAATTGCTCCCGAAACATTCTGCGCCAAATTGAGAAAATTCCCGGTATCGACCTTTCTGTGGTTTTTCATACCGAAACAGTCGTTGCATGTAAAACAACTTAACAGGTTTGGGCCATACTGTCATTTTATTTTCCAGATACGCTCTGCAAACTCCTGCTGTTCCTTCGGGAATCATTACCAGGTCTCGCCCACCTTTATCGGTTAGTGTGTACATTTCCTTTGTAACAATATCGGATGAATCTCCAACCGATCGTACAAATAAACCAGCTTCCTCTAAAATAGGTGTAGTAATTTCGCCATACCCAAATGAAATGGCTACCTCTTTTACAGTTCGTTCAATTACATCTCGCAACACCCATTCCTGGGGTAATACATCTCGTGTGCCTTTAACTCTTTTGTATTTCATATCACCATTTTACTTTCCAAGGCTAGCGTTGCAACAACAAACGTTTGCAACCGATACCTTCGATTTCAGTTTTTTGTTCAAATTTCTATACTATTAGTTGAAACGCTATATTTATTTTAACATTTTTGCTGCAAAGAGGTATGAATGAAAAAGAAAGCAGTTGTCATTACTCACATTCCTGCACCGTATCAGGTAGCCTTTGCCAAGGCTCTACGAAAACATCTTGATGTAGAATTTTGGTTTATGATGTCTATACCAGAATCGAACCGACCTGCCTACTGGGAGATGGATCTTCCCGAATACTGTAAAATTCTTCCTACCTACCTAAAAAAAGGACAGTTTTTTTATTGCCCCGACATGAAAAAAAGAATAGAAGAGTATGCTCCTGACTACCTTGTGTTGCACGGAAGATGGAATAATTTAGCATGGTATCCTGCCTACAAGTGGGCTCGAAAAAACCAGAAAAAAATAGTCATGGGACCCTTTGAACGACCCGTTGGACAAAATTTTGCGAAAGAGATGATACGCAAAACATTGTACCAACATGTAGATGCTATTCTGTGCTCGGGCTATAAAACGGTGGATTACTATACAAACAAAAGTAAACACGTGTACCTGTTTGGGTATGCAGCCGACATAGATCGGGAACTTTCCCACCCCACCCGTCACATTGGAGACACTATAACCTTTTTACATAGTGGTAGCATTAACCAACGTTTTCGTGTGCAAGATATTGTGGAAGCAATCGAAAGGCTAGCTCCAAAATACCCTTCCATTCGATTGGCGATTTCGGGGAATGGACCCGATCGGAAACAAGTAGAAAATTACATTCATAATTCTTCCGCACTTTCTTCGAAAGTTTCCTGGATTGAAGTATCTAGTTGGACAGAAGTACAAGATATATACAAACAGGCAGATGTTCTTATTAGTTA
>CAYRBR010000166.1:0-2609 GCA_964422555.1 uncultured Caldisericota bacterium | reverse complement strand
TCAAAAGTGAAACTCCTGGAACTTCTGGCATCTATTCCATATAGAGAATGGGAAAACCGTCAATATGCCAATTGTACGAAGAAGTTTAAAAAAACGCATTTAGTTGTAAAATTTATTCGAATTGTTAAATGGAGTAGAGCTGCTCAGGATAATGAATATTGGCATCTTCAGGTTGTTCAAGACAAAATGAGGCAAGAAAAAATAAAGGATGCGTGGTATTTATCCTGGTGGATGAGAACGATTATGTTGTCTTTTTATGTTGTTTTTGCAAAACTAGTTGCTTTGTTTAACATTAAATGGGGTTATTTCTTTAATGCGCAATTTGAAGATCATGCAGAACATGCTTATGCAGAGCTAGTTTATGACCATCCTGAATGGGATAATCAACCTGTTCACAGTCATATTGTTTGGATGAGAGACAAATATCCCTTCTGGGGAGATGTATTCAGACGTATCAGTTTGGATGAAAGAGATCATAGAAACGCTATTTTTTATCATGGTGGACGAGTTGAATATGTAGCTGAGTATGAAGGAATGCCCGACTACTCATTTGTTGCAAAAGAAGGCATGTAACGTAATTAATGAATATTCGTAGTTGGTAAAAACCCTTTTAGTAGAATGGTTTCAGTGTTTGAATGGTATACAGTTTCCATTTCGAAAAGGCGGTAAAAGCTTTCCAGATGTAGGACTGTTCTTCCATTTACAATCATCATTTTTTCTTTATAACGTTTCACCGGTTTTTGGATGCTATCAAGTAATGAAAGTACTTCAACGTTGTAAGGTACATTTTTATCTCGGTTTGGCCATAGATAAAAAGCATTGAATGAATGCTCAAGGGTAATTTTACCTTCTTTTGCATCCCATTGAACAGGAGAATGCAACTCTTCCATAATAAAGCGAAGAGGTATGTAAATGATTTCTTCTTCTTTAAATGGAGGACAATCAACACTTTTGTAAGTAGGTTTCAATACGTTGCTATGCTGAACAGAAACAGATTTACTATCCACATGTAAGATGATTTTTACTTCTATAGGTTTGTGAACAATAGGTTTAAGCTTGATGACAAAACCATCCTGCACTCCCTGAAATTCTTTTTGAAGTCCCGGAATAGAATCCCCAATTGGAAAGCCATCGGTATTTTTTGAGGAAGTGCTTCCAACCACATAAATATTGCTATTCTTATCGAAGAGTACTTTGTTACAAAAATCAGGACCAGAACCTCCTAAAAAAGTACTATACAGTATTGTATTACCATCTTGGGATAACTCTATCAAATAGACATCAAAATGGCCATTGTGGGTAGTGTCAAATCCGGGAACCAATACTCCATCTATTTCCTTGATGGGGAATTGCTGTTCTTCGGATGAGTTAGTCCATCCAGTAATATACGCTGTATTATTCTTTGATATAGCAATACTATAAGCAACATCGGTAAAATAGGATCCTCCAATAAAACTGCTGTAAAGAATAGCTTCCCCGTTTGGAGATAATTTTATGACAAAACCGTCATTTTCTCCTTTAAATTGTTTATCAAAACCGTTGCAATTGGTTTTTACAGGGAAATGCATTTCGGGAGAAGATTCTGTTTTACCAACTATATAGGCACATCCTTTGGTGTCAACTGCAATACATGTTGCTGTATCGTTTCCATACCCACCAATATAAGAGGCATACACTAGCTGATTAGCAGTTAAATCAAGCTTTCCAACAAAGGCATCTGTTCCTTTATGGTACGATGCATGGATCCCCGGTGTAGATGATTCAATAGGAAAATGATTGGTTGTTGAAGAAGTCGTCCAGCCAGTTATATATACTGAGTTTTGAGTGTCTACAGTAACGTCCTCAATTGCTTCATCCATAGATCCACCAAAGTAAGTACTGTATAAAACTGTTGTTCCATCAGAAGAAAGTTTTACAAGAAAACTGTCACGTTGACCGTTAAAGGTTGTATCGAAACCAGGAATAGAATTACCGATTGGGAAACCATCGTCAACGCAAGATTCTGTCCAGCCAGCAATAATGACGTTGTTGTCTAAGTCTAAATCCATAGCGAATGCTACATCTCGGAAATAACCTCCAATGTAGGTACTGAAAAGAATGTCTGAGCCATCTGGAGAAAGTTTGATAACAAATGTATCAAGAAAATGATTGTGAGTAGTATCAAAACCAGGTATAGAATCGCCAATGGGAAAACCATCCTCCTCACTGGATTGTGTCCAACCTGTTACAAAAACTTCTTTTTTATCATTTACTTCAACATCAAAACCTACCTCTTGTTTATCTCCACCAATGTAGGTGATGAACATAACCTTAGTACCATCTGGCGACAACTTTAACACAAAGGCATCACTGTCACCATCCAAGCATTGATCAAAGCCTGGACATTTACCAATACCTGGAATACACTTCGTAAAGTCGGATTTAGTCCACCCAGTGATATATATACAACCTTCATCATCTACGCAGGCATCATTAATGTTTTCTCCACCCAATCCACCAATATAAGTACTATATTGGATAAAATCTTCAGTTTCTTCTATACCCATGGAGTGAAAAAGATCGTTATTTTGCACAGCCGTGGATGTTGGAAATTGAGCAAATACAACCAG
>CAYRBR010000165.1:0-2611 GCA_964422555.1 uncultured Caldisericota bacterium | reverse complement strand
ATGTGCATTCCTTTAAAAGTTTCTGCACCTTTTCATTCATCCCTAATGAAATCGCTGGAAACTGAGTTTACCAATTTTATGCAAACAATCCAGTTTCACGATGCATCTACCCCAGTAATCCAGAATGTGGATGCACAACCCCACATGAATGCTCAGAGAATTCAATGGAACATCGTTCAGCAATTGTTCCATCCCGTACGCTGGACAGACACACTTTCAATGCTTTGTTCAAAAGGAATTAAAAACGCCATCGAGATGGGTCCAAAAAATGTACTTACAGGACTTTCCAGAGGAACAGGTATACGCTGTAAACCTGTGGAATCAGTTTGTAAGGAAGAAACAACTGATATGTAATTAAACTCCCATATAGGGGAATACAGCAAACACCCAATACCCAAAACCAAGAATTAGAAGCACATTCAGCAATGCCCCCAACCAACCTTTGAGTAAAAAACGAATTCCGTATAAAACAAGAAGAAGCCCAATATATACAATAATGCTTATAGAGCCTATGGATGATCCGAGATAGTATTCAACCGGGAATACATAATGAATGAGGATCATAATTCCACAAAACAGTAAAAAAACTCCCCAGAAAATTCCCTCTGGGATTCTTCCTGTGAATATTCGAGCAGCATCTGCTAACAAAAAGGTAAGAATCCACAAAACAAAAATCCATTGTAAAATTGAAACACCGAAAATTGCCATATTTATCATCCTTTATTGTCATCAGTGGAATCAGCCGGCACTTCACGAGCAGTACCCACAATTTCCCCATCATCAGGGAAGGTTTTTTCTGCGTTCGTTTGATTTGTACCCCAGGGTCGCATTGGAATTAAAAGCTGTGCTCCAAAATATAACAGAAGCATAGCAATAAAACCTAATACACTCATGAAATAGATAAGTCCCAGGGTAATTAATATGTAAACCAATCGGAGGAAGGAGGAGGAAATTTTGAAATATTCCCCCAAACCTCCGAACACTCCATACATAATTCTATCGGTGTTAGATCGATATAACTTTTTCATTTAGTTATGAGATATCTTCATAGGAATCTTCCAGACCAAAAGGTTCAATTGGAATAATAATCCAGGCGACAATATACAAAATTATTCCAATTCCGTTCGATATAAGAGCAATCAGTACAAAAAGGATTCGAGCAAGAGATAAATCTATATTCCAGTCATAATATTTAACAAATCCTGCTATAACTCCTCCTACTGCTGCATTATTTCGACTTCTGTATAGTTTTTTTCTAGTCATTTTGTACCTCCTTCGAAGTAATTTTCGATTTTGTGAACAAGAATTCATCGTGAGAATAGTCTACAATAATATGATCTAACCTCAAAAACTCTCTCATAAGTATTTTAACTGCGATTGGATCTACAATTTCCTTTTGAATAACCCGTTTTAAAGGTCTAGCGCCAAAAACAGGATCATATCCAAGTTCAACTATCTGACGTTTTGCTTCTTCCGTTAACTCAATCGTAATTCCCTGTTCAGCTAATCGTCTTTGGATGTGTTCCATTTGAATCCCAACAATGGAGTAAATTTGCTCTTTTTCAAGACGATGGAACAGAATAATTTCATCCACACGATTTAAAAATTCAGGTCTGAATTGATTGTGAAGAACTTCAAATGTTTTCTTACGCATTTCATCTGTCGATAGATTAACATCCTGTATAAACTGACTACCTACATTGGAAGTCATAATTATGACAGTATTTCGAAAATCAACAGTTCGTCCCTGTCCATCGGTTAGTCTTCCTTCATCTAATATCTGAAGTAAAGTATTAAAAACATCTGCATGCGCTTTTTCAATTTCATCTAGTAGAATAACACTGTAGGGTCGTCTTCTAACAGCTTCTGTTAATTGACCCCCCTCTTCGTAACCAACATATCCGGGAGGAGCTCCAATCAATCTTGATACAGAGAATTTCTCCATATATTCACTCATATCAATTCGAACCATAGCCTGATCATCATCAAACAAAAACATTGCCAAAGATCGGGCTAACTCGGTTTTTCCTACTCCAGTTGGACCAAGGAACATGAATGAACCAATGGGTTTATTGGGATCTGATAAACCACTTCTAGATCGACGCACTGCATTTGCAACTGCTTCAATTGCTGTATCCTGACCAATCACTCTTTGGTGAAGTCGATCTTCCATTTTTAGCAGTTTTTCTGTTTCAGTTTCGACTAATTTAGATACAGGGATACCAGTCCAATTTGAAACAACCGAAGCAATATCATTATCATTTACTTCTTCTGTTACCATCCGCTGATCTTCTGGAATTTCATCCAGCTTTTTGTTTAGATCTACCAACTCTTCATTCTTTTGAATAATAGAACCATACTTCAACTCCGCTGCCTTATCCCAGTCTCCTTTTAGTTCAGCTTGTTTTTCTTCATTTTTCATGGAATCAATCTGACTTTTGCATTCACGGATTTTATTCAGAATCTCTTTTTCAGATTCCCATCGGACTCGAAATGCATCTGCTTTGTTCTTATATTCAAGTCGTTTCTTTTCAATCATCTTTATTCGGTTCTTTGCTTCTTTATCTTTGTCTTTTGACAATGCTTTCTTCTCAATTTCAAGCTGAGCAAT
>CAYRBR010000164.1:0-2633 GCA_964422555.1 uncultured Caldisericota bacterium | reverse complement strand
TCTGCACTCTCCGAAATGTTGTAAAAGCTGGTTGGACGAAGATAAGCATGCCTACATAAGTAACTATCTTGACCAATGTTGCAAACATTGGATTAATCTACGTGAATTGGAGACACAAGTTGATGGAGTATTCGATAGTGAAATTTATTCCGTAGACACCAACACACTTCTGAAAAAATTTAGAACTACTTATTCATCCTATTCAAAGTTGTTTAAACCACAGTACTATAAAGACAAACAAACAATTCAACAATACGTTAAATCAAACTATGGCAAACTTAGCCACAATAAGTTATGTGAATTGCTTGAAGCACTAAAAACAATTCAAAGTATTAATGCTTGGTTTCAGAAAAACTATGACGAACTAAAAGTTTTGTTTGATTTGTCTGACGATGATCATTACGTTGACTGGGTAGAAGTAAAAAATGATTTCACCCTTTTCACGAAACTAATGGGCTCAATGTATATAACAATCAATAATTCCAATGCTTCCCTTTTTCTCAAAAATGATACAGAAGTTCAAGAAATCCAAAAATCCGATGAATACTTATCTGAGTTCGAAACAAACGAGGTAACACAAAGATTGGCAAGGCAGATATCTCCTAGTATTCTGAAAGAAGATTTTAAATCCCTGAACAATGAGAAAACCTTGAATAAGCTTTTCATAGCAACAAAAGAATTGTTAAAACTAAACACTTTGTTGGAAATTCCCGAGAATACTCGGTTAAGCTTTGACTTTTACAACAGCAAATTAAGCTTGTTGGTGAATTATCAACAAATTGACAGTGAGTTTGTTTGTAAATATGACGAACTAAAGAATGCCTTTGGTTATCTTTTCAACGAACACCAGACAGATTGGACCATGCTACTTTCAGTGTTTGAATGGCTCGAAGATTGGAAAAAGCTGAAGTTTCACGACTCGATAACCCATTCAAGTATTGAAAAAACAACTCTAGAAGTTCCTTTTCGGCAAAACATGGAGAATATGTACAAAAAAATTGTGAACACTATGGAAGACATCAAACCATTGAACCAATGGTTATATGAAAAATACGACCGACAAACGTTATCAACAAAATGCGAATTGCAAAACACGAATAATAGAATTCAAAAATGTCTGGACCAGTTTTTCTTATTTAACGAGTACATTAGCTACTCAACACTTAAGAACAACTGCAATAGCCAAGGTCTTAGTTCATACATTGACTTTGTTGAAAGAGAAGAGATTCCATTTGATCAAATTGTCACTACTTACAAAAAGCTATTTATCACTTCATGGATTGACAACTCACTCGATCAGTTGCCCACTCTACTTAACTTCCAGAAAGCTTCTTTTAAAAGAGTATTGGACAGCTTTGAAGAAAGTGATAAGACGCACCTAAGCATTACTCCGCTTCGCATCATTGAACAAATCCAAAAGAATCTCCCCGACAACTTTGATATAACATCCCCTGACTCTGAGATAGGGATTCTAAAAAGAGAAATACTCAAAAAACGTAGAATCATGCCCCTTCGGCTATTATTTTCAAAAATCCCAAATCTGTTGAAGGCTTATAAGCCCTGTTTTATGATGTCCCCATTATCCGTAAGTTTATTCTTGGAATCAGACGAATACAAATTTGATACCGTTATTTTCGACGAAGCTTCACAAGTCAGAACCGAAGATGCCGTTGGAGCAATCTTTCGAGGAAAACAGGTGATTGTATGCGGAGATCAACACCAATTACCCCCAACTAGTTTTTTTGTTGCAACATTGAATGAAAACGAATACGATGACAAAAATGATACACTTGAAAAATTTGAAGAAGATGATTCCGGTAATTACGAATCCGTTTTGGAAGAATGTCTTAAAATACTACCTGAGATAACTTTGAGGTGGCATTATCGCAGTAGAGATGAAAAGCTCATTGCTTTTTCCAACAAAAACATCTACCAAAACAGGCTCATTACCTTTCCTTCTAATGTTCAAAAAAGAGACAACTTTGGAATAGAGCTAGTTTATTGTGAAAATGGAAGTTATGACAAAGGTAAAAGTCGAACAAACAAAGTTGAAGCTCAAAAAGTTGCAAAATTGGTGTTTAAACACCTTGATCAATATCCTGATCGCTCTATTGGTGTAGTTACTTTTAGTAGTGCTCAGCAAAATGCTGTTGATTCAGAGATTTCAAAGATGAGAATAGAAAGACAAGCTTATGAAGAATACTTTGATGAGAATAGGTATGAGCCTTTTTTCATTAAAAATCTAGAAACTGTCCAGGGTGACGAGAGAGATACAATCATTCTTTGTATTGGGTATGGTAAGCATGATCCGAATAAACCATTATCTATGGTTTTTGGACCTTTGAATAAGTCAGGGGGGGAAAGACGGTTAAATGTTGCTATCACAAGAGCTAAGTGCAATATTAAAATTGTCACATCCATTACAGCCCTTGATTTTAACCTGTCAAAAACAAACTCAAAAGGAGTTAAGCTTTTAAGGAATTATTTAGCTTTTGCGGAGACCAAGTGTGCAGAAGAAGAAAAAACACTAGCAAATACCGTTGAAGATCAAGATGGTATACAGGGGTTTATATGTAATAACCTTGATCAGAATAACATCCAATACCAAAGGAATGTTGGTTTTTCTGATTATA
>CAYRBR010000163.1:0-2671 GCA_964422555.1 uncultured Caldisericota bacterium | reverse complement strand
GATGCAGTATATACTGCAACTAAAATTTATACTTTGTACGGAGGTTTTTTTGATGAATAGAATGGATCATCTCCTTGCTGATGTTACTATTGCTTCCTTTACTCCTACCTACAATGCAGCTTCTCGCATCACAGCAGAAACAGACAATATCAATGGACAGAAACTGCTTCTTATAGTTATACTTTTTTTGGGATATTGTTTACTTTATACCCATATGAAATATGTTCTAAACCGGGAGGTGTCAAATGAAGAAAAGAATAATTGTTATTGCTCTAGCGTTCGTGATGGTGTTATCATTACCTGTTTCAGCACAGGTACGAGAGTTGGAAGTTAACATTACTACCAGTATAAAAAGTACTCATATTTCCCCTGATCAGGCTATTCTAACATCCAACAGATATTATATTCCAACTAATAAATTAACAGAAAAACTAGGTTTAGCAGTATCCTGGGATGGCGGGGAACAAGAAATTGCTATTCGTCAGTTAAACGGGATGAATGTAAGAGCAAAGCATGACAATTCGGTTTGGTATATTAATGATCTTCCTTATTATTACCTCGACAAAAGCTTTATCATTGATAATAAGCGAGCCTTTATACCTATTCGAATTATACTGGAACCAGTCTGTCAAGTGCAGTTTACCAGAACAGAACAGACCGATATCATTCAAGCTAAAGAAAACAAATGCTTCAACCACGTGAAAATTCTGACAGATAGTTCGGAGGTTATTGTTAATTATCAATTGTATCCTCTTGCAGCAAAACTCGTTCAGCAGAATGGAGAAGTATTTATGCCTGTTCGAGAATTTATTACATTGTTACACGGTCAAGTAGAATATATAGAAACATCTGCTTACGGTAGTCCAGAGTTAAAAATTATCCCAGCAAATGTGAATCAAGTTATATCTTTATATCCACAAAAAAATCAGGCAGTTCTGGTCAACAACGATACTAAAGAGGAAAAACAAGTTCCTCTAACACAGAAACTACTACAGAAAAATGGATCTTACTATATTGCTACTCATGACCTGATCGCAATACTGCAGGCAGAAGAAGACACATACCTGGATTCGGATATAAACACATACTTAAACTTTGCTTTTTAGGATAACTGAAAGTTATCAATACTGCAGAAGATGAATAGCTATAACTAAACATTCGAACACGAAATAATTAAAGGGAAGGAAAGTAGGTGTAGCACAATGAGAAGTAACATAAGATGTTCATTAGTTCTTGTTTTACTATTCAGTATTGTTTCTGTGTCGGCATGCCAGAAACCGGCAGATAATTCAGGCACAGAAAATGGGGAACATTTGTCTGTTTCTGAACATGCAAATGGCAACTTTATGAATGGAAACTTTCTGTCAAGCAACGGAGAATATATTTTCTTCAGTGATATCAATCGCGGGGGAAGCTTGTTTCAGATGGACATTCAAGGAAATCATTACCAGTGTTTGGACAGCAGTTATGAAATACAGTCTATTCAGTGCCAGGGAGAACACATACGCTGCTTTGAGAAAAAAAGTGGTGTATTCCAAATTCTGAAACAGGATCAGTTGAATACGGTTAAATACAGCGAAGAGTCTGTGCCTACATTTTTTGCAGTTCCCTTTCATTGGATTGGAGATTCCCTGTACTTTTGTTCCCATATTGCTATTCAGAAAGCAGACCCCAATTTGGAGAACCGTGAAGATTTGTATGCCATTACACCCAAGGAAATAGAAGAGAAGATTGCTATAGGACAGCTAAATGTAACCGCTAAGTACTTCTATTTTCTGAAAGGAAAAGGAAGAGAATACCACATTGAAAGGTGTGATATTGATGGAGCCAATCCGGTTATTATACTCAACAAACCAGTTGCATTTTTCATTGTGCAGGGAAACTGGATTTACTATCTTGATCAAAAAAATCTGCATTTGTGGAAAGTGGATGTATCTGGAAACAGAGACCAGCTAGTACTGGACCAACCAATGTCTACATTTAACATTCACAACAATTGGATTTACGGATGCTTACAAGATAATTTGAAAAAAGAGTGGTTGCCCGTGAATCGTTCTTACTCTTCCGCGGAGAGAGGATCCCTATTTAGAGTACAGACAAACGGCACTGCATTTCAGGTTCTGTGTGAAGGTCTATGTGGCGATATTCACGTGCTGGGTAACCGGGTATTTTATACGAACTGGTTACAAGGAGAACACTACTACTACATTGAAGACAATATCTTAGAACCCACCGAATTCCTTCCACGGTTTCCCTGTACCAAGTCACCTGCGTTATCAGAAAAAAGCAACGGGAATGGTAGCACAACCTCTGCTGGGAATTTTAATCAGGGTGGATCTGTTGCCAGAGGAGGCTTGCTGGCGTTTGCTGAAAAGCATGCCTATGTAGCTTTACCATTCACAGGTACCCATACCAATACTGTGTTGCTTCAACTGGACACGAAAGAAGTAAAACCAGTAGAAGAATATGTCCATTGTCTGCACATGACTGCCGCCAGCAATGGCTTGTACTATATTCTTGGAGTCGTGAATCGATCGTCGGTGGATACAGGGAATTTGTTTTATGTTCCCACGGAACCCACAGAACAAAAACAAGAGGAATGTGTATTGGATATTCCGGTAGCCTATGCAATTCATGACAACTGGTTGTACTATTCTACTTCAGCAAGCGG
>CAYRBR010000162.1:0-2681 GCA_964422555.1 uncultured Caldisericota bacterium | reverse complement strand
AGATATGCAAGATGTTCTAGGGGATAAAGCAGGAGTTCCAGAAAAACAAGAAAAATATATTCGAGTTCCTACTTCTTTTCCTTCTTTTTCTAAAGACTCTGTTCCTGGAGCATATATTTCCCACGAAAGGTTTGTTGAAGCTGCTTGGTGGAATACATATCCCACAAGTAGGGAGTGTCAGGGCGCATTACGAGAAGTTTCATCTGCAATCATTGGGTGCTTACATGCAAGAAGTGCAGGTTGTGATAATCCAGGTCATCTTCTATATTTGGCAGAACAAGCGGGAGATTTTTTGCTTTATGCCCAGGGTAGTGCTGGAGTAGGTGTGTATCCTTGTCCCGATTTACGAGGTAAGGGTGGGAGAATGGATGAGTTGGTTACAGCTTTTTTGAAAAAAGCAGAACAGAAAGGTGTTTTAGATCAGGTTTTACATAATGGCTGGATTAAAGAGGATTTTGAATCGGGAGATCTTTTTTTTGATCATGGATTGTGTGGATTTGCATTAGTAGAATTATACGAAGCTACTTTGGATCCGATTTATTTAACTTCAGCCTTATGGGCTGCTCAGTGGATACAAAATAGACCAAGTGTTCCCAATTGGAATTATAATTCTTTTGTTGTATTGTTTTTAGTTCGACTTGCTCGAGTTACAGGAGATACTACTTTTTTTACTCAAGCTTTGAAAAGAGTACAGCTAGGGATTCTTCCTGGGCAACTACAAAGTGGTCCCAATAAAGGAAAGTGGGTGGATCCTCATAATGCAAGATTTGTATACCACATGATAATGGTCCGTTCCCTAATTGAAGTTTTAGAAGCTGAAAATGAGTTTCCTGAACTGTGTGCCTCTTCCGAGTTTATATCTGTAAGAGAACAGTTCCTGCTTGCATTAGAATGTCGCTATGAAAGCATTATACAGCTTGGATTAAACCATCCAGATATTACCTGTGAGTGTTTTTCGAGAATGAATCTAGAGCCAGACCTATTTGAAAAGGTTATAAACGATACGCAATTTCAGAAAGTGGAAGTGATTATTGATAAATATGTGGGGGAGACCTATAGAAATGGGGAAATCCAATTATCCCCGGCAGCCCTTGGATATTATTTAGAAGCAATGTCAAAAAAGAGGTAGGAGGGATAGATGAAAAATAGAATTTTTCTGGGATCGGCACTGCAGTGTGTTTTAGTATGTTCAACAATAGTTATTGTTGCTTTGGGTTTTTTAGGTGGATCCACAAAAGATAACTCTGTGGTTGTTTCCTCAAAACCAACCACTTTTCAACAACAAACAACTCCTGAGGTAACATATGTACTTGATTCTGAACTTGACAAGTCAAGAGAAAAACTGGTTGCTTATACCGAAAATGAATCCAAAGGATATTTGAAGCTGCATAATCCAATTCAGTACTGGAATGCAAGCGAAAGTGGATTTGACTTTTTAACAAGAATTGCTTTGCATATCACACCCTCCACTATTCTCACGAATCAAATCATTTGCATTGAGCTTAACAAAATGGAATTGTTCCAAAAAACATCTTTTGCGTTCAATATGGAACAAGTTGTGTTTTTTACTTCTGATGGCCAAACACACATCCCCTATTGGGTGCAAGATGATGGGAAGAAAGATGTTCTCATTTGGATGAAGATACCAGAGCTGTATCCTGCTGATGAAAACACCGTTTTCTTATGTATTAATAAGAGCATGAAATATCCATCTGTCAGTTCATTTTACACCTATTCAAATTTTGACTCTGTGTTTTACCCAACTTCTGAGTGTGTGGGAGATTATTCATTTTTAATTAATGTTCTTCGTGACTCAAAGAAAGTTCGGGATCATTCTGGTTATGGAAACAATGGCGAATTATCTGAACTTCAGTTTGGAGTGTTAAACGGGTTTGGTTGGATATATGGTTATAGTCATATATTTTTTAACAATTGGGACGACAAAGAACATCCTACCTATTCTTCGCTTCCACTCCAATCAGATTCTTTATCCACTTTTACCAGAAAAGGTTCTATTGAAATGTGGATTGACTATAAAAGTGGTTTTCTAAACGAAATTGATCGCTCCACTGATGACTTTAAGCATATTCAAATTTGTGCAACAGAAAATGGATCACTTGAGCTCTACTATTACAAAGATTCTTTTTATTTTGTGCCTAATGCAGATAACCCTGAAGCTTTTGTAAGAATACCCTGGGAAGCTAAAAATAATGATAAGTTTGGAGTTGAATTCAACATTGCTCTTTCATGGGACTTCGACACAAAAACTGTGAGTTGTTATTTATATGGTCAAAAGCAAGAAATAGACGTATCTCTTTTGGTGGAAAACTGGAAGGATATTGCTGACAGTAACATGTTGTTTGTGGGTGGTAATGCTCCTCCTGCGAAGAATTTTTTTGCTGCCCAAATAAAAGGTTTGTACCTTTACAATTCTACTTTAGTAGATGAAGATATGTTTTATTTGTACCAAAGTCATTGTCCATCAAATATTTATTCACAATGTGAAGTATCCAATCAGTATTCACATTCTCTTACAAAAGTACCTTCCTTTGACACTCTTCCCACCACAGACACTGTGAACTACATAACACATTATTCCGCTCCCTATCCCGAAATATATTCTTGGGGTAGCGGTAATAAAACAGAAAATGTGTTTACTTTTTCAAACAAAAGAGATGGTT
>CAYRBR010000161.1:0-2705 GCA_964422555.1 uncultured Caldisericota bacterium | reverse complement strand
AAAGAAGAAGATCATTTCCAGGACGTAGATGTTGCCTTAACCACCAGAGAATTAGGTCGCATGATGAAAGAAGCTGGTATCGACTTTGAGCATTTACCAGAAGAAAATTTTGATTCTCCACTAGGTGAATCAACAGGTGCTGCTGTTATCTTTGGTGCAACTGGTGGTGTTATGGAAGCAGCTCTTCGTACTGTGTACGAAGTAGTCACTGAAAAACCACTTCCAAAACTTGAACTCGAAATGGTTCGAGGAATGAAGGGGATTAAAACTGCAGAAGTACCCATGGTAACAAAAGATGGAACCGAGATTGTAGCCAAAGTTGCAATTGCATCCGGCCTTGGAAATGCCAGAGTTTTACTTGAAGAAGTAGAAAAAGGAACCAGTCCTTACCACTTCATTGAAATTATGGCATGCCCTGGTGGATGTTTGAATGGTGGCGGTCAACCAATCTCCAATGATCCTGATGTTTGTGAAAAACGAGCAGCTGCCATCTACTCACAAGATGAAGCTTTGACAATTCGTAAATCGCATGACAATCCTGAAATCAAAAAAATCTACGAAGACTACTTTGAAAAACCAAATTCACACAAAGCCCATGAACTTCTTCACACACACTACATTGAACGCGATCTATACGAACTAGAAAAAGAAGAAAAGAAGAACTAAAAAAGTTCTTTAGCGTACAATAAAAAAACCCCTGGGACAAATCCCAGGGGTTTTTTTATTGGTACTGAAATATTTTTACTCACTCGATAAAAGTGTGTTATATTGTCGAATCATCGATTCCCAGGAAAAATGTTTTGAGGCAATGCTCCTAGCTCTTTCCTTAATCTTTGTTTTTTGTTCAGCTGATAAAGATTGATATAACTGCAAAAAGTGAATTATATTGTGACTAATTGTAAAAACAAACTCTTCGCTTAAGTTCATTTTCAGCAATAGCAGATCTTTAAAGATATCAGAAAATTCATGTCGGTAGGTTTCAATTACGTCGATAAATCCTGTTTGGTAACTTTGCAATGGAATCACTCCCGAAGCAAGAGACTCTACAGCCACAAGGCCAAAAGCTTCAGGAAAAATGGATGGATAAATACTAACATCAGCACATCGTAGCAAGTGACAAAAAGAGTCTTGCGGTAAATACCCTGTAAAGAAAACATGCTCTTGAATGTTCTCTTTAGCAGCTGAAAAATACCGATCTGCAAATGATCCATCTTCAAGCCAATGAAACAAAGACTGTAAATACAAAACACTGGAAGAATCTATTTCACCATCCCATAGAGAAGGATGATGCAGTGCTTCCAAAAACAACCGTCTTCGTCCTTCCTGTAAATAACAAATTAGTGTCTCCAGGTAAGTTGGAGTCGATCCGTATCCTGTAAAAATAAACTGGGATAAGGGTACTTTTTGTAATATTAGAGGAATTGAAGCTATAAGTGGAATTAACCCTTTCGTCCAATAATATTTTCCGTGAAAAAAAACAAGTGGAGTTGTGGGTTTTAAGGTAGAAAGCAATCGTTCAATAACCTTCATATCTGTATTTTGCATTGGATCATCCGGATGCGTCTTCTGTTTACTCTTCTCTTCCAAGCTTACAGAGGCTACAAGTAATGCTTTTTTTACTTCCAGAGAACGGTCTTCCTCTCGATCTATTGGATGATAAATAGTTGTATCAACACCTGGGAAAAGCACCCGAGTTTTGGGTTCGAAAGGATTAGAATCAAGAGCAGGTATTTTGAAAGAAGAAAAATACTGCAAAAAATCTTTTCGAGAGCTGGAACTAACAAACGTTATATAATCTGCATGCAACAAGCCCTCTATGGCATATTTCTGGCACAACACACTTTTTTCAACACTAAATCTTAATGCGCTACCATGAATAGTACATATATGCTTCTTATTTTTTGCTTCACTACGAGCTATCACAACAGGTTGTAAAATAGCGTGTTGAGACCAGATATAGTTAACTTCTTCTCGCAAAGTAATCTCATTAATGGATTGCACACAGTTATGAATATACTCTTCAATTTCATCTTGAGGCATATACGCAACTTCTTTTGCTGTAAATCCTGCATAATTGTCAAACACATATACGGGTAGAAGTTCGCCAATATAAGGCTTGTACAGAATGCAATCCCCCTTATAAGGAGTAGCATTTGAATATACCTTCCGAAAGGATCCAGAAGCCCTTCTTTTCACATATGCTTTGGATACCATATCAAAGTTGGAATAGTGTTCCTCCTGGCAAACCAAAATAACATTGTGACCCTGCTTGCATAACTCTCTACAGCTATTTTGCACAAAGATATTACTGCCTGTACCGGTTAAGTAGTAGCCATGGAGTAGTAGATAATTCATGCACCCTCCTTTCAATAATTACTTGCACAGAAACATAAGGAGTACGCTGTTTTTCCTACAATAATCGTATCATGAGAGTATTTTTCTGTAAAGGAAATGAAGCTGTTTCTAACTTATTTCTAACAATCTTAGAGGAAAAAAGCGGATACACCCATCAAGCAGAGTAAAACTCCTGCACCCACATGTAAGTAATTCTCTTTGATTCTCCCAAAACAGGTTCCAAGAAAAACACCTGCAAAACCCAAGACAAATGAGAAGAAGAATACAGAGATAGAAGAAGATACAATGGAAATATCCAGTAATCTCATGGTAAATCCAACACCAAATGCATCAATACTTGTGGCAATTCC
>CAYRBR010000160.1:0-2706 GCA_964422555.1 uncultured Caldisericota bacterium | reverse complement strand
GCCTATCCAACAGCGTTTTGCAACTCTTTTTTCGGAACAGTATCAACAAAAAAGTGCACAAGGGGGGAGAACGTATCGTTGGACACTGGCATTAGACTTAACCAGAGAAAAACCATTCTTTGGACAAGGCCCGGGTAGCTACGGTGGTGCAGTTGCATATCGATATCAGGAATACAACGGACTTTACTCCGATAATTATTATCTTGAAATAATGTCAAATTATGGATTATTAGGATTTCTTGCATTTATGCTGTTATTCTTGTTTTTATTCAAAATGTTGTTTAGTTCTATGAAAACAGCAACCAAAGGAGATCAGTTTTTAATAGCTGGAGTAATTTGTGGGATGGTAGCGTTATTACTGAACATGTTTACTGAAAACTTATGGGAGATTGTTCCATTGTCAGTAGTGTTCTGGTTTTCTACAGCACTAGCAGTAAAGCTTGGGTGGAACCATGATTAAAAATAAAGATATTCTCCTGGTTTCTACCATGGCTTACAATGCTTTACCTACAAGAAAACAACGTATTGCGAAAGAATTAAGTGAAAACAATCGTGTTTTGTATCTGGAACCTCCCATTACTTATTTTGGTAAATGGTTTAAAAAAGCTAAACAAGAACCTGTAGAACAGAATTCTTCAAATCCGAATCTTATCATAAAGCAGGCCCCTACAATATTACCCTTTGGACTAAACAATAGAATTATACAGGAAACAAATCAGAAGACTGTTGTGAAGGCAATCACTAAAACAATGAGTGAGTATCAGTTTAAAGCTGATATTATCTGGTTTTATTTGGTAGATTTTCCTGGAATAGCGAATATTAACATTAGTGCAACGATTGTGTATGATTGTGTAGATGATCATTCTTCCTACGGAGGACTTCGAAATCCCTCCTTTGTAAATGAGTTAGAAAAAGAACTGGTTGAAAAGAGTGATCTTGTTTTTGTAACAACGAATCATCTTGCAGAAAAGATAAAATCATTCGGTGGATTGCCAATGGTAGTCCCCAATGGGGTTGATTTTAAACTATATGAATCTTGGGATGGGAAAAAACCTTCTGAATTAGAAAATGAGAATCGACCTATTATTGGATATCTGGGAGCATTAAAAAGTTGGTTTGATGTGGAATTTGTAAAAAAAATTGCATCTGCATACCCACATTGTTGCATTGTGTTAGCTGGGCCTTGTACGGATGAGTTTAAAACATTGTTTGAAAAGGATACAAATGTAATCCTTCCGGGATCCATTCCTTATTCGGATACTCCTGCCTGGATTGGTTCTTTTTCGGTGGCACTCATTCCTTTTCTTCCCAATGATTTAACACTCCATATTAGTCCACTTAAGTTCTTTGAATACTGTGCTTTAGGAAAACCATGTGTAACAATTCCAATAGAACAGTTAAAACAATATGAAAATGTTACATATTTCTATCAAAACCATGAACAGGGCCTCAAACGAATTCAAGATGCATTGAACGAGAACGACAGTAAGATTGAAAAGCGCATTCAGATTGCAAAAGAAGCATCCTGGGAAGATAAATTTACCGTCATGTTTGAAGAAGTACAACGGTTTTTACTTTCGAATATGTATTTAGATTAGAAGTGTGAAGTTCCCACTACATAATATTTGAAGGCTATTCTGTTAAACGAAAAGCAATTGACCATTTGACGGATCGGGATCACTTCATATAATTGTTATGATTCAATAAGAATAAGATTTTATGAGGTTTATATATGTCTAAAAAATGTGAAGTATGCGGAAAGGGTCCTTTAGTAGGGAACAATGTTTCTCACTCTAACAGAAGGACTAAAAAGCGCTCCTTACCAAACCTTCAATCGGTAAGAGTTAAACTCCCAGCTGGTGGAGTAAAAATTATGAGAGTTTGTACAAAATGCTTAAAAGCAAATAAGGTGCAAAAAGCTTAATTGACGAATGATGGACCCTAAGAATAATGTACGGTCCGATTTATTGAAGTACTTAAGGGATGTTCATAAAGAACATCCCTTAAAAATTACTACCGGTAAAGAACTAATGGATATCTTTTCAATCGATGAAGATACGCTTTCGTTTTATTTACGGTTCTTAGTAGATATTGGGTATATTACCCTTTTAAGTAAAAACCAAAATCAAAAGGCGCTAATTCGGATTACACAAAAAGGGTATTCGAAGATTGAAAGTTAATTCTGCAGTATTCCCCACTCCCTTGGGTGAATTATATATTGAAGCGAATCAAGAAGAATTACTGGGAGTCTCTTTCCCAAATAAAGAAAAGAACGATCTTTTTTCTGATCTTATTTACCAACAGGCAATTCAAGACGATGAAGAAGAAAGATTACAATCCTATCCTATTTTAGCAGAAGCTAAAAAACAGATAAAAGAGTATTTTCAAGGCACCCGTTGTTATTTCAATTTACCATTTAAAACCTTTGGTACTCCTGTTGAGCAAAAAGTATATCGATTTCTTTCTATTGTTCCTTATGGGCATGTAGTATCTTACCTTACCCTGGCAAAAATGATTCACCTTGAAAGTGGAGCTCGATTTATTGGCAACTGTATGCGTAAAAATCCTCTTCTATTACTTATTCCCTGTCACCGAGTAATTTCTTGCTCTGGGAAAATGGGAGGTTTTTCTGCGGGTATCGATCGGAAAAAATATTTGCTACAATGGGAGAAAACAAACTGGGAGATGAACCATGAAAGTAGTTCT
>CAYRBR010000159.1:0-2709 GCA_964422555.1 uncultured Caldisericota bacterium | reverse complement strand
GTTCTGAAAGCAGCCGGGTTTTAATTTTACTGACAATCACTTTGTCATCCATGCAGCCACATTATGGGCAACCGCCGCCGTGGGTCTAGCCGTATCGATGGGCTTTTATTTCATGTCGTTATTAACGTCTTTACTCATTTTTTTATTATTATATTTACCACGCATGCCATTTTGGAAAAAAATTCAGTTTTTCAGTAGAAGAAGTGCAAAAGAAGGCAATACCTTAGATAAGAATAAATTTCTGTACACTAATATTATTATTTGCCCTTCCAGAGATAACCTCTTGTATAGAATGGTTACTCTCAATAATGGACAAAAACCCATGACAGCAAGGCACCAAATTGAAATCCTAGCTGAAAGCATTTACGATTTTACAGCATATTCGTTTAAAATAATTACTGAGAAGGAAAATTTCTCAAAATATGAAAGAGCCTTTAAAAAGGCTGATATGACAATAAACAGATTATTGAAGACAAACTTGACGAGCTGGTTGCAAGGAAAATAATTGAGTCAAAAATTACCAATGATACACTTGATTTCACTAATGTTCTCTCTTTAATCGATCGAATGACTTATTCAGAGAGCCTATTTAGGTGGTTAAGCAACGGAAACAATCTAATTGGTTTTTGTGTCGGACTTAGGTTATCCTTCGATCAGGTAAATTCTTACAACAACCAGGAACTTGAAACAGCCTTCGAATCCTTTGAGAAGGCTTTTAAAAACATCAATGTGTCGACAATTAAGCTTAGTAGAGAAAGAAGAAGATTAGCCTCCTTTTTTATCGCTAAAATTCACAAATTAATCGGGGTTGATTCTGATGAATTGACTCTTTTATTGGCCGAACAAATTTAAGTTATGAGTTTACATCTTTTTGACTTTAAGGAGGCTATTGCAAAGAATTATCTTTCTGCATTGCCATCAGAATTCAAAATTAGCAGTACATCTACCTATGATATACTAATAATGCGTTTGTTGACTTCCAATATTGATATTCACTGTAAAAAGTCAAATAGAAGAATTAAACTGTATCAGAATTACACTTCATTCCCATTGCATCAGGTAAGACGTAAATCAACAAAACAATTAAAAACCCTTCTTCAACCATTTAAACTGGCCGATTATGTAAGATTTTCTAAGAAATATTATGGAAGAAACATTATATTCTATCATAATCTATTACAGGAACTTACCTTTTATTTTTTCTATACAACAGAGGACCAGCACCAAGCAGCATTTGTTAATCTTTATAGAATTTTAGAATACATTTCTTATAGCTTTCCACTTTTACATTCCTCACATTTCGGTAATTATATAGGCTCATTCGAAGCTATTCGTTCATATTTCACTGATACAAAAACAAGTGAGATTGGTTTTTTTGATAAATTCATCGAAAATCTTTACCGAGGAACTGCATATTTGTCCTACACAACAGATTTTGATTTTTCTCACCCTGACACTACGATCGCAAATAACTGTTATAATGCTTTCTTTGGATTAACCAGTAGGAATAATTGGACTACAGCAAACAGGGCTACTTTTACTCTTTCAATCGAGAATCGGCAATTAATACATTTGTTTAGAAATACTCGAAATAAGTATTTTCATTTTGCTATTGGGGGTTCACGGAATATCCAAACCACTGATTTGAAAGACCCTGATTTCTTTTTTGAGCAGATTAATACTAAGTACCTAAATTGGATTGGATTCATTTATGGGACGGTCATACGTGAATCACTCGATAATGCGTTACTTTGAAAATAATCATCAAACTAGCAATATGAGTTTTAATCATTGTGAAGGATGCAAATTTGGTGGATGGGAGGTAAGTTAACAGGAAAAAGAAATTCAGGGACTTCTGGCATATGAAGTACATTAGATCTGGGAACGATTTGTATGCAATAGTTGGTTCCATATTGTGGGAAAACACCTAACATCCTCATTCAAATAATAATGCTTTCATTGATCCAATTTCTTTTTATGGATAAATGTTATGTTCTCCAGCATAGACTTTAATTCTATAAATTTATCTCAATCTATGAGATATTTTCCCTACTTTCATACTCAATTAAATGCATAAACCATGAACCGGATCAAAGAGGTGCTCGATGAGAAAGGGATTAAGCAGGTTTGGTTGGCAGAAAAACTGAATAAATCTTTCAATATGGTCAACTCATATTGTCAGAACAGACGCCAACCATCTTTAGAACTCCTATACCAGGTTGCAAAAATTCTGGATGTCGATGTGAAGGATCTAATTGTAAGTGAGAAGAATTCGAAATGATCCATATCGACAAACATATCCGCAACAAGATTTACTGGATTGATTATTCCGATCCACAAAAATCGTATGTAGAAAGCAGATTGCAGGAATACCACCTGACAGTTATCAACCTTGGATATGCTTTTGCTTCTTTGATCAAAGACAAAGAGGAAAGTCAGGTAAAAATTATGTCAACAAACTACCTTACTGAGGTTATGGAAGCAGAAACGAATCAGGATGCATCCAGTGATTTTCCATATGTTATTTTGAAGAATATTGGAATACTGCAGGAGCACTTCCTGGATATCTATCCTGAAAAATATCTACTGGACTTTTCGAAAAACATCGGTGTTATTCTTCTCTGGGAAGGCAAAGTAATAAAGAACCAGCAATTCCAGTGGCCAGATACGAATGAATATTCATTGAAATTTAGCGATACGAACGTTCAA
>CAYRBR010000158.1:0-2715 GCA_964422555.1 uncultured Caldisericota bacterium | reverse complement strand
CGTGCTTACTTTCTTCAAAGAATTACTTTCTTGATGAACCATGCATAAAACACTGTTATTCATACAGTATTGGAATGAAGAACCCATGGAAGAAAGCAATTCCCTCATAGAAGGTTCAGCAAATGCAAAAAACCTCTTTTCTTGCTGATAGCGATGAATGCAGGAAACAGCTGTTTCTTCCTTTGAAACTGGTTTAAGATGAAGCTTGGTTGTAAATGCCCACAAAGGTTTGTTAGAAGAGAATTGCAATTCTTGTAATTCGGTACTAGATTGAATCCAACTAGATAGATCCCTTTTAAAAATAGGTTCTTCATGATCAACTAAAGACTGAGAATGAAAAAGGGTGGCAAACCTTGGGTGCTTGAAGTGGGGTTTTAGCGATTCTATTTCCTGCAGTGATTGGAATGTTTTCCAATAAGCAGGACTCTGAAGTTTGTTAGTTCCCGAAGCTATTTTCCAGGTAATATGTAACGAAAGTTCATTCTGAAAACAGTTCCACATATTTTCAGATGTTGTTTCATATAAAGATGTGAAAAACTTGTTTAATGAATCTGTATCTTCACCTATTTCACAGTAGTAATCGTTTTCTTGGGAAACAGTTTGGAAAATTAGATAGAAACGGGAAGAATCGGAATAAGTCAAGCAGTTGGTGGGGTTTTGAAGGTGTGATAAAATTTGTTTCAGTACAGCAGACTGAATTGCATTTTGTAAACTAGTAATATGGAAGTAATTCTGTAATGTATGGGCATGCTTCAAAAGAAACATGTGAATGGAAGAAAACTCACCTGCAACAATACAACTATAACGTTCCAATTTTCACTCCTACAAAAATTAAATCATCCCTACAAAGGCAAACTTAAACAGACAACAACGTAAAATTACAAAAACCCTCGGTTATCCCTTTAAGGCAAACTTCTCTCAGACATTAACGTATTCTAATCCAAAAACTAGGCTATCCCTTTAAGGCAAACTTACCCCGCCACTAGTTCATAAGTCTATATCAAAATATTCATCCCTAAAAAAGGCAATCTCTAGTCGTTTATCATAATGCTACATCCAATAAGGGTACTATCATTTCCTTAATTTGACAACCCAGCTTTAATCATCCAAACATATTCGTGTTATTCTACTTACCTTTCATGAAGTGTATATTTAGGGCAAACAATTATTACCAGGTAGAAATTCTCCTGTATTCAACAAGAACAGCCAAAGGGGAACAATTTCAATTGTAACTCCGCTATACTCGAATGATTTGTAAATATTCTTAGAAACTACAATGCATCGGTAGTTTTCTACGTTATTGGAATGAATAAAAATCGAAAAGCCTTTATACTCTCGTTCTGATATGTCGTTTGTGTAAGAGACATTGCACAACAAGTAATTATCTTTTTCGTAGACAATGAAATCAATTTCTGAGCTATTTCCATCGTTCTGCCAAAAAGTAATCTGCTTTGTTTTTCTTCGAAGATGTAAGAATACTAGGTTTTCAGCATGACGCCCTATATCGGGAGAAAAGCTACTGGCTGTAGCATTCCGCAATCCCTCGTCGGATATATATATTTTCTTGGCATAGCGTGTTTTCTTTTGAAGCGAATAAGAGAAACGTTCAATTACGAAAAACAAATAGGCTTTTTCCAAATATGAAAGGTATTCTTTAACTGTGTTCTCATTACTATTTACAACAGCTGCAAGCTTGTTATAACTAAACCGAGAAGCAAATGAAGTGGAACAATAGTAGGCCAATTGTTCGATGGTTTTGCTGTTTCGAATAGAAAACTTCGGTACAATATCTTTGAAAACTACTTGCTGAAAGTATTGTCGTAGTATTTCTTCTAGCAGTTCTTCATTTTGATATTTTACTACTTCAGGAAATAGACCAGCTTTAAAGATATTTTCTAAGTGGTGTTGCAGAAGTGAATTAGAAGAATACAGCGTATCGTACTGTAATGCAGTTGGAAGCTGAAAACTAGAAATACTTTTCAGGAACTCATAAAATGAAAAAGGGAAGTTCTCAAAGGAAAGAACTCTTCCAGTTAAATGAGAAGCTAAGTCCACAGAAAGAAGTTCCGAATTTGAACCCGTTATAAAGATTTTGACATTTGAATCTCTATCGTATATATCTCGCAACCATCTGTACCATCCCGGTATGTTTTGAATCTCGTCTAAAAAGAGATATGTTTTCCCCGAAGGATTTTGTTGAATTCTATATTCAGATAGTAATGCATCTAACACATCAACTGTGCCATGATTTATAAAATAAGGATCTTCAAAGTTAAGTGATAAGATGTTTTCAGCAGGAATTTTTGTATGTAGCAAATGCATAGTTAACTGTTTCAGTAAATATGATTTACCAGATCTTCTGGCACCACTAATTGCAACAATATGAGGGACGGGAATGTATGATATAATCTGTCGCAAACATTTTCTTTCAATTCCTGTTTCCAGTGGTTTGCCGAACCAAATTGGATTGTGTTTCCGAAGTAATTCTTGCATATAACATCCTAATTCGTAATATTACAAATATACTCTAATTGTACTTAGTAAAAAGTGTATTGTCAAATGTACCCTAGTACAACCCACCTTTAGTCACCCAGAAATATTCGTGTTATTCTGGTACCTTTCATGAAGTGTATATTTAGAACAAACAATTTGGTATGATATGAACTGTTCCCAAAAAGTAGACACTCAATAAGAAATATAGTATAGTGCAAATGA
>CAYRBR010000157.1:0-2770 GCA_964422555.1 uncultured Caldisericota bacterium | reverse complement strand
CTGCACATAACACTCCACATGCAAAAGAGAAGATAAATGCCTACTATTTTGCCATGTCTTTTGAAGATCTGAAAAATGTAAAGGAGAACATAAAATGAAACTAGCATTTAGAATTGCCCTTCGATTTCTGTTTTCTTCAAAAGGTCAAACTGTATTGATCACTCTCGGGATAGCAATAGGTATATCTGTTCAGATTTTTATTGGTTCTCTCATATCCGGTCTGCAGGTAAGGGACTGGGAAATATTAACCTGAAATCAACTTTTTGGTCGTATAGTGTAATTCCACTCACCATGAAAGTTTGTTCTTTCCATATTAACAGACCCTAATTCTTCGTCAGAAATTTTGATTCCTTTTGGATACTTTTGTGTGTCCAATTGACATTGAATGGTTAATCCAGCTGTAGTAGTTGTGTTTGCAATAAGGTTGACAATAGTTTCATGGCTTATAAGTGGTCGACCGCGCCAATTTTGGGTTATATAAGAAAACATTCGGTGCTCAATGACATTCCATTTACTGGTACCAGGTGGATAGTGGCAAACAGAGATGCACAACCCGATGTCATCAGCTAATTTCTGCAATTCTACTTTCCAGAGACGTGAACGAGAACTGTTGCTTCCGCCTCCATCCGCCGTAATAAGCAGCTCTGTTGCATCAGGGTAAGCTTTTTGACCCATCTGGTACCACCAGCCGCGAATGCTTGCGACAGCAAATGTAGCAGTATCATGATCGACTCCTATGTTCACCCAGCCTTCATTACGGGTACGATCGTAGACACCATAAGGGTTAGCTTTATCAACCTCCGGCTTAGGAAAGTCGTAGACATTTACTTTTTCTGGTTGTCCCTTGGGTTGCCATTCGGTTCCATCATTTTTGTATTCACCTACCAGTTCTTTTTTCTTTGTATCCACGGAAATCACAGGCTGTGAGCGCTGCTGGTATTTGCAAACCGTATCGTTGATATGTTGAAACTGTGCATCTCGATCAGGATGATTGGTTCCTTCCATAACTTTTCGATTACCCTGTAAGCTGTATCCCATTTCTCTTAAGAGTTTGCTAACCAGGTTGTTACTTACAGAGCGTCCCGGCTTCATCTCCTGCAATTCCTTGGCCAATTTGCGCGTGCTTTTGCAGGTCCACCGCATTGGTGATTGAGGGTCACCTCGTGTAAGAGGTGAAATGAGTTTATCTAAATCGGTCATAATATCCGTATCTAGCTCGGTGGCGGTCTTTCTACCTCCTCCAGGTTGTCTAATTCTATCTTGCTCTATGGTTTCCGGGTTTTTAACTTCTTTCATACCACGGCTAACAGTTGCAGTAGACATTTTAAAAATTGCTGAAATGCGCTTTAGACCTTTTTTGCCATAAGCAATGGCTTCTGCACCGGCAAAGAGTCGTTTTTGTTTCTCATCAAGAAAAGGAGTCAGCATATCATATTTTTGCTTCAGGTTTGCTTCAATTCTTTCTCTTGCAAGTTGCTCAACACTAATTATATCCATATCCTCTTTCCCTGATTTTTGTGATTGTCTTGAAGTTTCTGCCGTAAGTGCCTGACGCCAATCCCATCGCAGCGGATAGATAAACACTTCTCTGACTGTGCCTTTGTCTTCATACTTACGATCTTGTCGACCTGTTCCGGATGTTTGACCCAGATGGATCCAGTTTGCCGATTTATAACAGGTTCCACGCCATGGTGGTGTTACAAATGTTTCTATTAAAACAGGAGAATAACCATAACGAACTTTCCAATCTTCTGGAAGACGTCGAACTACCTGACCAAGGGAATGGCTTGCAAGATGAGGTACCTTTACTTGTGGCAAGATAAGCATCCGGCTGTTTGAGACTATACGATGACGGTAATGCTGCTGTTGTTCTTGAGTCCACCCTATCCATGCATCCCGTACTTTTACATTTTTAGCTGGAGCTGCGAACAGAAAAGCTCCCAAGATGACTTTCTCACCATTCATATGTCCATAGATCCAGTAACGTTGATGTGCACCAAAGGCTCGCTGGAATCCAAATGGATGGTATTCTGCCATTGTAGCATCCCAAAGTGATTGTTCTTCTGGAGGTACAGGCAAAACTGTGACCGGACGTATTGATTTTAATGAGCACTCAATACAAACTTGTGCTAAAGGCATTGTTGTTGAGGAAGACTTTTTGTATGGAGCCAGTTTGCGTTTTTCCGGGAGTTCTATTACACCTTCAGTTGATAGTTTATCCAACAAATCTAAACAACTATGAAGTCGCAACTTCCCATTAGGGGCTTTCCAGTTGATGTTTTCACATATTGTAAGGGCTAATTCTGTTCTGCTCAAATCTTTGTATTGATTAACCGTCCATATGATAATTTCGAAATCCTTTTCGCTAAACATACGTTCGCCTATCCAAAAAGGCTTATCCCATTGTTTCGTCATATTAAACCACCTCAACTCTATTATACAAATCGAGTTGACTTTGTCAAGTGGTTTTGGTTATTTTACTACGATTCCTAATACCTGAAAATTGGGATGTAAAGTCAATTGGTGACTTGGGAGTTTTCTCTAAAGGTCAAGGAGTAAGAAAGGATGAGGTAAAGAGTGGAAACTTACCATGTGTTAGGTATGGTGAACTTTATACTCTTCACAATGACTATATAAAGGGTTTTGGTTCTTTTATTTCGAAGGAAGTTGCGAAAACAAGCAAGAGATTAAAAAAAGGTGATATTCTTTTTGCTGGTTCTGGCGAAACAAAAGAAGAAATTGGCAAATGTGCTGCATTTATAGATGATAT
>CAYRBR010000156.1:0-2796 GCA_964422555.1 uncultured Caldisericota bacterium | reverse complement strand
CATTGTAATGTTTCGTTTCGTTATAGGGTATTGGTTGAATTTTCATGATTTCTCCTTATTGAATGGTAGATTTAGCAGCAATACATAGGGGAAATGAAAAATAGGAAAAAGAAAAACAGTACTTCATTCAATTCATCTACTATTGCTGCATTAAAAGCAAACTAGTCACGAATTGAAAAAACCATTGTTTCACTCTCCTGTATAGAATTAATTGTCATAACTAAGTTAATGGAAACAAGTAAAAAGTCAACAACTGATTGGTTAATAGTAAGGGTTAAGAAAAAAAATTTAATTACCCTTGTCTCTGATTTGCACCCAATTTTGTTCCGAAATAAGGGACGATGTGCTAGAATGATGTTGTACTTCACTGAGTTACTTGCCCTTTACGAATTACTAAGGAGCGAAAAATGAGTTCTCCAAAACTGCGATACCTTTTTTCTAGTAATTACTCTATATGGAAAGATCATTGGAGGTTTTCATTTTTACAATACGCAATGGTGCTTTTTGTTCTATTCTCATTGGTTTGCAGTGCGCTTCCTGCATTTTCGTATGATGCTGCTCCCAGCGATCCACAAGAAGCAGTCATTAAAAAGGTTCTGTATAAAACGGGGGAAGCTTTTGGTTGGGGTCCAAGCTACTATTTTTTAGATACTTATGACGATGGTCGAACAGAAAAGTTAACTCCCAATGTATGGGGGCCCCGACAAATGAGTGACTTGGTGCAGGGTGAGTGGGTAAATACCCCGGGTGCTGGCTACGGGTTTAATGTGGTTGTGCCTGGAGAATATGGGGGTTGGGATTCGACTCCTTTCCGAATTTTGGCCTACCCCACACTGGAAATTGCACAACAAAATATGCAAGAGAGCTTGGATGCTGTGAAGCAAAACCCTGAGTATTCGAAAATTACAGACTTCCATGGATATAAAGCAATAGAAATGGGAAATAAAATGCTGGACTGGAACATGGATCGTTTTATGTTTAGCGTAATTGTTCCACAAGAAAAAAAGATGACTGCCAGAGAAATGGCTGAAGAACTCTACCAAAATGCTGTTCAATATGATTTGCTATCTGGTTCAAAGGGTAACAATGTGGATACAGATACCGACACAAATGAAGATGTAGTAGTACCCGAAGTTAAGCTGGGTGTTCAATTGGAAGTGAACCCAGTAACAGGGAAGCCATTTGAAGGCATTGTGGCCGATGGAAAAAGTACAGTGGAAGTACAAATCCATTTAGATTCCTCTTCTGAAGGGGAACTGAAATTAAGCAAAAAACCCTTTCTAGGGACGATTTCGGGAGACAGTTTACGATATGGGAAAGTGCAGCTGGTAGATGGGAAAGCTACCCTTCGATATACTGCTCCTGGTTATGTGAAGCAAACTCAAATTACTTTGTTAAACGATTCCATTTCCAATGGATATGCTTTGGTTCCTATTGGGTTTACCTATACAACCGAAGAAGGAACGAAAAAGGAATTTGAACTGGATTTGCACGTGTATCGTACCCCTATTATGTTGGTGCATGGTTTTACGGGTGATGTTACAACGTGGGCAAGATTATCTGACCACTTACAAGCCAAACAATACGATACTCATATTGGGGAATATTATGCACTAGATCATTCTATTCAAGCACAATCGCGCATGTTGAAGCAAAATATACAAAAAAAAATTAAGCAGTATGCATATAACAATATTCGTATGACACGGGCAGATATTGTAGCTCATAGCATGGGAGGTTTAATTTCTCGCTTTTACACCAATGGGGCCCCTTATTATGCAAATGATGTTCGGAAGTTAATTATGGTGGGTACACCCAATCATGGTTGTTCCTGGAGCGATTTGCAATTGGGGCGATTGAATAGCTACTTGGGTAACAAACATAAAACTGCTGCAGAGCAGTTGTACCAAAAAAATCCCTTTATTGTAAACTTAAACAAAAATGAAGCGTATGGACTGCACCTAAATTCTGCAATTGAATATGGTAATATATATAGTTATTCTGCTTTGCCCGGTTTCTTTTCTGGCGACATGGTTGTTGCATCGGCTTCTGCTTATTTAAATGGAGTGTCTTCATATATGGTAACCGATAATGTGCACTCTACTGCGTTTAGTAGTATGGGACAGGCAATAACTACGAACCCAAAGATATTTGCCAGAATAGAACGCTGGTTGAATGGAAAAATATATCGATCTTCTCTTCGCAATGTAGAAGTGTTAATAACCAAAGCAGAGGGGGATGTATTTATAGATAAAGATGGAGCAAACAAAATGCCTGTAGATGCTTCAATGATTGAGAATGTAAAAACCTTGGGGAATGCACTTCACCCCTTCGATCTATTTAGCACAGGCAATGGGAAAGCCATGATTAGTCTTTCCATCAACAAAGCTCCCTGGGGGTATATCCATGTAACTGAGAACACAGATCTTCGATTGGGCTATGTTTCCCCTCGCTTGATAGAAGTAAAGCTACTGAAAGGCAGTGCCCGTTTCACTACTTTCAAGATACTGGGAAAGGGGCATTTTTCAGTATCGCTAACCAATCCCACAGGCGAATGGCAGAATATTACTGGGTTGAACACTGATTTTATAGTTTCAGCTGAAGGGAATCCTCTGGTTACTTCGTTAGAAGGAGACCTTATTGTGGCTTCGGAAACACCAGATTCATCTATTGCAGATACAACTATTTCCAGTAATCAGAGCGTTACTATTGGATCTACTGGAACCCCCGAAGTGACCACACAAGCTATGACAGACACCTGGTGGCAAGATCCTTTTTACAAAGGAGTATTTGGAG
>CAYRBR010000155.1:0-2832 GCA_964422555.1 uncultured Caldisericota bacterium | reverse complement strand
CATTGCTTCAGGGTTTGTACTAACAATATAATAAGAAGATAATGAATTTTTTAAATGATACGGTTTGCAGTATCGATTCACAATAGGACTGCGATTCCCAATAGATCCTACAATACCAATGCTTTTGTGAAGGGTAACATACAGTCGCCAGGGCTGAAAATAGTAACTGGGAAGTAGCATTCCCTCCAATTTTATATCGTTTATGGTTCCCAAAAAGGAACGACCATACCCCAAAGCTTTCGATAAACTCATTCCTTTATCAAGAAAATACGCATCCATGCAATGACTTGCATTCCGTAAAAGGTTTCGAATATACAACACGATTAATACTAGAATTGCGAGTCCAGCGAACCCAACGGTTATAGCTGCAACTAGATTTCGTCCCATACTACCCGGGTGCGATGATAGGCCGGGAATAGGAAGCCATAGTACTAAAAATGCAATGATACCCAATACAATGGGAACACCCAGCAGAAGGAGTAGTATTCGAATACCTGCATTACGACAACCAAGTGAAGGGGGTTTATCCAAATCCGCCACCGGAACCACCTCCTCCTCCGCCTCCTCCGCTTGAAAATCCACCACCACTACCAGAACCGGAACTGGAAGAGGATGTAGAGGCCCAGGATATAGAGCGAGACATAGCTGAAATACCTTCTATGGTAGAAGTTATCGAATTGCCATCTCCTGTAGAAGAAGCAATAATGGCAGGTCCAAGCAGCGAACCGTGATTTGTGTCATACAACGTGGGTGCTACAACTTTTAAGGCTTTTAACACAACCGAAGCTATGCCGAATACTGTCGCATACACAATAAAACGTTCCCATATGATAACGGATTTTGGGCCATACTCTTTCAAGTTTGTGAAATCGGTCATAAAAGATGAAAACGCTTTCCATTTCGAATACTCTTCAGCCCCTCTTCTGGTACGTCGCTGCAGAGCATAGGAACCAAAGATATAGAATAAACCAACGGGGAGAAGCAGCATATACATTAAGTCCATGTATCCCAGGAATGTGTAGGAAATCATGATTCCACCGATAAAACCTACAAGGCATAAGGTAACCCCAATTTTCACTGCAAAGGAGGAATATTTTTTGCTTTTGTCATCAAAGAAACCAAAGCCTTGCGTAGCCTCGTGTATTTTTTTCTTGAAAGACTGAAACCTCTTATAATATTTGCGATCATCCGTAAGGAATTTCTTTCTTAAACCCTTCATAGTAACTGTTGTGTCTTCATCAAATACAATTTCATCAAGCAATAAAACTTCATACTCTTCAAGCAAATCACTTTTGTTTTTTAACCTTGCTAAAGTTCGTGTTGTGCCTGTGTATTCATCTTTTGTTTCTTCATATTGAATATGTTTCCTTCGGATTAAATCTAGGATAGTCCCTTCCAGAAAACGGTTCTGGTAGTTTTGAAAAGATTTCAGCATCCCCACAATAGCAGGTTTCAAATCGGAAGGTGGTTCGCGATAATAAACAGGAGGATTCGATATTAAATGTTCTTTGCCAACCCTGTTAAACAAAGAAAAGTATAACAACATGAAAAAGATGGCAAGGTAAATAATAATCGTTTTAGTTCTCCTACCTGCCAGCTCGAACTTCCTATCGCGTAACCGTTGTTCGTTTGCTTCATCTGACAGTAGAGTTTCTTCCTCAATAACACTCTCTAGGATGGCCATTTGCTTTACGGGTGCAGTAAAGTAAGAGGAAGGCAGCAGTACCCTGGCTTCAACGAAACTGTTGGGTGGTACAAATTCAACAAACAAAGAGGAAGAGGTTTCGTCTGTTTTTAAAAATTCTCCCCATAAAGGTCCATGAGCCCAAATATAGTAATTATCCATTGGAATGGGTTCTTCCCATTGAATGATAGCTTTAAATTCACCAATTCCAAAGTCCCACCCGTCGCCTTGTAACTTCCAGTAGAATTCTCCATAGTCTTGATATACGCTAACAACATCTTTTATGGTGTATCGAAATGTAAAGGTACGGGTTTCGTCTGAAGCGGAAAAATAGAAATCAATTCGAAAGATATTGTCTGTGTCCGTAAGGGTAAATGTACCTGGTTCCTTATTCGAGGTTTCATCGTACCGATAAAACTGTTCTCCTTCTGAAAGGGTTACATCCTGTATGCTACCAAACCCTTTTTTGGGAAGTTCGTAGTAGCCAAATGTAAAGTCTCCATCAAACACAATTGTTCTGTTTTCGTGCACCAGTGCTGAACCATCGGGTAAAATAGTAACAATAATGTCTACAGAAGGAATGCTAACTGTTTTAGCAGAAGCACAAGGGATACCAAACACACAAAATGAAAAAATAAATGCACTACAAAGCAATGCAAAAATTATCATAAGCCCTCCTGGTGCATTTTCTACTATTTTACCACGAAGGGTGGTGAGTGCCTAATAAAATACCCCATTCTGTAATGATGGCGAATAGGTAAAATACAAATCTACTTAGTATTTCTATTTTTTAGAAGAAAAATGGTTTCTACCAGAGTAATGGAAACAACCACCAAAATGATAATGTAAATATAAGGGGTATTAGCGAATAAGCAGAGGATTGTAGAAACGGATGCTAATCCAAGTATGGAAGCTGGTAAAAGAGTATAAAAAGCTGCTTTATGACAACCCTTTAGTAAGAATGTACTTCCAACAATGCACGCAGTCCCCGATAAAGCTAAAACCAAGTACAAAGCTTTAACATACGGGTAATGCAACTTGTTTAACAGATCATACTCAACACTATAGAAATTTGTATCTAAAAAAAGCCCTGGTGTGTTGTGACACACGCACCGGCGAGATACGCGACATCGGCCCGATGACCGAGG
>CAYRBR010000154.1:0-2873 GCA_964422555.1 uncultured Caldisericota bacterium | reverse complement strand
GCAGATGCATCTTTATTATGTTTGCAACTAAAAATAACAGGTATTTTGCAGTTTGGATGCCTCTTTTTTATTGTTTCTGAAAGACAAGAAGAACTCAAGGAAGTATGAGCACCATCAAGAATAAAGGTTGTCTGATTGTGTTTAAATCTTTCATAACGACAGGGTATTGAAAGACTTGCCAACGCACTACGAAACGATTTCTCTGATATAATTAAACCTTCTTTATCCAATAATTCTGTGGCTAGGACCGATATGCTAGCGTTGTGAATTTGGTGAACACCAGCAGGATGGCAGATAATATCTTTGTAGGTATTGCCAGTAATACCGCTATTTAAAGAGAATATTTCTCCATTGGATGTAATACTCTTTGACTCAATAACGCATGAAAGTTGATCAAGAGAATAAAGTTTTGCGTCTTTTTTTAAAGCTACTGATTGTATAGTGGTTGCAGCGTCAAGTTTCTGTTTCGACATTAAAATGGGAGTATGAGGTTTTATGATGCCGGCTTTTTCAAGAGATATTTGATGGATCGTATTACCAAGTTTATGGGTGTGTTCAAGTTCGATAGGGGTTATTATGCTAAGAGTGGGGTTGACAATTGCATTGGTTGCATCTAGACGACCACCTAAGCCTGTTTCAAAAACAGCAACGTCTATTTGTTCCTTCTTGAAAATAGAACAGGCTAGCAGAGTCATTGTTTCAAAAAAGGTCAATTGTTCAAAAAGATCTGAAGGGATTTTATCTTGAATGAATTTGTATGCTGTTTCAAAAAGTTGTAAAGACACGGATTGGGAGTTGATAGTAATACGTTCGCGGATATTAATGACGTGGGGAGAAACAAACAAACCAGTTTTGTATCCTGATTTTTCTAAAATTGAAGATAGCATTGTTGCAACGCTCCCTTTTCCTTTTGAACCAGCAATATGAATCCAGGGAAAAGGAAGTGAATCAAGATCAAAATAATACAAAGCTGTTTTGATTCTATCCAACGATAATGTGGAACTAAAGCGAGGACGTCGAAGGATTTCAGTTTCAATATTCATTTTATCAATCGTTGGTTAAATCTTTTATTCTAGAAAGAATTAATTTCTTATTAGTTTCAAGAGCAGCATATGTGTCTTTTGCTTCAGATACTACATCTTCGGGAGCATGCATCATGAAATTTTTATTGTTAAGTTTCTTTGAGAGTGCTCCCAGTTCTTTGTCTAACTTTACAATTTTTACCTTTTTATTTTTAATTTCTTCAGTAATGTCTATAAGATTCTTAGGAAAGAAAACAGTAAGATTAGTATTTACAGTTGTGGCAATAAATTGATCTTGTTTTGTGTCAACAAAATATAAATCCTTAATTCTTGTTAACTTTGTAATATTTATAAGGTTATTGTCAATAGCGTTCTTCAGGTTTTTATCATTACATGAATAAGGAATTGATAAATCTTTATTGCCTGTTAAGTGAAATTCAGATTTTACATTGCGGATTGATCGTATTAGTTCTTGAAGGTTGGGTACAAGTTTTGTTGCTTCCCCAAGCTGACTTGTAGATAAAGAAATTGGATGCGGCCATTGACTGTACATAATAGAAGTTTCTTCGTTTTCGGATAAAAGCAGCCACATAGCTTCCGTAATGAAAGGAATAATTGGGTGCATAAGTTGAAGTGAATTAGCAAAAACCTTTCTTAGAAGGGAGAGATTTGGGGAAGATTTACTGATTTCGATGTACCAATCGCAAAAATCATGCCAGAAAAAAGAATAGATTGCATTGGCAGCTTCATTAAAACAATACCCATCGATGTTATTGCTTACAATTTCAAGTGTCTGGTTGAAGCGATAAACAATCCATGAATCCCAAATGGTAAAATTATTTGATAATGGGTCTTTAAACGATTCACTCTTAGTTTGCTCAATTACATAATTACCAGCATTCCAAATTTTATTTACAAAATTTCTTGATGCTGTATTCTTATTCATATCGAATTTAATATCTTGTCCAGTTGAATTACTATATGATGTGACTGTATAACGAAGAGCATCAGCTCCTTGTTCTTCTATTAAAGATGTGGGATCAACTGCATTGGATGACGACTTACTCATTTTTTTGCCAGTTTTGTCTAAAATCAGACCGTGAAAGAACACTTTTTCAAATGGAATAGAGTTAATAAAGTGTAGAGAAGAAAAAATCATTCTTGAGACCCAAAAAAATATTATATCGAAACCTGTTACCATAAGTGATGTGGGGTAATATTTTTGGATGTTTTCTGAATCATTTGGCCATCCCATACAAGCAAAGGGCCATAAAGCTGAACCAAACCATGTATCTAAAACATCATCTTCCTGCTTTAAATTCGTAGAATAACATTCAGGACAAGTTTTTGGTGTTGTTTCGGATACAATAATTTCTCCACACTCTTGACAATACCAAACAGGAATACGAATACCCCACCAAATCTGTCTTGAAATACACCAATCAAGTATCTTCTCCATCCAATCTTTGTACACTTTAGTCCAACGTTGAGGAATAAACTCTATTTCTTTATTTTCAACTGATTGAAGTCCTGTGCTTGCCAATGATTTAGTTTTTAAATACCATTGATCTGATATGACAGGTTCCAGGATGTGTTTGCAGCGTTCACAGTGTCCAACTTGATGTTCATAGGGTTCAATTTTAATAAGATAATTACTTTCTTCTAGGTCTTGTTTTATCATATCTCGAGCTTTATCAAGAGGGAGATTCGAGTACTTACCACAATCAGATGATATTCTATTTCCCTCTTCAATAACCGTAATAAATTCAAGTTTATGCTTTTTCCCGATAGCAAAAAAAGACCGGTTTGGCCCTGTTCCCAAGCCGACCTTGCGGTTGCTCCAAATCATGG
>CAYRBR010000153.1:1796-2886 GCA_964422555.1 uncultured Caldisericota bacterium | reverse complement strand
CCCACAACCGAAAACCCAATTCCAAATCTTCTGTTACATTTGTATGTCGAAAACCCTGCTCTTTAATCAATAACTCTGCGGGAACATGCATATTGGTTCCCCCCAGAAAAGGAATTAATCGAAGAAGAGTAGGCAGCGTGTATTCATGAGAAAATGCCTGTGATAACGATGCGATTTTTGAAAAAAATGACAATCTCCAGAAGTTTCGTACTTGTAAGGCAGGACCCTGCCAGACGTCCATTCTTTTTTGTTGTACAGTACACTGGTTCAGGTATTGGAGTGTATTGGGGTGGGGATGTGTTTCGGCATCAAAAAAACTACAGTAGTGGTAGGGTTTTCTTATTTTTATGGTTCGAAGTGCATAGTTCAGTGCTCTTCCTTTTGTGGAAGCCACTGGACGGGGTGTAATATACCCGGGGTATTCCCCACTAAAATTCTTAGGAACATCCACAATACGAATAGCAGGGTGGGAGTGGAAGCGAAATGTACTTGTGGTACTTTCAATATGTTTAAATGTGCAATCTGAATGTTGCAGCAGGAATTGTTCAAGTACTTCCCGGGTAGTCATTTTTTCTTTGTTTTGTTCTTTTTGATCTGTGGCAAATACTATTTCAAACATTTCTTTTGGATACGTGCAATTCCAAATGGATTGTAATGTCGACAGTATCACGTTGGCTTCCTCTTTTGCAGGAATCAGGATAGAAAAAAAAGTTCGAGGGGAGTGGCTGTAATGAAAGCTATGGTTTCGTTTTTTCTTTTGTATTGTTTCGATTCCAAAGTAAAACAGAAGACGAATCGACAGAATGAGACTAAAAAAACTAATTCCCAGATAAAAAACAGTTTGTATGGTTTGCATGGTAGAAGTGTAACAAAAAAAGAATAAAGAAGAATTTTCTAAGAATATCTGTATAATAAACACTATGAAGAAGCAGTATGAAAAAACACTTGGTACAATAACAGACACTATATCGGCCAACACAGTATGGCGTTATACACTTTCCGATGTTGTGTTCGATCTTAAAAATAACATTTCAAAGTATGATTGGGTTGGAATATACCTATATGAAGATGGAATGTTAACCTTGGAAAC
>CAYRBR010000153.1:0-1696 GCA_964422555.1 uncultured Caldisericota bacterium | reverse complement strand
CATTTTTTTATTATTTTCTTTGAACCCCTTTTTAATCTATTAACTATTGAATATAGATAACTTAAGGCAGGCTAAACATGTTTATTGGAAAAGGTACTTGTAAGTAGGGATTTATGAGTTTTACCCGTACAGAAGAAAAAAAACTTGTTTTATTAGCAAAGCGAGGAGATTCAGACGCTATGACTGCAATATACAAAGAATTCGAAACAGAAATCCTCAGAGCAGCATATGGGATTACCAAAAATGGTGATGATGCCCAGGATATTGCTTCGGAAGCATTTATTACTTTTTTCCGAACCATTGATCGATTTGACACAAAATATCCAATACGACCCTGGCTGCACAGAATTTTGCATAATCAGGCAAGTAGTTTTTTCCGTAAAAAGAATAAATATGTATCTGGCGATGATTATTTTACAAATTACTCAACCGAAGAGGCATCCAACACAACAGAAAATATGTTTAATCAGGAACAAAGAGAATTACTGCAATTGTGTATGGACTATCTGTCAGAAAAGGAACGAAAGATTTTAGAACTATTTTACATTCAAAATTTCTCCATTTGCGATGTGGCTGCTTATTTCAAAATTCCAGAAGGAACTGCAAAGAGCCGTCTATTTACTGCTCGAAAGAAATTATCAGTGCACATTCAGAGACATTTGAAAGGAGGTACAGTATGAATTCTTGCAAACATGTACAACGTTGGATTCAGGAGAATCCGGGACAACCACTTCCAGAGTGGATTCGAACCCATATTGCTTCCTGTGGACAGTGCAAGGCAATGGTCGAAACCGAACAATTGCTTCAGTCATTACCAGTTGTGTCTGCTAAAGAAGAGTATTCTTTTGCTTCTCAGTTTGATTGGAAAATTCAAAATGCAATTCATACTGTAGCAGAGCAAAAAAAGAAAGGTTTTATCCGAAAGCGTGTTCACATGAAGGCATGGTTGACAACTGCTGCTGTTACATGTGCATTTCTTGTTGCTTTTTTTGTGATTCCTTTTGCCAGTAATCAAAGCATGTATGCTCTTGTTATTAATGAGAAGTTTAAAGAGCAAATTGCATTCCAGGATAACTCTATGGTATTTTCTGTCAATCCTGAAGTTGAGCAGGAGCAGTTACAATTTGCTAAAACGTATTGCGAATCAAAGGAAGACAGACAGTTTTTATTTAGTAATAACGAAAGCAGCCGTAATACTCTCTTGTTTGTTAAGTATGTGGCTTCAAAATCAGAAATGCCTTATTCTCAAATTTATCAGTATGCACAAGAAGATCAGTATGTAAAAGCGATTCAATACGCTGGTTTACCCTTATACAAAACCTGGCGTGATTTTACCTTATATTTAGATTCGTTTACACTGCTTCCCGGACAACCTTTTGAATCGTTTGATGCCACTGTACTGTCGTTTGATTATTCTTCGGGCAGGGTAGTTTTGGATCATTCCGATACCAATTATTACTGCGATTTTATTACCATGCAACAGCTGTATCCGTTTATCAGTTATCATTTCACAGTTAAAATAACCGACGGTACTTCCTATATTACTGCTCTCGATAAACCATATACCCAGGATAAAATTGTATTTGGAGAAGTGCAGGATGTTCAAGCCGATACCATTCGAATCCATTCGTTTGATAATCCGTTGTTTGTTAGTCAAAAAGTGTTGCCTTCTATCGATTTAGTCGATTTTGTTCAA
>CAYRBR010000152.1:411-2892 GCA_964422555.1 uncultured Caldisericota bacterium | reverse complement strand
ATCAAACTGAGTTACAAGCTTTTTGCTCTTAGGTATAGAGAAGGACTCACGACCAGTATAACATAATAACACAATAACAATTTCATGCTTGAGTTTTACGAGTGTTTTGTAGCTTCCAACAGGTACACCGTAATGGTGAGTTACACGCAATCAATAAACATTAACAAATTGTCAGAACTACTTGATACTATTTGTAATTCATTTACATCTATAATGCACCAATATATCTCTCGATTCTCAGCATGGAAATCTTTTTTTCTGATATCATCGTAAACGTAACACTCCAGCAAAGCAGTAGTTCCATCGGGAGAAATAGTTTTAAATCGAGCTCGATCGAGATATAGTTTGGGTTTTCCACTGACTTCGATTAAAGCACTTTCAATTTCCTTTTTAGTAATTGAGGGATTAATACCACTTTCTTGGAACTCGGGATCATAAAAACTGATTGTAAACTCTCTAGCCAGATAACAGTAAAGATCCATGTTGAAGTTTGATAATTCCCAACAAAAGTGAAAAACAAATTATTCTGGAAAATCAAGTAGATTTCTTCAATGCGCAATTTTCTTTCTTTTCAATATTATATGTTTCTTACAGAACGTCTGACTTTAGTAGCATACACAAATATCAAAATTGAGGGGTAATATTGGGGCAGAGTCTATAGCATCCATTGAAACAATTAAAACCACTGCTTTTGTATAATAATTTGAATCTTTGTCACGCTTCGTTCTACCAGTGAAGAAAACACGATTCCCCTCTATGTCAATCGCTGAATTACGTATTGCTCCCAAATCTTCTACTAGAGTAGAATAAGATAAAGCAGAATAAGGATGGAAAAGACAAGCAAAAGGTGCAGAACCATTTTTGTTGAGTGCTTTCCTTTCTGCATCATAAGTAACGGGAAAATGATTCGACCAAGTTTTACCTGTAACAATAATCTTTTGGCCCTGTACCACCTTGAAAGAAACAGACTCATCGTTCCCCTCTCCCCCTAAAAAAGATGAATACGCAATTTCATTGGTATTCATATCAAAGAAGGTTATGAAACAAGATCTGGAACCCTTATCTACCTCTGGTTGAAATGAACCCGGAGTAGTTTTATAGTGATCATCATTTGTATATCCATAATATGCAAACTCATGTGCATTAACCCATTGCAAAGCAGTAATACCTGTAAATCCCTTCTCCCCAACATCAAATTTGTCTAATATTGAATATTCTCCAGGAGTTAAAACCCATAATGTATTGTGTGCAATGATTTCTGGACAAGTTTTCTCAACAGTCATACCACAAACTAGAATCCTTCCATGAACTAGGTCAATATCTAGAAGTGCTTTCCATATTTCTTCTTCCCCATAATAAGAACAATACCGAAGATCGAAACTTTCTGACAAAACGACTACATACAAGCTACTCTCGCTCAATTTCTCTTTCTGAATCGCATCTTCAGTAATAGGAAGATTAGTGGAAGAAGTATGACCCACTAAATAATAATTACGTTGGTCATATGCAATATCCGTACAAAAATCAAGTCCATTCCCATTTAAATTAGTACAATACTCAAGAGAAAGATCATTCAGTGAAAAACAAGAGAAAAATACGTTACTTTTATTCGATTGTCCAAGCAAATGTTCCCTTTTGCTTCCTTTTTCCGAAAGGATATTTAACTCAGAAGAATTAGTATTCCCAGATATACACAATTGGTTATTTTTATTAATTAAAGCTCCAGTGGCAATGTCATTTCCATCACCTCCATAGATAACCCCCTGCAAATAATTCCACTGTAAATCGAACACGCATATAAATACATTTAAATCATCAAACATTAAATCAATATCTTCTGGATCAAATGATTTGTCAAATGTTTCACCAATGACAATGTAAGTATCCTTGCAGGAAAGTAAATAGCTTGCTGAACTACTGTCCATTTCTTCAAGAACATGTATCTGGGAAAATTTAGAATTTGTGTTTATAGCGATGCTCTTAAGAGGTTGCATGATCAAAAAAACCAATATTACCCCAATAGTTCTTTTTAGTGATGTCATGTATTCTCCTTAAACAAGCACTAGAGATTTTTAAAAAGATGTCTCTAGTGCTTGTGAGATGTATTCTAACTTACACCTATTTTTTTTAAGTTACCTTACTTTTTTTGGTCTATCAATTTTGTAGTGAAAAATATCAATTAGAAATTTATTACCTTGGAGCTTATGTAAATATACAGCAGTATTATAACTTGCGATTACCAGCACGAATCTAAAAATTTCAATAATAAATGACAATGCTGCATTGTTATCTTGGATTTTGTAAGATGCCGGTATTGGGATAAGAATAAATATTGAACCGAAAAATACAGCTATACATAGTAATTCTAAAACCACAAAACTATCTTTTTACCTTGTTTCATACCAAATCTCCTTTTTTCAGTTTGTTTTGTTTCATCTTTTTGAACTCCTTTATCAGACACACTTTATCAGTATTCTAGTT
>CAYRBR010000152.1:0-401 GCA_964422555.1 uncultured Caldisericota bacterium | reverse complement strand
CTAAAAGATCCTTAATTGCTGTTTTTATTCGTTATCATTTGTTTTTTTCTGACGGGTAGTTCTACATTGTAGGAAAAAATTTCAGTGCCAAGGTTTTCGGGGTCTTCTATAATAAGTTGAAGGGACCACTTGTTGGATGGGTTTCTGGTTTCTTCGGGAAGGACAAAGGGAACCGTAGAAAATCGAAAGGTGTTTTGCTCTGAAGACACTTCGTGGTTTGGAGAAGATAACAGGAAACCACTTCCATCAAAACCTTCTGCTTTGTCCCCAACCAGTGGAATAAAATCGTAGGCAACGTTTTGGAATGTTTGAGGAGGAGAGCATTTTGATATCGATTCTACATGTAATTCGTCAGCAAGAAGAAACAACAAATATTTACACCTAGACAAGGTTTCTGAGTT
>CAYRBR010000151.1:806-2987 GCA_964422555.1 uncultured Caldisericota bacterium | reverse complement strand
TATTTCCTTGCACATTTGTCTCTAAACGTTATGGGATGGAATGGGTATTGAGTATAATGCTAGAAAGCGTTTTGTTTACTAAAAGTTTTCGAAACAGATAAACAATACCAAAGGAGGAGTGTGCAATGATGGAAGATGTTAAATGCCCTGTTACTGGTAAAACCAAGAAGAGTACATTACGGAATGGTACTACATTGAAGGATTGGTGGCCTTCTCAACTAAATCTGAAAATTCTCCATCAGAATTCTACCTTAAGTAATCCTATGGGAGATGATTTCAATTATTCCCAAGAGTTTTTGTCTTTAGATTTTTCCCAACTTAAAAGCGACTTGTATTCTCTGATGAAAAATTCACAAGATTGGTGGCCAGCCGATTATGGTCATTATGGTCCTTTGTTTATTCGCATGGCATGGCACAGTGCTGGAACCTATCGTATGCAAGATGGCAGAGGGGGAGCGGGAGATGGCACGCAACGTTTTGCTCCTTTGAATAGTTGGCCCGATAATGTGAATTTAGATAAAGCCAGGCGATTACTTTGGCCTATAAAGAAAAAGTATGGGTCAAAAATATCTTGGGCAGACCTTTATATATTAGCTGGGAACTGTGCATTAGAGTCTATGGGAGTAAAAACGTTTGGTTTTGCTGGTGGAAGAGAAGATGTATGGGAACCACAGGAAGATGTAAATTGGGGAACGGAACAAGAATGGTTAGGAGAGGAACGATATTCGGGAGATCGTGAATTAGATAACCCTTTGGCTGCCGTTCAAATGGGTTTGATTTATGTGAATCCGGAAGGCCCAAATGGAAACCCGGTACCTAAACTTTCTGCCCATGACGTTCGTGATACCTTTAAGCGAATGGCTATGAATGATGAAGAAACCGTTGCTTTGGTAGCAGGAGGTCATACGTTTGGGAAATGTCATGGAGCTGGATTGGCTTCTCATCTTGGACCAGAACCTGAAGCAGCTCCTTTGGAAGAGCAAAATTTAGGATGGAAAAACGACTATAAAAGTGGAAAAGGGGGAGATACTATTACAAGTGGTATAGAAGGTGCCTGGAAACCCAAACCAACTGTGTGGGATATGGGATATTTGCGAACCCTTTTCAAGTATGAATGGGAGTTGGTGAAAAGTCCTGCAGGAGCCTATCAGTGGTTGGCAAAAGATGTGGAACCAGAGGATATGATTGTGGATGCACATGATCCTTCGAAGAAGCATCGACCTATGATGACTACAGCCGATTTATCGCTTCGTAATGATCCTGTTTATGAACCCATTGCCCGATCTTATCTGGAAAACCCAGAACAATTTGCCGATGCTTTTGCACGTGCCTGGTTTAAGCTTACCCATAGAGATATGGGCCCACGTTCTCGCTATTTGGGACCTGAAGTTCCTTCTGAAAAGCTAATTTGGCAAGATCCTATACCTGAAATGTCTGGACCGGTTATCGATGAAAGTGATATTGTGGTTCTGAAAGAGCGAATTCTACTTACCGGATTATCTGTGTCGCAACTAGTTTCTACTGCATGGGCTTCTGCTTCTACTTTTCGTGGATCGGATAAACGAGGAGGGGCCAATGGTGCACGTATTAGGCTATTGCCACAAAGGAATTGGGAGGTCAATGAACCAGCTAAGCTAGAGAAGGTTTTGTCGGTTTACGAAACAATTCAGATTGAATTTAACGAAACACACAATAACGGTAAGCAGGTGTCTATGGCAGATATCATTGTGTTAGGTGGCTGTGTGGGTATTGAGAAAGCTGCCAAACAAGCAGGGATTGAAGTTAGAGTACCTTTTACCCCAGGCAGAACCGATGCTTTGCAAGAACAAACTGATGTGGAATCGTTTGCTGTTCTAGAGCCTAAGGCAGATGGATTTCGTAATTACAGGAAGAAAAAATACGATGTAATGCCTGAAGAAATGCTTATCGACAAAGCTCAATTACTAACGCTTACAGCCCCCGAAATGACTGTTCTTTTGGGAGGATTACGTGTGTTGGGTTGTAATTACAACTCCTCTAAAGAGGGAGTATTTACTACCGAACCAGAAACCCTAACGAACGATTATTTTGTTAGCTTATTGGATATGGATACGATGTGGAAACCCATTTCAAAAGAGCATGATTTGTTTGAAGGGGTCGATCGAAAAACAGGTACACGAAAATGGACTGCTACAAGAGTTG
>CAYRBR010000151.1:0-796 GCA_964422555.1 uncultured Caldisericota bacterium | reverse complement strand
AAACGTAGCAGGACAAGACCTAGGTGTTTTACCAATACTTGTCTGATCTACATAGATTGTATTTTTGATCTCTTCATGTCCTTGGATTTTGTCTACAGCTAAGTCCTTATAAAATTCTTGATGACGCGATTTGTGAATGATTTCGTGGCTGCCTGGAATAAGGTGATGAATTCCGATCGATTTGATTTAAGGAAAGTTAAAGCAAACTGACTATTCAACCATTACAGAACTATTAGTATTTGAAATTTTTGAACTTCTTATAGTTGAAGTATAATACCATTATGAAAACAATAAATGATGTTAAAAAGATTTTAACAATTAACATGGATTACATTCGAGACGAATTTAATGTTGCCAAACTTGCCGTATTTGGGTCTTATGTCAGAAATACGCAGACAAAAGAGAGTGATATAGATATTTTAGTTGATTTCTATGATTCTGTAAGCATTTTCGAATTTCTCGAACTAGAAGAGTACCTTGAAGAATTACTTGGTGTAAAAATTGATCTAGTTTCAAGAAAGGGACTAAAACCCTGCATTGGTCAACATATACTTCAAGAGGCTATATATATCTGATGGAAGTTAAGGATTATTTTGGGCTTGATCTTGATACCATTTGGTTAACAGTGAAAAGAGATCTTCCTGTATTGTTAAGGAAGATTGATAGAATTAAATAATCTGCACTTCTCTTAAAATCTACAAAGTATACAAATTTCTTTTAACCAACATTATCAATTGCGAAAAACTACATTACAAAAAGGTCGGTAACTGACGACCACAAAACTCTGTAGAAAGTT
>CAYRBR010000150.1:0-3006 GCA_964422555.1 uncultured Caldisericota bacterium | reverse complement strand
TGTTTTGAAAAATCGGGTCGAAGGGGTGGGAGTTGGGGTGATAAAATCTATATTATTATTGTATTTGAATTGAGACTGTTCTGAAATCTGTGTCAAAAGAAAAATTAACTAATTTTGAAAAAACGAATTTGACATATGAAAAAACAGACAAAAAGAAAAAGTAGAAAAGAACAGTTACAAGAAGAAATAGATAAAATCATACCGGATCGTGAGGAGCAAAAAGCGATGATAAATGGATTATATCAAGGTAATCCATTATTTGGAGAGAGAGGTATTTTTACTGATTTATTACAAAGAATGGTAAATTTGTCATTAGAAGGAGAGTTAGAAAATTATTTAGAATCATCAGCAACAGAGACAAACAACAGAAAAAATGGCTTCAAAAAGAAGCAAGTAAGGAGTAGCGGAGGGATGTTGTCGATTAACACACCAAGAGATCGGAATGGAGAATATGAGCCCATCATGGTCAAGAACTGGGAGCGAGAGTTAACAACAGGGATGGATGAAATTATTCTAAGTCTTTATGCAAGAGGACATTCAGTTGAAGATGTTCAACAACATTTAAGACAGATTTATGGTGTAGATATAAGTAATAGTGTTATAAGTACGATAACAGACAAAATTCTTCCTGAGATTACCTCATGGCAGCATAGAAGTTTATCATCCTGTTATGTTGTAATGTATTTGGATGGAATATATTACAAAACAAGAGAAGATGGGAAGTATACGACAAAGGTTGTCTATACCTGTTATGGAATCACAGTAAATGGAGAACGTGATATTTTGGGACTTTATATAAATGAATCAGAAGGGGCAAATCAATGGGGCCTAATCTTGGAAGATCTTAAAAGAAGAGGAGTTGAAGAAGTTCTATTTTTCTGTGTTGACGGGCTAACAGGATTTAAAGATGTCCTAGAATTAGTTTTTCCCAAAGCAATAGTACAACGTTGTGTTGTTCACATGATTAGAACCTCAACACGTTTTGTTAGTAATCGCGATATAAAAGCTGTATGTGCTGATTTAAAGGCTATATATCAATCTACGAACGTAATAGAAGCAGAACTTGCTCTAGAATCCTGTGAAGAAAAGTGGGGAAAAAAGTATAAAGGGTTGGTCGATCATTGGAGAAATAATTGGGATTCGTTCATTCCTTTTTTGGATTATGATCCCAAGATTCGAAGGATGATATACACTACGAATCCGGTTGAAGCTGTTCATCGAGTGATGAGAAAAGTAACGAAATCAAAAGGAAGTTGGAGCAATGACAAAGGCCTAATTAAACAGCTTTATTTAACTCTTATGTACAATAAAAAGTCTTGGAATGTGCCAGTATTTAACTGGAAGCCTATACAAATGGAATTAATAAAAATATTTGGTGAAAGATATGAAAGACACTTGCAATAATTTTGTACTTTTGTCAATCCAAATCACAATTGTGGAATTTGGACTGAATAAATCATCTGACACAGATTTTAGAACACTCCCCCAAAAAGTGTGTAAAACTCAAAGTTTAATATTTTTGTAAAGCAAAATAAAAAAACACAAACAATGAATTTTACACAATCGCAAAATTACGAAATTTTAGAGAACATCATCAACCATGGTTCAGGAATTGAAGAAATTCTACGGATGAGTCTTGAAATTCTTATGAAGGCTGAACGCCAGGAGCACAATTTTTCAAATGGAGATCTCAGCAACGGCTATCGTTTCAGAAAGACTTATGGACAGGGTAAACTTTTGGAACTAAAGGTTCCGAGAACACGCAACGGGAACTTCTATCCTATGATATTAGGATTGTTGCGAGACCAGGAAGAAGAAGCGAGGCAGATAGCCTTCAAACTGTATGGTGCAGGGCTGACTACAGAGCAAGTAGGCGACTTGTTCGGAGAAATATACGGAAAATCATACAGCAGCAGCCAAGTGAGCAGGATGTTCGATTACGCCCGAGAAGAGGTGGCAGCATGGCTGACAAGAAGATTGGATAGCTACTATCCGATTCTATACATAGATGCGACCTTCATAGCGACTCGTCGAGTTGACAGCGTAAGCAAAGAAGCATACTTCACCATACTGGCAGTAAAAGAGGATACTTCTAGAGAAGTACTTACAATTGTAAACAATCCAACGGAAGGATCTTCATTTTGGAATGATATTTTTGCCGATTTGAAAGAGAGGGGTGTGAAGGAGGTCGGGCTTGTTGTCTGCGACGGACTTACGGGCATAGAGACAGTTGTTCAGAATCATTTCAAAATGGCTGATGTTCAGCTCTGTACGGTTCATTTACAGAGAGAATGTCAGAAAAAGGTGAAAGTAAAACACAAGGCAGAAGTTGCCGAAGATCTGAGGCAGGTGTTCGCATGCGACGACAAGTACGACAGCATGAAAAAAGGGATGGAAAGATTTCATTTGTTCTGTGAAAAATGGAGTAAATACTATCCTGTATTCGGAGAAAAACTAAAAAACGAAAGATATCGCTATTACTTTACCTATCTCAACTATGACTATAGGATTAGAAGCATGATATACACGACGAACTGGGTAGAAAGATTGAACAGGGATTATAAAAGAACTACCAGAATGCGAGGAGCTTTACCTAATACTGAAGCGACCATATTGCTCCTGGGATATGTAGCTATGACTAGGAATGCATATCAATTTAAGGTGACATCGTTCCTTAACGAAAAACAAAAGTTCAGATGGGATTATTGACCGCAAAAATTTTGAAGATGACAATAGGATTAAAAAAATAATAACTTTGCAAATACAAAATGAACTTTTACCATACACACTTTTTGGGACATTACCAGCCGGCGACAGGAATGCTTATTAATCAACCACATTTTTTGTATCGCCGGATGACGGGGTGGTCAGAAATTCGTTGGACACAAATATAACACTCCTACGGAGCGTTGGGTAGGGCTCGGGTGGTTGAAAATTCGCCGGGGACCAATATAAAGCTTCTACGGAGCGGGAGGATTTATGTTGTTATTTACCTGCTTCAAATGG
>CAYRBR010000149.1:0-3030 GCA_964422555.1 uncultured Caldisericota bacterium | reverse complement strand
ATGTAAAAACACAAGGTTATAACTACTAATGCTGCACTTCCTTCTCTTTCTTATTTTTCTATCTCAAGGGTATCATCTGATAAGATGTTAACATGAAATGCCTTGTTAGAGTTTCCATATTTATAGAAAGACCAAACATCTTCACCCCATAAAATAATCTTCTGTTCTTTTACTGAAGCAACAGGCAGTATTAGTGTTATCGCTTCTTTCATTACTTTATTTATCACGATAGAAGTAGCAGATTTAAACCCTTCTTTGCGTTTGTACTTGTTCCAATTTAAGAAAGGAAGGGAAATAGATTCCCCTGGTTGAATTGTTTTTCCTAGTAAATTGTTAAAGGGGATATCCATTTCAACTATACTATTTTTTTGGTGTGATCCCTTAAATACAGGCCAACACTGCAAGCCTGTCCATTTTTCATTCTTGTAGCCAGACTGCATTGCAACCAGTGAATCTTTGCTAATAGTAATGGGCGTTTTTCCTTTGTTCATAAACACAAACGCTAGCACTTTCCCATTTTCCTGCACCTTTACTTCTATAGTTCCGTTTTCTTCCCCTAATAAATAGACTTTAAAATCTGGATAGATGGACATAACAGAATCACCTGATATAGGTACTTCGAAGGTTTTCTTTTCTTCATTCCACTGTTTCGAATAAGGATGGGAATTTTTCATCTGAATATCGGGTGCATACACTGCTTTTGAATAGTGGTTATCAGAATATACAAAGATATTTTCAACGGCAATTGAAAACCACCCCAGATGGTTAGCATTTTTAAAATTTATTTGCATGAAATCGGCGTTTTCATCAATGTATATTGGCTTTTTCAATCGATAAGTGTAGTTGTCATTTTCAAACGAAACTAATTCGAGTAAAGATTCTCCATACGAACGGTGTGAATAAAATGGACCACAAGCTTCTACTCTGGGTACTAATTTATTCCAGGCTATTTCAATCTGTTGAAACCATTTGCTAACCAAAGAAGAGTTAGTTTCCTTTGTGCTTAGGGTAGAGTAGGTTGTATACAGGAACTCAATGTTTAGTTCTTTAATAAGTTCAGGATGATTCATTTTTAAAGTAATATATTCCACAATGCATGGATTCTTCACTTTTATAAAGGTACCCGTATAGCTATAAAAGTGACCTGGAATGCCAAAAACAGGTTGCCACTCTGTTTCTTCTTTAAACAGAACATTCGTATCTCTATCTTTTTCTTCTACTCCATAATACTGGTAATAGTATCGTTCACTTCGAATGGGAGCTGCATAAAAAAGATCGTAATAAAGGGTATCACCAGCTTCGATAGTGTCAAAATTGGGACTGTTTTTTTCTATCACCCCATAGAAGTTTTGCAATTCTGACGTTATCATTGGATTCTGGACGATCCAGTGTTCTTTCATCGTTTCCAGCATTACATCGGACCTTACGTTTGTGTTATACAAATAAACAGAAGGAATAAAACTATATGGGAATGCACCAGGATCTAAGAACGATCCGATAATTAAGTCTCCCATTTTATTGTTTGTTACTTCAGACAAAACAGAAATTTCAACATTCTTCTGCTTTTCCCCATCTAAATACAAATCAAATTGATTCAAAGTTTGATTCCATGAGCACCCTATTTGAAACAATGGATACATTCTTTCGTTGAAGGATTCCGGCAAGGTGGTTTTCATCTGCACTTTTTGGTTGTTGTTAACATAATCCCAATATAATGCACCCTGGAAATAATAGAGAGAAAAATTCTGATTGGTATCCTCAAAAAACACTGCTTTATCATTGATGTATCCATCTTTTGCTGAATATGAAGCATGCAAACTTAAGCTACCACCCCTATAGTCAACAATAATGTCTACACTTCCTTTTTGAAGAGATAATACCGTTTGATTCTCGTTGGGAATTTTACAGTATCTGAGCTTTTTATTTTCGTGGCCCCTATAACTACCTGCCCCCATCAATTCTTCCCCCCAGCAAAAACCAGATAAAACTCCATTGTGATAATGCCCAGACATATCCAATAATTCTGTAAAAGAACCCACTTTATTTAATCGAAATTGGTATTTCCCGGTTAAACCTGTTTCTCGAGAAGAAAATACCGATTCAAAGTTCGAGAAAGCGTAGGTTGGATCTATAGAAGAATAATCTCCATTTTTGTTGGAAGCAATATATAACGCTTTGGGAACAGAAGGATTATAGGATGGTAAACAAGTCCATATTAGGATTTCTCTGTGGTAGTCATCTTGTATCCAAAAAGGGAGAAGAGTTTCTCCATCTGAATCTAGCAATATAATAGAGGTAGGAGAAAAAACAAATGTGGCATTGTTGTATAAATCTGGTACATGAATTCGAAAGCAAAGAGCAAAGTTTTGTAGAACTGCTGGTGTATTCTCCTGATTCACAGTAACGGGTTCATAAGGGTGGCTATAGAAGGTATTGCCTGCATATTTGGTTTTGTCACAACACAACTCTACTTTTTGTGTAAAATCGAAAGGTGATTCAGCTATGTCACCATTCACTTCTACCACAGGTTTTTCTAACTTCTGATATGTGTTGGTTCCTTTATAAGGGTGTCCTTCTGTTTCTAATAGTCGTGGTCGTTGAAGATGCTTTGTTTTAAAGGGTTTATTGTTTTCTGAATTTTCATCATATATTGCAGTGGTATAAGGTTTATTAGGAAACTGAATATAGCCAGGTTTGGTAATAACTTCAGACTGCATGGCAACATTTTTTGCTTCTTCACTGTGTAACTTTTGATTTGCGATTGATCCGATACTTGTCACAACCAACAGCAAAATAACTGCTATTTCTAAACCACTCTGAAGAAAGCTGTAATTATTTCTCATTACCTTCCACCTTCCTGAACCAAAATCCAATTACGTAAGCCACAAAAAATATTCACTATATATTATTACTTGTTACTTTTTGAAAGCAACTTTCACCTTCATTGTATATTGCTCTATGAAGTCAGTTGATATAATTATCAGGATCTGGCTTTTAGGAACAGTGAAAATCAAGATGATTCAAGTATAA
>CAYRBR010000148.1:0-3097 GCA_964422555.1 uncultured Caldisericota bacterium | reverse complement strand
ATATTGACGTGCGGTTTTGTTCGTTCAAATTTTTCTTTAGCCATTTGTTCCTCCTAGGGCACATAATCCAAAAAAAACCTTATATGTTTTCAAACCTGTCATTAGCAATATACAAGCCCACGGACAGATTTGAACTGTCGACCTCATCCTTACCAAGGATGCGCTCTACCTACTGAGCTACATGGGCATACAATAAAAAAAAAGCGGGAAACGAGAGTCGAACTCGCGACAACTTGCTTGGAAGGCAAGGGCTCTACCACTGAGCTATTCCCGCAGAAATGGTGGACAGGGAAGGATTCGAACCTCCGAAGACACTGTCAACAGATTTACAGTCTGCTCCCGTTGACCACTTGGGTACCTGTCCATATCACTGCTTATCTATTATACACACAATTTGTAATTTTCAAGTTACATTTCAAAGCCGACGATCCGGATCGAACGGATGACCTATTGATTACAAATCAATTGCTCTACCAGCTGAGCTACGTCGGCACACCGGAAAAATATTTTATTAGAAATTCTTTGGGTGTCAACAAGAATTTTTATTTTTCGATGAAAAAATTGTATATCCCATAATACCAAAAGCCACCGAAACATTCAACGAATTACTATTCTGGTTCATGGGAATTCGAATTAAATGATCACATTTTTCTATTGTTTTCTTTTTTAGTCCCTTTTTTTCATTTCCCATAATAACTGCAATATGTGAGTTATAATTTACACCTTCAGGAGATTCTTTTCCGTGAATATCAGTTCCAACAATCCAGTATCCAATAGATTTCAAATACTCAATTGCATTCCCAATGTTGTGAATTCTGCCGATATCACACTGAAATATTCCACCCGATGAAGCACTTAAAGCACCTTTCCCAAGCAACGTCGAATGATGCTTTGTAAGGAGAACTCCTTGAAATCCAAAACAAGTAGCTGTACGAATCATAGCTCCAGCGTTTTGTGGATCCTCAACTTCCTCCATTAATAACAACCTAGAGTATTGATTCTCTTTTGGTTGTGCAACTTCTTCCATTGATAACAAATTGATTTCATCGCACAAAGCAATAATCGAATCATGAGAAGGATATTTCTTTAAGAAAACACTTTTCTGAAGCTGTATGATAGGGATTCTTTCTTCTCTAAATCTTGAAAATAATGAGGAGGGAATGTGATAATTTTTGGGCGTGATAATCTTAAGAATTGGTTTCTCATTCTTTATTGCTTCTTCAATTTCGTGCTTACCGCTTATGATCATTATTTCTCCAATCTATATACAGTTCCTTTTGCAGTATCTTCCAAAAGTATCCCTATAGATGTTAGATTATCTCGAATAGAATCAGCTATGTTAAATTGTTTTTCTTTTCGCGCCTGATTTCTCTTTTCGATGAATAAATGGATCAATTCCTCTAGAGTTTGTTCTTCCTTACAAGATATTTCGAAAGATTCGCAAAGATTCTTTACTTTCTCTAGCAAATCTTCTTCATTAACCATCTGGATAGAATCCTGCATTTGGTAAAAACCAAGTGTTTCAAAAAAATCATCTAAAGAAGTAAGAATTTCTCTTTTTCCACTTTGAGAAAGCTCTCCTGTTTCATCTAAAAACTTATTTACATCACGAATTAGTGTATGGATAATTGAAAATGCTCCAGGAGTATTAAAATTATCTCGGAGGAAATCATGAAATTCCCCGCTATATTCCGTAACTCTGTTTAGAAGAGTTTGCTCATTCTGAGTATTTTCTGATGACTCGTTCACCTGTAATTCAGAAATTCTTCGAAGAGAGACTGATATCCTCTCTACATTCTTTTGTGCCCGTTGAATTGCCTCTTCATTACATTCAAGGGGTGATGAATACAAAGTAGCTAGGAAAAAATACCGCAGAACATTGGGATGATAATGCTTTAGTGCATCTTTAATACGAAAAACATTCCCAATCGATTTGGACATTTTCACCTTATCTAACGTAACCCATCCAGTGTGAATCCAATACTTACAAAAAGGTTTCTGGCAGGTAATTCCTTCAGCTTGAGCAATTTCGTTTTCATGATGGGGAAACACAAGGTCTTGTCCCCCTCCATGTATGTCAAAGTGATTTCCCAAGTACTTCAGGGCCATAACAGAACACTCGATATGCCATCCAGGTCTACCTTCTCCCCATGGACTGTCCCAGCTAGGTTCATCTGGTTTAGCCTTTTTCCAGAGAGTAAAATCTAGTGGATCCTCTTTAAATTCACCAGGAGCAATTCTTGCTCCTGTTTTTAGATCGTCCAGCTTCCGTTTCGATAATTTCCCATAGTCTTCACTTTTTCGAACACGGAAGTACACATCTCCTTGTGATTCATATGCAAATCCATTTTGAATCAAAGTTTGAACCGCTTCAATAATGGCAGGAATGTGTTCTGTCACTTTTGGGTACATATCTGGTTGAGAAATGTGCATTTGATCAATCACGTCAAGATATCGGTTTATATACTTGTTCGCTATTTGTGAAGCAGAAACACCTTCCTCATTGGAGCGTTGAATAATCTTGTCATCAATATCTGTGAAATTGCTTATGTAGTGAACTTTATATCCATTTTTTTTAAAAATCCGACGTATTAAATCAAAAACAATGGCAGTTCGGGCATGACCAACGTGAGAATCGTTGCTTGTAGTTAGTCCACAAACGTACATGCTTACTTCACCTGGTTTTCGAGGGACAAACTCGACTTTTTTCCCTTGCATCGTATCGTGGAAAAATATCGGTTTCATTTCGTATCTCCTTGTTGCTATTGAGAGTTTAAAACTCGTTGTAAAATTTGTATCACTTTTTCTTTACCCATCATATAAATAACTAAATAAATTTCTGGTCCTTCATCTTCGTTAGTAATCATAACTCGTAATGATTTCCACAAAGCTTCGCCGGAGGACATGGCTGTGACGCTCGAAGGAATCCGGCTCGCGCGCCGCATCTTCGCCCAGCCGGCAATCGCCGATGGAAAGGTCGACCAGGTAGATCTCCGGATTCTTCGCCTTGATCTCCTCGTAAACGGCGATGGCCTCGTCGAATTTCTTTTCCCGGCAAAACAGGTCCGCTTTTTCGACGAGATCGAGCGACGCCGTG
>CAYRBR010000147.1:0-3100 GCA_964422555.1 uncultured Caldisericota bacterium | reverse complement strand
GAAGTGAACAAAGTGAAAGAAACCATTTCTTCACCTCCCTACTTGTTTGAAGCAAGATCGTATGTCCCAGTCCGAAGATTGGTGGAATCTATTCCTGTTCTTCATTATTTGAAGGATGCAGAAATGAGTTGGGATCCCGAAGAAAAGAAAGTAACTATCCGTGTTCATGAAAAACTAATCGAGCTATGGATTGATCAACCTTTTGCTCATATTAACGGTAAGCCAGTTCCTATTGATTCAACAACTGAAAAAGTGTGTCCCCAAATTAAAAATGGAAGAACGTTCCTTCCTCTTCGCTTTACCGCAGAGAACTTAGGATATCAAGTTGAATGGGATGCTTCAAGCCAGACTATCCACCTGAAGTATATTGTTCAGTAGGAAACAAAAGGCTTGCAAAATTGCTAATCAGAGAACTCTTAATCAAATGAGTCCATTTAGCTTGTTGTTTTTTGAAATCATATGACCAATAGGAGTCGAAATGATGTATGTAAAAACTAATCATGTGCGGAATATAGCAATTATTATAATGATCCATCTATTAATAATTGTGCCTTATCACACAACAACCTACGCTAACAAAAAGCCATGCTATTTGATACTTGTTGAGAATGAAGTTGACAAAATGCTTTACAAGGACTATATTCAAGAAAGAACTGATCGGTTTGACCTTATGATCACAAGTCTTGAAGAACACAACATACCAAATGAACCCAAACAGATCAAAGAATTCTTACTAGAAATTCGCAATACTTTTCCATTTTATTATGCAGTTTTCGATGAGAGAATTGCTTTTCATACGATATTGTTTTACGGTAGAGACTGGAAGAAAGATGTAAGATCAGACAATGAATATGTAAACCTTAATGATGATGAGTACTACATACCTGAATTTTATCTCGGTAGAATTACTCATTCTTTTTTAGAAAAACAATGGTCTGAATTGCGTCAGCAGTCGGTATTGTTTGCTTTGCCAGTTTTGTATTATGATCATTATCTTGCCAAATGTAGAGGGTATCGAACTGGTTGGTGCGATATGAGGTTTTTTGGCTTTGAGTACAAGAAGAAATTAGCAGAACAGGATTTACCCTACATCGAAATGTATGAAAACCGTTATTCGTATCGCCAAGCACCTACGAACAATGTAGTTCAATTAAACTATGAAAATTTCAACAACACTTACCAAGATTGTACAATCATCATATCAACTTCAACCTATGAGCCGTTAATCATCGATTTTAAAGAAGAAACATATGACTATTCGTATCATTCAAACCTATACACAGCTACATGGGATGATACTGATGACGATAAAATGGTTGACTTTCAAGCAAAAGAAGTACATTGCGAGATGTTTTGTGATTTTGATAAACTGGATAGTAGTAAGAAACAGGTTTGGATATTGCCAACCTTAGGCTTTTCTGAAACTGTAACAAATCTTTATTGTTCTGTTTCAAGATATAATGATATACAAGGAAATATCTGGTTTAACCGTGATAACCAAGGATTGCGATATTCTTATTCAAGTTCTTATAAGTATATTGTTGATGAGTTTCTGAAAGGTACACCTATTAGTATATGCGTTTTTAATGCTTTTTATCAGAACAAGAAAAAACAACCTTACACCAATTTTTTAAACTTAACTTATTTTGTTTATGGACCTCCAGAAACTACCATGAATGATCTCACCATAAAAGCGAATCTTACAATTTTACCCAAAGAGATTGAAGACAGTTCTGAAATTGTATTTCCGATCAACCTTGAGAAACAAGAGTTTACCATTTTTAACAACAGTGAAGGAGTGTTGCATTATCATATTGAATTTGACAAGGAACTGATTTCTCTTTCACCCTCAGAGGGATCATTAGAACCAAATGAAAAAGAAATAGTCCAAATAGATCTCCGAAGGAATTATTCCAATCATTATTCTATTCCCAAGCCTAAGCGAAGTGTTATTATGATAAACTCTAACGCTGGAAACAAAAGATTAACCTTAAAGTGGAAAGATTTCCGATAAATGCATTATAACTCTGATTGGTAGGTACTATTATGGTAAGAAAAATGACCGTTTGTATATGTGGGTTTGTACTGGCTTTTGCACTTCCTACTACGTATGGTTTTGATACTGTAGATGGTGAAAAAATAGCAGAATCAAATGTTTCCCCTATACATTCTGCAGATGTAACTGAGTCTACTGCCTTTTTTACTGAAAACAAGGGACAATGGCCTGAAGAAATATTGTACCTGGGTAATACCGATTTTGGACGAGTTTTTTTCACCCAAAATGCAGTTTATTACGATCTTATCGTAAAAGAAGAAATTCATTCTGCATCTAAACAGAATCCACATACTGTAAAGCTTTCTTTTGAAGACAATCAAACCTCCATAGTACAAGGAATCATACCTTTAACGCATTACACAAATTATTTTATAGGGAATAATCCAGAACAATGGGGTATTCGCTGCACCAATTATGAAAAAGTAGTATATGCAAATGTTTGGGAGAATATTGATTTAGTTTATTTTTTTTCACCTCAAGGATTAAAATATGAATTCCATGTCCACCCTGGTGGAAATTACCAAGATATCTCTGTACGTGTTGGTGGAGCAACTGTTCTATCTAACTGTGTAAGTTTGGAATTACAAACTCCACTTGGATCCATAATGGATGATGGTTTGTTAGTGTTTGGAGAAACTTCTAAAACACAGTATCCTGCTTCTTTTGTACAAAAGAATGATTCGTATTCATTCAGTATACAATGCGAATCCACTATGGAGGAAGTTATTATAATTGATCCCACTGTGGAATGGTCTTACTATATTGGAGGTTCACTATCTGACTGTGGAAGTGATATGGTTGAAGATGGAGATTATTTATGGATTACGGGTGTTACAACATCTCCTCACATGCACAAGCAGAAAAACAATTACAGTAATTATGACGATGTTTACGTTATCAAAATGTCAAGCAATGGAGATATTGAGTGGACGGTTTACTTTGGTGGAAATAGAGATGATGAATCTACGTGTATCGCTGTTGATAGCTCTGGGATATATGTTGCAGGATATTCCGAATCTGAGGATTTACCAAAGAAGAGAAATA
>CAYRBR010000146.1:0-3151 GCA_964422555.1 uncultured Caldisericota bacterium | reverse complement strand
AATGATACAGAAAGAATTGAGTTTGTGGTTTCAGTGTTTTGAACTTCTATTTCTGAAAGAGTATTTTCCCCCTGATTTAAGGTGAAAGAAAAAGTAGCTTCCTTTATGCTGAAACTAGGTTGGTTACGTATGATCGAATAAGAATACTTTAATTCCATGTTTTTGTGATCACTATCATTTGTAACAATGAAAATACTTCCTTCGTGAAAACCAACTTCTTGCTCTTTAGTTTGTAGGATAATCGTATAAGAGCTTTCTTCGTTACACTTGATTGTATCTTCAGAAGGTGATACGCTTATGCAGTTGTTTTCTGTCCTAAACTGAACTGAAAGAAGAGAATCTTTTGCTCCTTTGTTTGCAATGGTAAATTGTCTCTGGATTGTTGTATTCCATTTACATTCACCGAAAGATATAGAATTGGTGGATATCTCAATAAGGGGTTTATCACTTACAATTTCAGCTTTTACAAGCATATGAACAGATTTATCATTGCTTTCGATATAAATAAAATCTTCGTACAGACCTTCGTTCATAGATTTTGGATCCAGGTTTACCTCAAATATTTTCTTTTGCTGAGGGTAAACTGTGCAACTACTCTGGTTTATTGTTAACCATTCAGGACAGGCAATGTCGGTTATTTCCAATGCATCGTTTCCTATATTTTTTATATGAAAATACTCTTTTAATATCTCATCGGATTTTATTATACCAAAGTCGATTTGAGTGGGATTTATATCCAGTATTGCTTTTTTAGGTATGACGTTAATACTAACATAAATTTCTTTAGTTCCACCGTTGGAAGTTATTTGCATTGTGGACTTGTTGTAACCCTTCAACCCTTTTAATGCCTTTGCTTCTATAGATACACTTACTTCTTCATCCATATATAGTTCAAAAGATTTGTTCTCGATAAAAATCCAATCGGGGATCGAATCGAATTTACCGCTTAGTTTTTTTGTCCCAATATTTTTAATTACAAGCTGTTTGACGTTATATTCACCCTCTAGAACGTCATCAAAATGCAACGAAGTTTCTTCGATAGAAAGAATGGGTACTCCTTCTTCTAGAGTAAAAGAACAATTTACGTAATAAAAAGTATTTTTCAGACTTAAACACTTTAGAGTGTATGTTACATAGTATTCACCGGGTAAAATTTTTGTTGTATCGATACACAAATCAATTTTCTTTTTTTCTCCTGACTTCACAGTAAATTCATCTGGACTGACCGTTGCCCAATATCTATCTGCATATCCTACCCAATTCGTTACAGTATCGGAACCCTGACTAAATGTGAGTTCAAGCGTTTTAGTAAAGACGCGGCCTTTTACAAGTACACCAAAATCTAGATTTAACGTTTTGTTTTCAGCTTGAGTGAAGTTGGGCATAGATACAATTGAAATTGTTAGTACCAAAAGAAATAATGGGAAAAACCTTAGTTTCCTCGAAAGATCGTGAGTCTTTTTTTGAGGAATATTTCCTTTTTTACTTTTATATTTTATCTTGTTCTTAAATATCATTCCATCCACTCCATACGTAGAGTGATGGTTTGTGTGGGTCCATCCCACAGAACTTCTGCACCAAATGTTTCCGCAATGAAGCGTAAGGGTACCACTGTTCGTCCATTCACAATACAAGGAGGAGATGACAAACTTACTTTTTCAGGTACTTTGTTTGTACGTTCTATTAAAGCATCGTAAGAACGACCATATTTACGATGCAACCACAAATGAATTAGCATATCCTTATAGCGTATTTGAATTTCTTCTTCTTTTCCGAACCATGCTACCTTCGCTCCAAATGTTTCAGCAAGAAAACGCAACGGTACCATTGTTCGACCATTAATAATAACAGGGGGTGTATCCAATTTCACATTGTTGGTATATTCTCCATCGGTTGTTTTGACAGTGGCATTCTTGGATCCAATCTGTAGTGTAACAACTAACTCAATTGGTTTTACCGTAATAGTTACAGGGATTTGAACAAGAGGCTTAGCAGGATCGTTGGAATGAATTTCAATTGTAGTTTTGTGTGATCTGTTCGGTTCTAAATCGGTTGTAATACAAGAAATAACTACATTTTTACTCTCATTCGAATTCAATTCAAAAACAGCAGGATTGAATTCTATCCATGTTGATTTAGAGTATAAATTACATGATAGGTTGGAGAAGTCAGCACCAACATTCTCAATAACTATTGAATGCTCCACTTTCTTGCCTTTTATTGCCTCAAGGTTTATATCGTTTGGAGAAATGCGTATTGATGGATGAGGCTCTAGAACGGTAAGGGTAATTGGGAGTGTGACCGTTTGATTTCCCGGGTCATTGCTACGTATTTGAAGATTCGTAGTATATTCCCCAGGCTTTAAGTCATGTGAAGCTACTGTTAATTCAAAAGGACTTGTATCCCCATATTGTATTTCTGAACGATCCGGTTGTATTTGACACCAATTTGCCTTTATGTCAAAAGAGATGATAAGATTAGAATCTTTTTCACCATTGTTGGTAATACTTAAAAGAGTTGAAACAGCTTTATTTGGAAGAATAGAGAAAGAAGACTGAAGTAAATGATATACAATTTTTGGTTTAGAACTATCTACTATAAGTGTAATATCTACTTTTACTTCTGGATTATCGGGATCATTAGTTTGTATAATTACAGAACTACGATACTTACCGATATCAAGTTTTTCAGCCGATATAGACAGGTCTGTCGTTATCTCTTCGTTTTGTTCAAGTGAAAAGTTTTTACGATTACTTTTAATCCATTCAACCTCGGTATCCCACGTATCTATCTTAACATTGAAACTACCTTCTAGAAGGGAATCTTCCTCACCAGTATTTTTTACTGTTATGTGTGAAATTGTTTTCTCACCGGGGCATAACAATATTTCTTCCCGATCAGCCTTTGCCGAAACAGATGGTTTTGGAATTTCGGGAACAGTTTCTTTAAAAGTATAACGAAAAGCAAATACATCACCATTTCCACCCCGATTCCGTTTGGAGTAACCAGGAAGATCAGGGAATATGGGGAAGGGAGGGGTATCTCTTTCGGTAGATGAAGTTTTGCCAACAAGAACAAAGTCCCCATCTTTGTTAACATCGAAATAAGTGTGATCTTCTATCATTTGTCCACCAAGTAACGTTGAAAAGAC
>CAYRBR010000145.1:0-3187 GCA_964422555.1 uncultured Caldisericota bacterium | reverse complement strand
GTTTAGTATTGTATTTTATCCGTTTTTTTTTTTTTTTTTGCAAACTTACTCTTCTTCTCCCACAATGTACTTAATGTGAATGGTTTGGGTGGAGGCTACCCATTCGACTGTATAGCCTAGTGTTTCCGATACAAATCTAAGGGGGAGGAAGGTTCTTCCTTCTCGTATTTGGGGAGCTATGTTGGAATTGTTTGGATCAATGGGAACGTCTTTGTTATTGATTTGTGCCATGGGGTTGTCTACCCATAGTTCTATGGTTTTGTCATGTAGTAGTATGGTTACTTTTCTTTCTTCTGGGTTCCATTTCATTTCAGCATCTTTTAGATATTTAAGTACGGGTAACGATTCTACTAGTTTACGGACGGGCACATAACTGCGTTTTTGAAATAAGTAGGGAGCGGCTTCAATTATAACAATACTTTTTCTATGGATAAATAATATCCTTTAACTCAATAAAGTAAACCCCCATGAATAGTAGTTTTTGGCATATTACGCCTTTGGATAACATGTAGATAAACTGTGCAAGATTTGTGGATAAATAAGGTGTTTTTTAAAAGCATCTGCTCATGGGAACTTGGAAATTCGGGAAACTGCTACAAATGCCCATAAACAGGGAATAGTTATTACTAGCCCTTATTTTGAAGCTTTTTCATTACTTACTATATAATAGTACGTTTTATTAAGTTAAATAGCAATATAAGCCTTAATTTAAATCCTTATAAATCCTCATTATAAGAGCTTTTCAGCTATTTTTTCAATTCTGGCATTTCTACTTAGTTTCTGAATCAAATTTACTCTGGATTTCTTCAACATCATAACCATTTCTGGATAACCAGGTAGCTTTACTTTCAATTAATCGCCCAATGGATTCACTTTCTTCATTGTAAATCTGCTGCAGTAAATACTGAGACTTCAATAAATCCTCGAAAGTTAATGTTTTATAATCATGGGTAATCTCAAAAAAGAGTGTTCCGTCTTCTTTTTGCTCTACGGAATACCATAAATCTTGATAAAATCGATAATTCCGCATATCGGTTCGAATCCAGCTTAATTCGGTATCTTCGATTGCAGCAAGTATTTCTTCTGCGGTTGATAAGTAGTCGGTATCGTGAGTACATAAATATAGTTCCAGTAAATAATTCATTTCCGACAAAATGTGGTTTAGGGAAGCATGGGTTGCCACTTCAGGATAATCGGAGTGATAGTAGTCGTAAAAGAAAAATCCATTTTCGGTTTCAATTTTTTGTGGTTTTTTGGCTAGTTCTACTAAATAATTACCAAATCGTTTTCCTGTATACAGGGCTTCGGGAATCTGATACCCATTGTATGCTTTCAGCAAAAAGAAGCCTGCATCGGTACAATATCGTGTATCAATGTAATTCATGGGCAATTTGTATGAATTCCAAAGATACTGGCTTCTGTGTGCAGAGGGCCAAATTCTATACTTGCTGGCCGCTTTTGCGGTTGTATATACAATATTTACAAACATGTCGTAAAACAGACGTTGATTAGGGTACTTCTGATACAGATTCATAAACCGCCTGCCCTCCCAACCAGCATAATTGTAATAGTAATCAAGTCGATCAGAAGATGCTCCTACATAATATTCTTCGGTAGCAATGTGTAAAATACCATCTTTCGTTAATTTCTTTCGCTTTGTAAAATCAGCAGAACGCATATTTTCATATGTTTCATTATTTGTCATTTGCAATAGCTGATCTTTGCTGATAAAAAACCAGGTTTCCGATGTTTGGTAGGCATCTAATTTCACAGTGGAAGTAATGGTACATTTTTCTGCTGGATTCCATTCCACAATTGGTTGTGAGTCCATACTTACCATGGTGGTAAGATTGCTAAGCTCGGTGGGTGTTTTTTCATATACACTCCCTGCTCCCATTAAAACGCTTCCATACACAACAGTATCTTGTAACAATTCCAGATAATTTAATGTAGGAGCAAGAATATTCATTCCCTTATACAAGGAATACTTTGTAAAATCTGAATTGGGAACGCCACTTTCCGATGGACGTTCTGTATCGTGATATTCTAAAGACCAAACTTCTGCTACATCCGCTACAACAGGAATTGTTTCAATAGTAAACTGGATAGGTTGCTGCACACTTTGCGTAGAAAAAAGCCGGAGAAGCAAAAAAACATCCCCATTGCGAAAGGATCGAATAATCGCTTTTGCATTAATGGTTGAATGTTCATTGGGTACTGAAACTTCCATCGACACATTCGTTTCTTTCACAAATCCTTCCTGATCTTTTGGCAAAACAGAATCTTCAATAAAAGTTGTTTTTCTGTATTCATATTCTTCGGGAAAAGAAAAATGAATAGTGGGAGAAAAATCCGCTTTGGGTTCAATTACTAAAATAGAATTGTCTTTCGTAAAGAATATGCCAGCTGAATCTATCTTGGGAATGGGATAAAAAAACAATACTACAAAAGAACATACTACGAGAAAAACTACAATTTGAATAACAGGCATTTTTCGATTCATTTGTTTTCCTTATAGGCAACTAACATTTTTCTAACCTTTTCTTTATAGCACTCTGGAGAAGACTGCACAACCTTTTCTATCCAGGCTTTTTGCTGTGCCGTAATTTTCTTTTTTGGGGGCACTGCCTTGGGCGTTCTAACATTCGCAATAAAAAATCGGATTTCTTTAATTAGAGGTTCTTCAAGCAAGTGGTTCATTCTTTCTATCATTTCTTGTTTCATTTGGGATAACTCGGTTACATAGATAGAGTTTCTGCACGCAATATAAAGCACCCCACCCTTAAAACCCTTTATCTTAGTAGCTCTCGCTATAACTCTTCCAACTGCCTGTGGATACACATGATACACTTTCGATCGTTGAATAATATTGCGTCTTCGAAATCGGTCTTTTTCGAAATAGTTTTGAAACGAATGATCAATGCGTTCCATGTAGTGCCTGTTCTTTTATATGAAACAATCGATCGGGAGTATCTACTAAAGAAGGATAAAGAGATGTTAACAAAATTTGTGCTTTTGGTCTGAGAAAAGAAAGCATGCATTGGAAGTTATCAGCATCTAGCTCAGATTGAAAATCGTCTAGCAAGACAACAGGAATATTCTTCGTTTGCAGCTCTAGAAAGTGAAACTCGCACAGTTTTAATACAAAAGCTGTAATTTTCTGTTCGCCTTCAGATCCATAAATTCG
>CAYRBR010000144.1:0-3214 GCA_964422555.1 uncultured Caldisericota bacterium | reverse complement strand
CTTAGAAAATTCTTCCAGCTCAGTAAACTCCTTTGTTTCAGCTGAAAACACACCAAGGGAGTTATCTTTAATGCAAAGGAAAGAAGAAGGTGAATTCTCCAAAATAGGAGTTAAGTTTACTTCTGCCTTCGCACCCGAAACACAACCCTGCAAGAATAAAGAACATACTAATGCCCCAACACATAAAACACTATTCCATTTTTTCATCTCTCACCTCCTGTGGTTCACGAATCACTGTAAATTCACTTTTTCATATAATTACTTGTCCAAACAGCTTTGCTCACAATTCTTCACACTAATTTTCACTTTAACTCAATATAGGGTACGGGCATTTCCAGTGGTAGTTTAAACGTACCTTCCTGGGTAATTCCAATGCGAACATACCCTTCCATAAGTTTTGAGTATCGATCGTAAGAATGGGTTTTGCCTTCCCATATAACAATCGCAAGATCCTTCGTTTTATAGGCATCTATTGATTCTTTAGCAGAAACATTGTCTTCTTTTCTGCCAAACGCCAAACCAATGAACTGAACGTCTACAAAGTTCTTATATTCAGAAAAGTCTTCAATTGAAATAATGGGAACATCAATGTACTTCCCGGGCTCAATTTGCTTTCCCTTTAAAGAAGTTAACATAGGAAGCACTTTTTTCTGAATGGGATATTGAGGAAAAAATTCCTCTTCTGAAGCAGGCACAATTTCAATTGTGCTCCAATCGCTTATATAGGCTTTTTGTATTATAAAAGCAATAGACTCATCTGAAATAGTAATAACATCCTCCCCTGTGTTTGAGAAACGCAGCGAAAGAGTTTTGTCTCCGTTAGTCGTTTCGATAGTAACCAATCCTTTTTCTTCTCCAGCCAGGAAGGCCTCGTAGTTAGAATACATAGTCATTGGTTTGTCCCAGTAAAAATAATCATATTGATTGGTTTTTTCATTCCACTTGCAATCCCATCCCTGCAACATCGATCCTATTTCTTCGAATTCTTTGTACTGCCCTTTTGTAAGTGTACCAGATTCATCCAATAGGTACACATCTTCCAGTACCACCGAAAGATACCCTTTTGCATTGTTGGGTAAATATTCAAGCTGCATAAAATCGGCTTCTTCATTAATATAGATTGGGGTTTTTAGCTTGTACAAGTACGAATCGCCTTGTTGCATAAGAAGCTCTAACGAAGTTTCTCCATAATTTTTAAAGCTGTAATAGGGTCCACAGGCATGCACCGGTTGAACTAGTTTTCTCCAAATGGTAGCAACAGTAGAAGAAGAATCTTTTTTGTTGTACAGCACTTTTTGGTACGAAAAAGATACTCGCAAATCTTTAATCAAATCGGGATTATTAATCTTCAGACGAATATACTGTACAAAACAAGGCTTGGTTGCTTCCAGCAACGTTCCCTGGTACTGATAAAAATGAGACTCCATTCCAAGTATAGGCTGGTACTCTTTCAGTCCATCGAATATGCGATAGATTCGTCGCTTCTTGTTAGATGGGCTTTCCGTAGTTAATTCTTCTTCACGTTCCGGTGTTCTTGAAAGAAAAATATGTTCAGGTGAAGCATAGTATGTAGAATAGTAGAGAGAATCGCCTTCGGGAACATCCATTGTTTCGAGAAGTAATTGCCAATAACTCCCACAATAGGAAGCAAACACTGCCTGTTCGTATAAACAGGTTGGATTGTGTTCGCTATACTCTAGCTTCACCTTCTCAGGTGACAGACATTGGTTGTACACATACAAACCTCGGCAGGTACCTCCAAAATCGTTTTCTGCAGGGGGGTTGGTACCAAAAAAGTGTAATTCACTTAATGAGGTTACGTTGTTCCAATTTTTAAACCCAGTCGAGTTCGATTTTAATCGTTCTCCATTTACAAAACACTGGCATGTTTTTGTCCAGAAGTCCCAGTTCACTACAACTTGAAAAACTTCATCTTCTTCGGGTTCATAAGGAAACACCATGGTGGTTTCTTCTCCGGCAGGTGAAAACAAAAACTGATCTTTTATGTACTGCAACGTAAATTGCCCAGTGGGATCCGTTACAAGTAGTAGTTGTTTATTTCGTTCATCTTTCCAGGTTGGTCCATTTATAGGGCCATCTTCATGATTCACCCATAGTTCAAGTGAACCTTTTTTCGAAAAATCCAACGTTTCTGCTCCTAATGTTAAAATAAAGTAGTTGGGTTGCTCTTTTGTTACCCACTGTGCAAAATAGACTTGTTGATACTCCAAATCAGAAGTATCCATATAACTGGCAGGATACAGAAAGCCTGAAGGAGCAGTGTTACTAAGTTTACCATCATGCCCATTTCCAGATAAATCGGGGATGACAAAACGGGAGGTTTCATTACTTTGTAGAAACGAGTACCACCCAATTAAAGATGTGTCCTTTTGAATAAATACAGAATTTTTGTCTGAAAAACGGTACGATTCAGGCACAAAGGAATAATCGGCCTTCTGGTTTACAGCTATGTATAACTTCTTTTGTTCTTGCGAATGATACTCTGGTAGTCGCACCCAAAGCAAAATTTCCTGTGTGTAATCGTCTTGTATCCAGTAGGGAAGGTACGATGTTTTGTCAGAATCGAACAACACAATTGTTTCCGGTTTAAACACAAAGGAAGCATTCTGATACAAATGAGAAATGGAAACAGGAAAGCAAACAACATGATCGGTAAAGGATGTATCGATCTGTAATGCCAGTTTCTTCTTTTCATTTCTACTATAATGTTTATCTTCTTCTATTCCATTCATTAAATATTCGGGGTGTACGACAATCTCTTGCACATAATCAAACTGATCGTTTGGAAATTCTAAATCACACGCCTCTTCTTCCAAGGGATATACAATCAATTCTTTCTCTTCTTCTTTAGGAACATCTGCAAAACTTTCGTTAGCAGTATGAAAAATATGACTGTATCCCATAAATATTGCTGGTAGTACCATAGCTATAACTACAATTACCGTAATCAATATCATTTCATTTAGAAAGGTTTTCGTTTGTTTTTTCATCTATACCCCCTGCCTATTTCATAAAAAAATTCCTAAAACAATTATAATATGGAAGGCTTGTTTACAAAATTTTGCTTTTTTTTATTGTGGTATCTGCTAAAAATAACAAGTTTTTTCATTTTCTCTGTAACGATTCCAATGTTTTTGCATATACAATGTAGAAGATAATGTTCCTGATAACAGAAAGGACTCTACTATGAAAA
>CAYRBR010000143.1:1743-3311 GCA_964422555.1 uncultured Caldisericota bacterium | reverse complement strand
AAGAAATCCGAAAAGAATTAGATCTTCCACTTGACCGAATTATTCTACTATACGTTGGAAGAGTCTCATCTGAAAAAAACATTCATATTCTCCTTGAAAGCTATCGCAAACTACAGAACACACATAATGATAAACTATGCCTTGTAATTACAGGAGGTGGTCCATTACTTGAAACTCTTAAAAAAAGTAATCCCGACATTCTGTTTACAGGGTATCTCCAAAAAGAGCAGTTGTACAATCTGTACGCAGCTGCAGATATTTTTACATTTCCTTCCACTACCGAAACCCTTGGTAATGTTGTACTCGAAGCAATGGCCTCTGGGTTACCCGTTATAGGACCAGCAGCAGGTGGTTTAAAAGAGAACATTATTCACGAATACAATGGATTGCTATCGGAACCAAATGATGTTGCCAGTTTCACCAATGCAATTGATGTTCTAGTGAATAGCACATCCAAAAGAAATGTTTTTGCAAAAAATGCTCGAATCTATGCAAAAAATAAATCCTGGGAATCGGTATTCCACAACCTTCTTAAGCACTATCATACGGTGATAAACGAACACCAGAGCCAACCAGAAGAGCTACAGAATACATTCCTTGGAAAACTGCAAGATATTTCTACTCAGATATGGTAAAAAATTAAACAGGAAGAGAGTACTATATGAAAATTGTTGTGGTTGGAATGGGTTATGTTGGACTAGCCAACGCTGTTTTACTATCGAAAAAGCATGATGTATTTGTCTTAGATATCAACAAAGAAAAAGTAGGCTTGATCAATCAAAAAAAATCTCCAATTAAAGACCCTGATATTGAAAATTATTTAACTACAAAACAACTTTCAATCCAGGCAACGGAATTACCTCAGGAAGCATATTCAAATGCTGACTATATTATTATTGCCACGCCTACAAATTACGATCCAGAAACGAACTCGTTTAACACACAGAGCATTCTTTCAGTAATAAAAGACATCATCTTATACAACTCCAGTGCTCTAATTGTTATCAAATCCACCATACCCATAGGATATACAAGGTTACTTAGAAAGCTTTTTCATACAGATCGAATTGTTTTCTCCCCAGAATTCCTTAGGGAAGGAAAAGCACTTCACGATAATCTTCATCCTTCCAGAATTATCATTGGAGAAAAATCAAAACGAGCAAAAAAATTCGTCTCAATGTGGCTACAAGAAATCGAAAATAAAGAAGTTCCCGTAGTTTACACACATTTAGAGGAAGCAGAATGCTGTAAACTCTTTTCCAATACCTACCTGGCAATGAGAGTTGCCTTCTTTAACGAGCTAGATAGTTTCACCACTGCGAATGGTTTAAAAACGGCAGACGTAATTCAGTCAGTGTGTCTGGATCCTCGAATTGGAAACCAATATAACAATCCTTCTTTTGGTTATGGAGGATACTGTCTACCAAAAGATACAAAGCAATTACTGCATCATTATAAAAACATTCCTCAATCATTAATTCAGGCAGTTGTCGACTCTAATCAGATTAGAAAAGAATTTATTGTTCGACAGATAGTAGCAAAAAAACCAAAAAATGTTGGTTTTTTTC
>CAYRBR010000143.1:0-1733 GCA_964422555.1 uncultured Caldisericota bacterium | reverse complement strand
ACACTTTCTACTTCTCCATCTTCCACCATTTGCAAAAATTCACTATAGGTGATTTGTTCCGAAGTCTTTCCCTCTGCAAGTTGCGTAAAATAGCTAATAAAGAAAACAGTAGTTAACGCAACAATTAATAGCAAAAACAGATTCAGACAACCTTCGCTGCTCTTCTTCGAAAGACATCCTTGCTCTAGTTTCGAAAAAAGGAATCAAGTGTCTTCTTTATGAACCTCTATTATGCAAAGGTACGCTCAATTCCAACTTCGAACAACTTGATAACCTGGAACAATTCAAAGAACAATCAGAAATAATAGTTACAAACAGGTGGTCCAACGACTTATTGGATGTAAAACAAAAAGTCTTTACACAAGATATCTTCAGCCGGGATTAATTCGCAGTCCAGTTCATATTAACTAAATAGTATCCTGTCATGCTTTTTGTTACACGATTGAACAATTTTCACTAACAGCGAATCGAGGTTGTTGTTAAGTTTTTTACTGCACATATAGAAAAGGGTACATTAACTTCAGTAGGGCAGCATATGATATTATCTACATCTAAGCCCTTTTTAGTCAAACGCATCTGATCAACTTCATCAGAGACAACTATTTTGTCTAACCGCGAAACCATTGCTCATAGAGCTTAATAATATCTTGCATAAATTCACTTTCCGAACTTTTTTTAACATCGCTAGAAAAGACTCTTTGGTATATTCCAATTGCAGGTATATGCATCAGGTTAGCTATTAGCAAACCCAGCAAACCCATAGGTCCAATGGTAGAAACAACTATTTGGGTAGGATTCTTTTGGCTTATAAACTCTAGAGCTTTTAATATTGATGGAAGTTTGAGATTCATATTAACCATATTTTCAAAGGAAACTGGAAACTCATAAATGGAAGGGAACAAAACAAGATTTCCTTCCTCAAGGAAATTACTCGCATCTGCATTTAATGTAACATAGCTTATGGTGTGGTTTAATTCATCAGTGATCGTATTCATTGCCGCAATTTCCTTTTTGGAAGAGGGCTGTAAGGTATGATCTGAAAACCAGAAAATATTACTTTCTTTGTGTTTGGGGTCGTACAAGTATCGATCACTTAGCTTCATTAAAATGTCTTTTTGCTGATTTTGTTCTTTTAGAGTAGCAACAAAAGGACTCATAACTAGAAAAGACTGAAGAACAATTCCCAGCTTTGAAACTAGAGATCGGATATTTGCCTTCTGCATATCTCCAATAAACGAATCACAAACTTCTGCTAGAGATACATCCACAATTCGATTCAATTCTTGATACAAATGATGAATTCTTTTTTCTAAGGAATACGGTTCATTCAAAAGAGATTTTAGAGTTCTCAGTAATTGGAACCCAACACTACTTTTTCTAAAAATCATAATCCAGCAAGTTACTTCTAATCTAGCTCGAGAAAAAAACGATAATGATTTCCCCATGAAAAAGCTCTCAGTAAGAGTAGACAGGAAACCTTTTGCATATTTTGGTTTTTTGTCTTTGATATAGTTGTGTATTGTTTTATACACAGTAGCAGTAATATGCTGATAATTACCGTTACTCCCTTCTGCCTTAGTATGTTTATGCAAAAGGTTGTAAAGGTAATCCTCCTTAGAAGCTGCCACTGTTTTTGTGTAAGTAGAACCAATCCATAGTCCGGCATGATCATCCGAACCACCCGTAAAACCTTTGTTCCATGAATCAGGTCCATTCGGAGAAATATGATACTT
>CAYRBR010000142.1:0-3334 GCA_964422555.1 uncultured Caldisericota bacterium | reverse complement strand
TCCCCAGCATTATACACAAAAGCAGTAACGATATAATTAACAGTAAGTTACTGTTGATTATTCGATTATCTCAGCTACAACTCCAGCTCCAACTGTTCTTCCGCCTTCTCTAACAGCGAATCTCATACCGTTCTCAAGAGCTACGGGTTTGATCAGCTTAATTTCACTGACAATGTTATCTCCAGGCATGATCATTTCTACACCATCACCAAGATTGGCAACTTCTCCGGTAACATCTGCTGTCCTGATAAAAAACTGAGGTCTGTAACCCTTTGTAAATGGTGTATGCCTTCCGCCTTCTTCTTTTTTCAGTACGTAGATATTTGCTTTAAAGTGCGTGTGTGGTGTAATGGATCCTGTTTTGGCCAGAACTTGTCCTCTTTCGACTTCGTCCTTTTTAATACCTCTAAGCAAACAACCAACATTATCTCCGGCTGTACCTTCATCAAGAAGTTTTCTGAACATTTCAACACCGGTTACAGTCGTTTTAGCAGTTGGTCTGATTCCAACCATTTCAACTTCGTCTCCGGGATGTACTGTTCCTCTTTCAATTCTTCCAGTAACAACTGTCCCTCGACCTGTGATTGTGAAAATATCTTCGATTGGCATGAGGAAAGGTTTATCCGTTTCTCTTTCGGGATCAGGGAAGTAATCGTCACAAGCATCCATCAATTCGTAAATGGCTTGCATGTATTCTCCATCTGTGCTGTCTTCTTCTCCAGCTTTTAATGCAGAACCTCTAACAACCGGTACATCATCTCCGGGGAATTCGTATTTACTGAGAAGATCTCTCACTTCCATTTCAACCAAATCTATTAATTCTTCATCATCAACCATGTCGCATTTGTTCAAAAAGACAGCAATTGCAGGGACATTAACCTGTCTTGCAAGCAATACATGTTCTCTTGTCTGTGGCATAGGACCATCTGTGGCAGCAACAACAAGTATAGCACCATCCATCTGGGCAGCACCGGTAATCATGTTCTTGATGTAGTCCGCGTGACCTGGACAGTCAATATGAGCGTAATGTCTCTTCTCAGTCTGATATTCAACGTGTGCGGTGTTAATTGTAATACCTCTTGCTTTTTCCTCAGGTGCCTTATCAATGGTGTCAAACGCAGCAAAATCTGCAAGACCTTTCAAACTAAGACCTTTAGTGATAGCAGCGGTTAAGGTTGTTTTCCCGTGGTCAATGTGACCAATAGTCCCGATGTTCAAATGCGGTTTGTTTCGTTCAAATTTCTCTTTTGCCATTTGTAGTTTCCCTCCTCATTATCGTTTAATAACTTACAAATAACTATCATCTATCTCCTATGTAAAATCTTTTCAAGTGTCTTTTCATTTACAGGATCATAATGCGAAAACTGAATAGTATAAGTTGCACGTCCTTGACTTAAAGATCTGAGTATTGTGGCATAACCAAATAATTCCGCCAAAGGCACGAATGCTTCAACTACTCTTGCATTGGATCTACTGTCGAATTTCTCTATTCGACCTCGTCTCGTATTCAGATCACCAATTATATCCCCCATATACTCTTCGGGTGTTGTAATTTCTACGGACATTATGGGTTCAAGTAAATAAGAATTTCCTTTTCTTAGTGCTTCTTTTAGAGACATGGAAGCGGCAATCTTAAATGCCATTTCAGAACTATCAACCTCATGATATGAACCATCATACAAAGTAGCTTTCAAATCTACAACGGGGTAGCCTGCAACGTTACCGTCCTGCATCGATTCTTCAATGCCAATTTTAATTGGATTGATATATTCTTTTGGAATACTACCGCCAATTGTGGCATCTTCAAAAATAAAGCCTTTTCCACTTTCAAGAGGTTCGTATTTAACCTTAACGTGCCCATATTGACCTCTTCCGCCACTTTGTCTGATATATTTACCTTCTGTTTCAACGGGAATTTGTATAGATTCCCTATATGAAACATGCGGTTTTCCCACTCGAACGTTTGCTCCAAATTCTCTTCGCAAACGATCAATGATGATTTCAAGATGCAATTCTCCCATTCCACTTAACAAGGTCTGTCCGGTTTCTTCTTCAATCATGACTCTTATGGTAGGATCCTCTTCCTTTAAGGCGATCAACCCTTTTGCCAGTTTATTTTGATCATCTTTTGTTTCAGGCTCAATAGCAATTTGTATAACTGGTTCTGGAAAAATCATCTCTTCCAATAATATGGGTGTGTCGCTATTGGATAAACTGTCGCCGGTTGAGGTGAATTTCAACCCAATGCCTGCAACAATTTCACCGGCTGTTACCTCATCTACATCTTCGCGTTTGTCTGAATGCATGTAGATCAATCTGCTAAGGCGTTCTTTTTTACCTTTGTTGATATTTTGAACATAATTACCTTTTTTTAGGCTTCCAGAGTAAACTCGAAAATAAGTTAAACGCCCTACAAAAGGATCAGACGCAACTTTAAAAGCAAGTGCTGCAAAAGGACCATCAGGGTCTGCCTTCAACTCAACTGTCTCATCAGTTCCCTGAATACTAGCTATAATGGGTGGCACATCTAAAGGTGAAGGTAAAAAATCAACAATAGCATCAATTAAAGGTTGTACAGCCTTATTTTTAAAAGCAGTGCCACATAGTACAGGAACGTATTCGCCGGATACAGTAGCTTTTCTAATGGCACTTTTTAGTTTATCAACGGGAACCTCTTCTCCTTCAAGATAATGTTCCATAATGGATTCATCAATAGAAGACATTTTTGCTACAAGATCCTCATGCATGGCTTCTGCTTTCTCCATCAAATCTTCCGGAATATCATTCGTGATGAATGTTGCACCTTCACTCTCTTCCCATAACAAGGTCTTCATTTGCACAAGATCTACAACACCTTTAAATGTTTCTTCAGCTCCAACAGGAAGTTGTATGGGTAAAGGATTAGCTCCAAGTTTTTTGATCATACTTTTAACAGACATTTCAAAATCAGCGCCCAACTTGTCCATTTTATTCATGAATGCAATTCGTGGAACTTTATACTTATCAGCTTGTCTCCAAACTGTTTCAGATTGGGGTTCCACTCCTGCGCAAACATCAAAGACCGCAATTGCGCTGTCTAAAACTCTTAGTGATCTCTCAACTTCAACAGTAAAGTCAACGTGGCCGGGTGTATCGATTATATTAATCCTATGATTTTTCCATAAAGCAGTTGTAGCAGCGGAAGTGATGGTAATACCACGCTCTTTCTCCTGCTCCATCCAATCCATAGTAGCAGTTCCATCATCTACACTACCCAACTTATGTTTACGGCCAGTATAAAAAAGAATTCTTTCAGTTGTTGTTGTTTTACCCGCGTCAATATGAGCCATTATTC
>CAYRBR010000141.1:0-3336 GCA_964422555.1 uncultured Caldisericota bacterium | reverse complement strand
ATTGTAAAAGCTGACTTCGGACTATGTTTTATGAAGAGATTGGGGCTACTAATAGAAAATACGACAGCCCATTCCAAACCGTTGTTAGAATGGAACTGGAGAGTAGATAACATGAGCCAGGTGTGTAGTGGTTGTGGGAAAGAGGTTACCGATCCCCATCAAATAATGAGGACCCATGACAAATATGGCCTTGTGTTGTGTAAGGAGTGTGAGGCTACAGGGATTTCCTGATAACTGGGCAGAGGGAATTTCGGACACACAACGTTATAAATGTCTTGGAAACGCTGTTTCTGTTCCTGTAATAGAAGATATTGCAACTAGAATTTTAAAAACATTTAATTGATTGGATGTGATGATTTGAATTGGAAACATATATTAGAAGATGCTGTAAGAACAAGAAACGCTCAAAAATTCTTAAACAATCGCTTTAGAAGTGATTCGCATAGCGTCGTTAATAACGATATATTCAAATTGTGTTTGAATGGTACTTATTTCAGTCCCTTCAATGCCAGGATGATCGAGCAAACACAAACAGAATATGATAGTAGCAAACTAAAAGAGGATGACGTTGTTCTGGACATCGGGGCTAATGTTGGTGGTTTTGGTCTATCAGTAGCGAGTAGATGTAAGAAAGTTGTTCTGGTTGAACCTCTTTATGTAAAAGAATTGAAATCTAATATTGGATTGAATAATTTCAATAATGTTGAAGTTATCGAGGGTGCTCTGTCGCCTAGAGATAACCTACAGATTGATTACTGTGGAAGATCGGAACAAGTTAAAGGATATACACTGACAGATATAATTGATATGTCCGGTGGTGTGGTTGACTTCTTGAAGTGTGATTGTGAAGGTGGTGAGTGGTGCATAAAAGCTAATGAACTGGATGGTATAAGACGTATAGAAATGGAAGTTCATAGTTTCCATGGCGAAAAGGTTGGTGATATGATAAGAATGTTGGAAGGTTGTAATTTCTATGTGGTACATGAAAAGAGGTCACATTATACAGATTTGTTACATTGTTACCGTGAAAACGACTAAATGTTTGGTGTGTGATAAAATGACATGTTTTTCAGATAATCGCAATGGTAACATTTCAGAGGCCGCATCGAAAATATCTCTGCAAATAAAAATAAACGATGCTAAACAGCTTATAAAAAACGCTTTGGATAAATCAGAGAATCCAGTTATAGCTTTTAGTGGTGGGAAAGACTCACTAGTGGTTCTTGATCTTGTAAGATCTATAAACCTGGATGTGGTTGGAGTTTTCGAGGATACTGGAAACGAATATCCAGAAACCCTTGATTTTATATCAACGATTGAAAATATAGTTGAATTAACTCCTGAAATATCGTTTTGGGATTGTGCAAGGAAATATGGACTTCCTGTGATGAAATCAAAAGCTAAATCACATGGAAATCAGTGTTGCAAACATTTAAAGGAATATCCGTTTAAAAAATATTGTAAAGAAAATGAACCAGATTTGGTTTTTACGGGGCTGACTGCTGATGAAAGTCGGAACAGAATGATGATGTTAAAACGAATGGGAAATTATTATTGGCACAAATCAGAAAAAATATACAAATGTCATCCAATAGCCGATTGGTCAGATCAGGATGTTTGGGATTACATCAAGTTGAAAAATTTGGATTATAATAAAGTATATGATTTTGGGGTTCCTCGATGTGGGTGTAGGTTCTGCACAGCATATCTTAGCTGGAAAGAAGTTACCGCAATGTACAATATTAAAGACACCCAAACTTTAATGAAATTTCAAGGATATAAATTATTAAGTGATTTTAAATAAATATTCAGGAGGTTAAAAAATGATACCATTTCCTTTTTTCTTCCCGTTTGGTTTGGGAGGTTTTAGTTATTCTTTTTATTTTATAGAACTGATTAAAAGTTTAATGGTGTGATATTGCACCATTTTTTATCTTTTTTCTTGGAGGTGTGTGTGTGTGCAGGGATTTTTAGAGAATTGTTTTGCTGTATTTTATGTAAAAATATTAAAACAGAACCTACTGATAACGATAAGAACTTTGATAAATATTTCTTTTAGTAATATTTATACTAAATATTCTTGTTCGTTAGCACTATGTTGTATAAGTATATATAATTATCGTGACGTTCTAAAAAACAAAAGAAGAGAAAAATATATCCAATATATCACAAAAACGGTTTAAAAGTAAAATATAACATTCAATTCGTTAAGGGAATCACAGATAAGTTATGATTTATCGCAACCAAATAACAAAACTTATATATACAAACGTATAATGTATATAATTGTCTAAAAGATGCGATTTGATATATAGAATTGGACGGTGTAATATGTCAGAAAGTAAACAAAAAATGTATGAATTGCGGGTAACAATTCGCAAAACTGTAATGGATAGAATCAGAACGCACACTATAAACAAGTACGGAAAAACTCATGCTGTTTTGGGTGTGGAAATTGAGAATGCAATTGAGTTATATTTGGACTCTCTTGAGAACCCTGCACACACACACCTCGAAGAATCGGGAAAAAACAGAAAAGGAAAATTTTCCGAAAAGAACCAGTTAAAACTGTCACAAACAACGGATAATAACATTCTCTACGGGGAACAAGATATTCCAAACAATGGGAAAAGATCACCTACAAAAAAAAACACTGAAAACATCCTCAAATTCATCGTTGATAAATATCAACCGACCAACACCACCGAGTTACACGATGCACACTTCCAAAGGGCAATCCTGAACATGGTTGGGGGAGACAATCGCACACTAAACAAGTACATGCGACAGCTCCAACCCTACGTCCTAAAATCAGAAACTGGGGATGACACATGGTTCATGGATATGGACCAGCTCACAGAAGATGGGTTTTTGAAGTAGGTGGTTGTGTTGGGCAAAAAAACCAGCAAATGGGATACCATAGAATGGGTTAAGAAATTACACTCCACTGGATTCGGGGGAATTAAGTTTTGTTATATGGATATTCCCTATAAACTGAAAAACAAAAGCTTCTATCAAAAAGCAACCAAGGAAGGGTTACTTATAAAAACAAACCTTGGCAGGTCTTACCAAACAGGCACGGTCACCAATATATGATCAATCCGGGGGTACTCGAAATGACAAACTCAAATCAAAGGATAAGGAATTGAAAATATGGCAATACCACTTGAAACATTGTGGCTTCCAAGGCCAGCAGCAAAATACCCAGGTTGTTATCCTCTTGGATTCGAAAACAAATGCGAGGAAATACTCGGCACTAAAAATTACGTGCATTTTTTCAGTGGGCTCTCAAAAACTGGATATAGGATTGATTTAAATCCAGAAACAAACCCAAAT
>CAYRBR010000140.1:0-3446 GCA_964422555.1 uncultured Caldisericota bacterium | reverse complement strand
AATTACTGGGTGTGTTGAAAGAGTTACTTCTCGACCATTCACCTGAGCAGTTTTGGAACCAATTTGAACTTCAACCCCTTTTCCATGATACACATGTCGAATAATGGTTTGAGTATGTCCTGCCCAATCTGTAATTGTTATGGGTATTTCATTCTTTCCATTTTGTAAAGGAATTTCTGCTTGGAATATTCCATCTGGTTGCACTACACAAGCCCTACCTTGAATCTGTATTGATTGATCTATGAGCTTCAGAAAATTATATCGATCAACTGTAATAGGTATTTCTACTATTCCTTTTACTACATAGGGAATATTTGTAACAATCTGCCATTCCTTTCTGGGCTGCAATATTTCGCAACAAATAGTTTTTGTATCCACTTTCACTAAGAAATTTTTTGAAAATCGTGATGAATCAGGCGTAGCTTCATTACTTAGTCTGAAATAAGTAATATGTTGACCATTTAATAATAGAATGTCATCTATAGGGAGTTGTACAAAGTACCTATTCAAAACAACGAAACCAACTTCATCAGTTTCGAAGTGTATGAAAGGTGGCAAAACATACCATTCATTTTCCCCCATTAATCCTTGTATTACATTCACACTGCTGATTTTTTGTTGCCCTAATAAAATCCAACTACCAGTCCAGTCAGTGAAATTTGTTGCCTTTGTTTCTATTCCAATTTTAACTTCACTTCCAATCTGATGTGGATTAAAAATACCAGCAGTTGAAGAAATTTTAAACCGACACTCCGTTTTATCGGCATACCTGCGATTCAATTCATCCGTAGGAGTTTTTACTAGTATTGAAGTGCCAACTATCTGAATTGAAGGATAAATCGTAGTTCCTGTTCCATTGATAAAAACACTCTTATCAGGTAACTCTAATGGTAGTTGGTAATTGGATGGCAAGTGTACAATAAATCCGTCTGTCAAATGCTGAAATAACTCTTGAGAATGTAAACTGCACTCAAATTCAAAATCATCTGAAACTACAGGCGAATCGATAGAAGCATACTTTATATGAAAGCCATTTGGTTTTAAAACCATTGGAGTAAAAAGTGTCCACTCTTCTTGTGAAGGATAACGGAATGAGAATTGCAAAGATTTAACAGAAGGGTTGATAAATTTTTTTGAAGATCGATCTGGTGAGTATTCTGAAAAAGTTAGTTCGTACCTTCCGTTTTTAGGCATATCGTCTGGAAAAGGTACCGATAAAGTTCCGTCTTTAATGGGAGTTTTTTTAGATCTTGCATAACTATGACCCCATTTATAGTATATTCCAGATCCTTCTTCAATCTGGTAATTATTGGGCCATCGAATTTCTACCGAATCTTTCTGATTTTCTTCTTGATCACAATACCACTTAAGGGTATATTGCGTTTGAGTATCTACAATATCACTACTAGCAGTTATGTACGGTTTTCCTGGATACACTTGGAAAGAACCGTTACTTTTAAGACCATTATACAATACAGAAGATATTAATACTTTTGCTTCATAGTCATAGATCCCAAATTCTTCTCCTAATCCTAATCCAAAAAACTTGGGAATATGTATATGTACTTTATCATTTGGATATATAGTTATAGGAAGAACAATTGACAAGTATTTATCAGAAATCTTCGTTTCATAGATAGGGATACCGTTAACTGTAATTCTTGAATTCACAATAGACGCAGGAATTTTTAACTTCTCATTAAAGCTTAAAGAAACTGTACATTGGTTTTTATAAATAATCCATGAGTAGGAATGAGTGAAGGTAATATCCCAATCACTCACTTCATTGCAAACTGGATTTTCAACAGCTAAAGAAAAATCATTTATAGTGGTGGGTTGTTTGGTTATTTCAATAATTTCAGAATATTTCGTGTGTGAAAATGATTTATGCCAAATCCCAAAACTCCCCTTACCTTCATTACTGCTACTATACATTGTTATGCTAATAAAGAGGTAAGATTTTTCATTATCTTTCACTTCAAGAGTTCTTGGCATTGGAAATGCAATTGAGTTTTCAGCATAATTTAGCACAGGTAAAGTTTTAAATGGATCAAGTGGTAAAAAATTTACATCAATTTTTCCCAACATCCAATCTCGGGTTGTAGTAACCCTACCTGTTTCATCACGTTTTTCTGAATAGTCTGGTATAGGATAAGTAGAAGGAAGAAACAATATTATCCAATCATCTTCTATTATTGAGTCTTCTACAGACACTTTTAGAACAATACCTGTGTATTTTTTCGTGAAAGGACCTCGGATAGTTACGTCACATTCTGGTTCTACAACAGCATAACTTGGAACAGAATTAGAAAATGCATTGCTACAAACAAGGGATAGAACAACTAAAAACAAAATACTTTTAATAAATAACTGTCTATGCATTTTTGTCCCCTTACTGTGAAGCTTTTACTTAAATAAGCATTGCAAAGACAAATTGTTCATAAATGTTTATAAATTTTAATCAACCTATCGGTATTTCTCATATATGATTCAAATGCAAGTTTCAGGTAGGCATTGGAAGACAATTGATTACTTCAGTCATTCTTCAATATTGTTGTTCAGTTGTTTGCAAAAAAAAAAAAAAAACGGATAAAATACAATACTAAACTTACAAAGTGTACTATATTGATATATGTTTCTTTAAACTGATGACCAATGATAATTTTTAAGTTGATGGAATTAGATTCGGAGGTGTTCAATGAAAAGGTATAGTGTAATAGCAACTATCTGTATTGTTGCAGTTCTTTCCTTCTCTTTTATGGGTTGTAACCAGCAAAAAGAAGAAAATAACGTAAATGCCCAAGATGAAAGTATTCCTGTTGTTAATATTGAAGGTTTACCCCTACCAGGTGATTTGTATTATACTGATCCGGTAGTTACTAAAAATGGGAATTTACTTATGCTTGGGAACACGAATCATACTGTGCAACAGTTTAACAAAAGGTATTTTGCTGTGAATGAATGGCTAACAGCTCCAGTATATACATACAACAAAGAATCTATGTATCCACATCTTTCAAAATTGGTTACTACACCTTCTTGGTATGAAGACAATACTTATCTTTATATTGAGAGTATGACGTTAAATCCAGAAACATATGATATTTACTTTCTTTCTACCAATAATATACCTCTTAAACACTATCAGGGATTATATTTTTATAAAGATACAATCGAAGCAAAAAAGAATCAGGAACTCGGAGTGATAACCGACTCTTCTATCACACAGAAACTTTCTGTTGATTCTGACATGCGGTTTTCAAAAATTAGATTTTTCCAGGAATCAGAAACAAGTCCCGCCATGCTTTTATTATCTACAGCCGATGGAATTTTGTATTACACTTCCCTTTCTTCTGAATCAATTTTATTGGATACAGTCCTTCCGCTCGATAATACCTTTATAACCTGGGACGTAGCAGGGGATACTCTTGTGGCATTAGACTGTG
>CAYRBR010000139.1:0-3699 GCA_964422555.1 uncultured Caldisericota bacterium | reverse complement strand
ACATTACAATACCACCTTCATTCAAAGGAGTAATTTCTCTTTGGAATGTTTCTTCACCACGTCGAATAGTAATTACCATTTCTTCCCCTGGATGTTCAGACACGAAAGGTTGTAATTCAGACCATTCTTCGCTTTCTGTTTCGTTCACACCAATTATTTTGTCTCCAGCCTGAATTCCTGCCTCTACTGCTGGATACCCTTCCATAGTGCCTTCTACTACGGTTTCTAACGGGTTTCCCATAAAAGCAAATACTACAAATAAAATAGTGAAAGCGAGAATAAAATTTGCAAATGGTCCACTAAAAGCAACCCAGAATTTTCCCATTGGAGAAGTAGAATTGTACGTCCCTTCTCCAGTGGTTTCATCTTCTTCGCCTTTCATTTGGCAAAATCCGCCAATCGGAAACCAGCAAAAACAAAATTCGGTTCCATTTCGATACCAATGAGCCTGAAATTTTCCAATTTTTATAGTAGGACCCATACCGATTCCAAATCGTTCTACAACAATACCATTTCGCTTTGCTGCTATGTAGTGTCCCCATTCATGAACGAGGATTATAAAGGCAAGACCAAGTAACGCATATATATATCCCATAGAGTACTCGCTTTCTTAATAGATTCCATACTTAATATACCCAAAAAGAAGTAAATTCATAAAAAAAAACCGGGGCGTCTCCGCCCCGGTTTGCGATTGTTGTTGTGCTATGTCACTAGGACAATTATGTGGTGTAAAAGTCCTGTAGGGTAAATTCTATGGGTAATACGTAATTGTTATTTCTTGTGTTGCAGCATCCCAATCAACTTTTGCACCAAATTGTTCCGAGATGAAACGTAATGGTACAACAGTTCTGTTTTGTGGCTTCACAATATAAGGTGCTGGTGAATAGTTGATTGCTTCTTCTGTGGTAGCACCGTTTTTGGTAATAACACGTTTCATAAAGGTAGATCCAGTGTGCATAATCAACTGTACACGGTCACCATTGCTCTTATCTAGGGTAATGGTAATCTGACCTTCACCAGTTGCTGGCACATCTGGTTTCCAGTCAACTTTAGCACCAAAGGATTCGGTTATGAAACGCAATGGTACCATTGTTCTTCCACTTACAGTAAATGGTGCTAAATCAATGGTTACAAATTGTGGCATGTTGTTTTTCATAATCACAGCATTTTTGTTTCCAATCTGTAATTTAATTACAACAGGCACAGATTTGTTAACGGTGATACTCTTCATAGTTGTGTTGTTTCGGTTGTCAGTAGCAATAATAGAAATGACATTGCTACCGTCATTTATAGCAATTGGCTGTGAAGAGAATGTACCATTTGCATTAAGTGTAGCAGGCATATTGTTAACCAATATTTGCTTTACACCGGATGGATCGACAGCAGTACCTTGTACAATAACGCTATTCTCAGATACAGTTGAACCGTCTTTCGGAGAGATAACGGTAACCACAGGTCCGGTTTTGTCATCTTCCTGACTAGAGTTAACAGTAACACTAGAATAAGCATTTAAATCGTTCAAGGTGGCAACTACCTGTCCAATACCTACATTTGTTGCAGTAAATAAACCTGTAGCAGTGATATTTCCAATTCCTCCAACGACTGTCCATTGAACGCCGTTTGGAGTGAATTTTTCGCCAGCCTGATCGTAGGCATTTACTGTGAATTGGTACATTTGTCCAACATTCATTTCATAAACACTTGGCACAATTTCAATATAACTAATACCAGGTTCACCCTGTTTAATAACTACGGTAGCAAACTGATTTTTTCCACCTGGTTCGCTTACAATAACAATAACTGTACCAGGTTTTTTGGCTGTAAAGAGTCCGTCATTTGTAATTGTGGCATATTCGGCATTGCTGACAGACCAGCTAAAGGGTACTTGCAGCTCAATACCTTTATCGTCATAAGCCTTTGCATTAAACTGTACAGATTCTCCAACGGATAAATCAGCCTTTGAAGGAGTAATTACAATACTAGTTACTTTTGCCTGACCAGAGGCAACAGTAACATTGGCAGTACCACGAATACCATAGGCTTCTGCAGTAACGGTTCCAGAACCACTGTTTGCACCGGCTGTGAAGTTACCTTTTGCATCGATAGTTCCGAGGCTTGCAGGACTCACAGACCATTTATAGGTAACGTTTGGTACCATATCGCCTGCATTGTTATAACCAGCAGCTATAAACAGCTGGGTTCCGTTTAACAATACTCTTGCTTCTTTTGGTTGCACTTCAATACGAGAAATTGGTTGTGAAGACAAACCATTAATTTTGAAAGTAACCATTTGTTGGGTTCCAATAATATGCGCTGTTACATGGTTCATACCAGGTGTTGTTGAAGTGGTATACATGGCAACAGCATTACCGGAGGCATCTGTAATGAAGTTTTCTTTATTCAATTTACCTTCGCCATTCGGAGAAGAAACGATTGTATATTTAATGCTTACGTTTGGAATTGTATTTCCAAGATTATCTTGAACAGTGGTGGTTAGAGCAATAGTCTGACCAGCTGAAATGGATTGATCTTGGGTTAACTTCAGAAGCTTCTGTGTTTCGTTGCCAGCTTCAATGTAATACGGATTCGATAAAATTTCGGTTTGTTCCTGAGAAGTACGAATGAATAACTGATAGTTACCCGTTTTATTCGGATTTCTAATGCCTGTCTGTAGAGAGAATACAATGGTTACATCCCGTTTTGATTCGGGAGTTGGATTCAATTTATAGGCAGGATCAGGAATTACATTCACAGGAGTTGTAAAGGTAACAACCGGTCCTCTTTCACTATTCATTACATTAATGACAGGAGCAGAGGATAGTGTTTTTCCTTTGTAAACCGTATATGTTCCAGGAACGATATTATTTTGATGAGTTCGTAACTGAGTTTCATTACCATTTGCAACAGCAACTAAATCGCCACGTACTTTTTCACGATAATAATAGTCAATAAATACAGAATCGCCATCACTAATTTGGGTATAGAATACCATGTTTCCTAATTTTAAACCTTCGGTTTGGTCATTGTTGGTATCCATGAATTGGAAGTCAACGCCACGTACCAGAACGGTTGGGTAATTAGGATTAGAAGCACTTACTTTGCGTACTTCAATTTTGTATTCTTCTTCACCATAAATATCGGGGTCAATTACTTCGCCATGACGTAACTGTCCTCTTCCAGAAATAGTATCAATTACAATTTTTTCATTAACAGCATTTTTGGCAACATCGTAATCGGCTACAACAGTATCAAGTTGTTTTAACGATTTACGGAATGTAATTAAACCAGTCTTACAGTCAATTTTGTAATCAGACAATTCATATTCATTCATTTGACGACTTATATAAGCACCAGTAGCTGGTACTAAGCGTTCATGATAAATACGAGTAAAGGAAGAACGATATTCAGGTCTTGGAGTACCGGTTAAAGCATCGCAACCTACATCAATGTAAGAGGTATAAGGTGCTTTTACAACGGCAACCAAAGAATCTTCTCTATAGGTTCCTGCATCTTGCGTTCTGTAAATTTTGTATTTACTGGCATTGGGTACAGGAGACCAGGTTAAATGAACAGCGTTTTTACTACCGGAAGTAAAGTCTACTGTTCGTTCTGACCATGGAGGTGATTCTTCGTTTAATGCATCGCTAACAGCTGTAACAATATAATACCATTTGCCGGTATTCTTAAAGTTTGTTGGAT
>CAYRBR010000138.1:0-3732 GCA_964422555.1 uncultured Caldisericota bacterium | reverse complement strand
TGTAAAAGAGTAGTCTTCCCGGTCCTCCTCATACCTGTGATAATTACTGCTTCTTTCGATTCACGGTACGGTTCAATCTTTTGTAAAATGTCCCGTTCCTTAAATCGATCTATTCGCATATGCTTAATTTACAAAAAGTTTGACTTTGTGTCAATAGAATTTAGAAAAATATCGATTTTTTTTTACTTTTTGCAAATTAACGATATCAAACGGGATTGTTATTCAACCGTCCTTGGTGTTTTTACCCAGGATGTAGGATGCTTCCCAATGGCGCGTAAGATCATCGCCCAGATGTAGGGAAGGGGAAGTAAGAATACTAAAAGACTTGAAAGTAATAATTTAACACACTCAAGCCCTGGAAAAGAATCCAATGATAGGAATTGTTTCTCAAATGTGAATTGATAGTGATAGAAACAATAAAAAGAAAAGAAAACATAGGGAATGTTCATACATAACAACACTATTTGTAAAACTGGATTAACAGAATACATTTGTTTTGGAATCCAACCTATCTTGGAAGCAATAAAACCCAAATTCATACCAATTACCACAATACCGGAAAACTGATATAAAAACCACTCAAAGGGACCTTTCCAAAACAAATCCCAATACAGATTCGGGTGCGATTTGCGAATGGAAGACATTACTTCCAAATGCCCTGAAGCCCATCGTAATCTTTGTTTAAAAAACTGATTCCAGAAAGGAGGAGTTTGCTCCGTGGACACCACGGGTAAAAATTCTACAGTAACTCCCTTTTGGATGTAGGCACGAATTCCAATTTCCAAATCTTCCGTAAGAGCATCAGGATTAAATCCTTTAACTTCCTGTAAAAGGGATTTTCGAATATACAAATTGGTTCCCCCCACAAAAGGAAGTTTCTTAAAAATAATCGGAAGGTACCATTCGTGCGAAACTGCTTTAAACAATCCTGCAATTCGAGAAATCATTCCCATGTTATAGTAATTGCTTACTTGATATAAAGGACCCTGTAATATGGGCAAATCCTCTTTTTCCTGCAAATACCGATATGCTACATGGTTCAAAACAGAGTGATCAGGCCTGCTTTCTGCATCATAAAATCCAAGCATTACACTTTCACAATGGACTTTATCCAAAGCATAATTTAAGGCTCTGCCTTTTGTGGACTTTGTACCTTCTACAGCATACTGTACCGGGTACTCTCCTGTATAGTTTTCGGGTACCGACAGCACTTTCAGCTTAACACCTTTCTGCATGGCAACAGTTTGCATAGACTCTGAAACAGAATAAGTAGTAGAGAAAGAGGCACGAACATCCTCCAGCGAAATATCTCTTATTTCGTAAATAGATACTCTGCGTATCCATGGAGAAATGATATTCTCCAGGTCCCCCATGATTTTCTTCAACACAGAAGCAGGAGTAAGTGGAAACTCCTTTCGAAGGGATTCCATTAGGCATCGTTGCAACTCTTTTTGTGAAGTAGGCGTTCGTTTCATGGTATTATCAACCACACTCTTGCACGAATTGAGAATACTGGCATCTCCTTCAAACGATAACTCAGAAGCATATTTACTGGAAAGTTCACTATAGAAAGAACCTAGTAACAAATGTTTCATTTTGTGCATCAAAATAACCCGGTGGAAAGAATTACTAATTCCCATATTTGCAATAGTGAAGCTTTCGTAATCAGGATTCTTACCATCCATAAACCGTTGTTTTACTATACAAACTTCTTTCCAGATTGTATCAATCATTTGCTCGTTTTCTTTGCATTCTCGTGCATCTGTGATTACAACAACCTCATATCGGCTTGCAGGATAGTCTAGCTGAAGAGCATTCTGGATGGTATGTCGAATCACTGCACTTTCATTTTTAGCTGGTATCAGTAAGGATATATAGGGTAACGTTATATCCTGAAAGGTTGCAATCATTGAAATATCATGCTGTGTAATATCTTGCTTATGTTTCCAGTATTCTTTCCGGCTTACATGTTTCCAATACAATAGACGTATAAACAGAAAGAACGTAATTCCATAACATAAAAAAGCAAGTGTATATAACAGGTTAATCTTCATGGAACTCCATTTTAACAACATTTTTTTCTTTTATATACTGTACGGTAAATCCAAATTCCTCTGCCAGAAAACGCAAAGGTACAAACGTTCGACCATTTCTTATGACAGGAGGAGTTGGCAATTGCTTCTTTTCATCGTTTACTGTAATCGTATTATTACCAATCTGAGCCTGAATCACAATTCCCTCAGGATCCGTAATGGTAAGAATTTGAAAAACCGATTCGAACTCAATGGTGCATCCCAATAAATCTGTAAATACAGCCAGTGGAACCATTGTGTTGGAATCCTGAATAAACACTGCTGAGCCCAAATCCATATTCCCCATAGCAGAAGTGGCCACTTGCTGTCCAATCGTAAACTCAACCCAGAAGTCTTTGTAATACTGAACAGGATTTATTTGCTTTGTAACATTCCCTGCTTTATCAGTAGCAATGAACTCTAAGGCATTTACTCCGGGAGAGCACTCGTACTGTAGAGTAAAAAGTCCATCAATAAGAGGAAGTCGTTTTCCGTTTAAAGTAACTTCCGCTGTTTCTTCGGTGTATCCCGTTACAACAATATATTTTCGAATTGTTTTATCCCACGATTGTGGTTTTTCAATAATCAATTCAGGAGGGGTTTGATCGAGTCTGATACTAATATTCTTTTCAGTTCGGTTCCCAGCTTCATCATATACAACTACTGAAAACACATTCTCGCCTTCTTCCAGTAAAACAATGGTTCGCAGTTTCCCGTCTACCAAAGAAGTAATCTCGGTTTCCCCAATAAAACCTTTTGCAAAATGAGAATCAATCACGGGAATCTCTAAAGTATATGCTTTCTTGTTGGTATCAATTCCGTCTTCGGGCAGCTGTAAGTAAGGAGGTAATGTATCCACTGCCACCGAATACGATTGAATCGATTCTTTCGCATCACCCTGTTTACTGTAATACCGAATCTCAAACTCACCGGAAGACAATTTCAATGGTTCCTTGTATTGAATCCATTCTTCTCCGTTGAGTGAAAACCAGGTAGTTATAGTTTCAGGTTCTTCACTGTATACAGTAAACGTAATTTCAGGTTCAGTCACATACCAATCATTTTCTCCATCTGGGAACGCTGGCAATATAGTTAGGTCTGTTTTGGGAAGATCAATCACATGAAACGAATTAGACGAAATGGTTTGTGATTCCTTTTCAGTGGATACACCAATCGTATAATCTCCCGATACAGAAGGATTTTTAAAACCTGCTTCCTTGGTTATCTGAACAAACACCTGTTCATTCTCTGCAATATCTTCTGGGATCGTAATTTGTATTTTTCCCGAATCGGGATAAATCATAACAGGAAACAAATCTAAGTTTTCGCCATTAAAGATAATGCCATGTTGATAGTCAGAAGGAAACTGAAATTTTGTATCTACAAATATATATACTTTGTCACCTGCTGATAAATTCCCTGCAGGTCCAGTGGTAAAAGTTAGGTGCAAAGAAGTTTCCTGTCCAATTGTTTTCTCTAGTAAATCCACAACAACAGCTCGAACTGTCGATTCGTGAATTGAAATTTTGGAAGAAGAAATATACGAAACTTCTCGACTGGTGGCTCCTCTAAATAAAAACTCCCCTGGGGTTACCGGATTTCGAATTCCAGATTCTTTCGTAAATCGAACCAAAACTTCTGATTCGTGTTCAATATCTAC
>CAYRBR010000137.1:3486-3734 GCA_964422555.1 uncultured Caldisericota bacterium | reverse complement strand
TCACTCCATCTGAAAAATTGCATGGTCAGTACACTCATTAGATCATAGATACTCATAAAGTAACGATTGTGTGTAAACTTCAAACGCGTGATTCTCCATACTTTTTCAATTGGATTTAATTGGTTCCTCGCACTTTCGTATGGGTAACCGTAAATAATTTAATAACATCATACAAGAATCATATACTTTTATTACAATCGTTCAAACTATAAGAATTAAAAATGGTATATAACTTGTTGCATTGTAAT
>CAYRBR010000137.1:2536-3476 GCA_964422555.1 uncultured Caldisericota bacterium | reverse complement strand
ATTGTTTCGAGAACTTCACAAACTAAAGAAGGCAATTTGGCAAGGGAAAACGTGCCTATTAAATGAAATCACCAAAGCACAACGGATCATATTCCAGAAATTACAGATTGTGTTGCCTAACTCGTAGAAGAGTTTAGGATAGAATGTATTTTGCTGTATTGTGAAACAATAGGAGTATTTGATGGAAACCACTACACAAGAAGCGTTATTATTTCAAGCTGCCTTGGGAATTCAACCCCCCTGGAAGATCACTAACATAATACTAAACCAAGACAAGCACGAACTCCATATTTATCTTGACTTTGACAAGGGAAGTTCCTTTTCATGTCCTACTTGTCATGCTTCTTGTAAGTGTTACGATACCAAAGAAAAAACATGGAGGCACTTATCCTTCTTTGAATACAAAACCTTTCTACATGCTAGAACGCCTCGCGTATCCTGTACTGAACACGGTATTCATCAGATACAGGTTCCCTGGGCACGATCTGGTTCTGGGTTTACCCTTCTCTTTGAATCCCTGCTCCTTCTGCTGTGTAAAGAAACCACAGTCAAAGGAGTGGAACGGATTGCAAAGGTACGAGATACAACTATATGGAACATACTAGAACACTATGTAGGAGAAGCAATCCAAAGCATAGATAGTTCGAATACTACTTCTATTGGGCTGGACGAAACCTCTCGAAAACGAGGTCACAATTATGTTACTTTGGCCGTGGATATGAAGGAGAGAAAAGTCTTTCATGTCGTAGAAGGACGAGGAAAAGAAGCCTGTTCTTCTATTGCCCAAGCCCTTTGTACGCAGAACAGCAGTCCATATCAAATTCACAGTATCGCCATGGATATGTCCCCTTCAGATATCAAGGGTTGTGCACAAGTCTTGTCCGTGTCTGCTATCACCTTTGACAAATTCCACATCATGCTACTAGTCAACCAAGCTGTG
>CAYRBR010000137.1:0-2526 GCA_964422555.1 uncultured Caldisericota bacterium | reverse complement strand
TGGGAATTCAACCCCCCTGGAAGAACACTATCATAACACTAAACACAAGAAAAGTATGAACTCCATATTTATCTTGACTTTGACAAGGAAACTTCTTTCCCCTGGCTGCTATAACCTTTGACAAATTCCACATCATGAAACTAGTCAACCAAGCAGTGGATATAGTACGAAGAGAAGAAAGCAAAGAACAGCCTGCATTAAAGAGAAGTCGATATCTATGGTTACAAAACCACGATAAACTCACTCAGAAACAACAAGAACATCTGGCTGAATTACGACAGAATCCCTATTTAGAAACCGCAAAAGCATATTCATTGAAGTTGCAGTTTCAAGAGTTCTGGGACTGTTCTGCCAAAGAAGCAGAGTGTTTCCTATTTGAATGGATCCAACACGTACAACAAACCAAGCTGCAACCTTTACTACAAGTAGCCAATACAATTCTGAATCATTGGGAAGGGATTGTTCGTTGGTTTGAATCCAGAGTAAACAATGGAGTATTGGAAGGGATTAACAGTGTTATCCAAGCAGCAAAACGAAAAGCCAGAGGATACCGAACCACCAAGAACTTAATCACTATGATCTATCTACTAGCAGGAAAGATTAATCTGGATCCTATCTTACATTTATTACCCACATGATTTGCTGAAGAACCAATCTTTTTTTCTATTCTCAAGTTATAGCCTTTTCTCTGTAAAAGTAAATAGTATATGCAATTATTTTCAATGGTGTGAGAGAAACGTTTTTTTTACTACACATTGTATATTTTTTTTACAATTATTTTTATTACTCTTCTTCTCCCACATATCACCCATCTTGCATTAATCAGGTAGAGTGTACAAAAACAATGCATGCACAGTAGAATCTTTTACCATTCGACCCGAACAACTATTTTTTGTGGATTTCTCTTCGAAGAATTCATGCCAGTTTTCATCGGTTAACATAATACTCAAATGTGCCACAACCCTTTGCATATCGTTTTGTGAATCGACATATTCAGATACTTGCAACGACTCTATTGGATAATCTGCTACCAGGGGATATTGATGAAGAATACCAGGAGCATCTGGATATAGTGCATACAACACTACATTTTTGTCAGCCTCCTGGATCCAACAAAGGCGTCCTTTCTGGTCAACATACATCCCTCTGGAATCCGCCAGATTTGGGGGTACTTCAATTTCTCGAACAGAAGGTATCGTATCTTTAACATTCAGTAAATAGAGTGTTTTTGAAACTTCCTGAACTGGAAATGGTTGCAGCCAGAAAGAACTACTAGAGGAAGATTGAATGAGATATAATTGAATATTCTCCAGCACTAGTATAGCTTCATCTTGAACAGCAATATCTTGCACATATACATTGTATTTTTCTGTATCATACCATACAACAAGATTACTTTCTGCGGAAGTAAATAACTTACATGTGTTTGTTGGGGATGAAACCTTTTTAAAGGTATTGTCTGTAAAATCTAGATAATAATATATGCGTTGGAGTTTACCTAAACCAACGTTGCCATTATGGTAGTATGAAGGAGATTGAAATATTGGAATAGAAATCTTTTTTTCTTCGGAGATTTCTATGATACTCTCAATAAAACACCCATTAATAGAAGGTTTTACCGAAGACATTTGGATTTCTTCTTCTGAAAAAGGATACATTTCTTTCGTCTCAAGGTTCAACAAAATCGTATTATATTTCTGATTCAATACATCTGGGACACCTCGCTTAAGGATAACCCAAGGTTTGGCTTTCTCGTAATATTCAACATGATAATCAGAAGAAGTAATTGCCTCTACATTAGAGAGTGGTTGCTCAATTCCGTACTGATCCATACATATCAAATTACCCTGTTTTTTTCCATTTCTTTCATCCGGATATTTCATATAAATTCGAGCATTGCTTGTTTCGTCGCCTAGGAAATTACCGAACCTATTGTAGTTTGTTATAGATTCGTACCAGCCAATGAAATAAATATTTCCCTCTTCTGTTTCATAAAAAGGAAAGTAGGTAGGATGCACATTAACCACCCAATCCCAGTTTTTGGCCAATTTAGGGTTACAAGATCGTAAATAAAAATTATCATACCATATGTGCGAATCCTCATAAATTGTATCCGTTTCTTCAGGAGTAAAATCAGGTGCTACAATAGGACAGATTAAAGTTGAAGGAGATACATGTCGTGTCGTATACTCATATGTTCGATCAGATATGTAGGGTCTTGATAAATCTTCTAAAATTTCTACCGGCTCTTCTTCAACTATTGTCGCTACTACTTTTTCTGGAGAAGGGATTTGAGTTACTCCTGTGCAAGCCACAAGAGAACAAAGTAAGCTAAATACTAGAGAAATCGTCAACACTTTTTTAATCCTACTCATGTTTCACCCTTTCCATACGTTTCAACATTTGCTGAAAACGTACTTTATAATGAAAGTTACTGCAACCAAAATTCTCTTTCATCTCACTCACTAAATACAAGTCGGTACAAACCTTCAAGAGTTTCATCTGGTTGGTAGTGTGTATTTGCAC
>CAYRBR010000136.1:0-3734 GCA_964422555.1 uncultured Caldisericota bacterium | reverse complement strand
TAGCCTAGACATAATACTTAACACTGAAACAAAACTGAAGTTCCTTAAATAACCTGTCAATAAAGATTCTAAAGAGATCAATATCTGCTATGGTAACAGAATACCATAAAAACCTTATTTACTATGGTAATAGGGTATACTAGTAGAATGAACAAAAGTAACTATACAGCACAATAGAAATAAACGAAGGTGTTTGCCATGATAACGGTTCGATTACCCAAAGAACTGGAAGAAAAACTGGAGCAGTTAGCCAAAAAAGAAGAACGATCCAAATCGTATATTATCCGAAAAGCTTTGGAAGAATATTTAGAAGACTATGAAAAAAAACACCATGTAATGCATTTTGTGAAAGATAACCCAGTGCTTTATCCAGTGAATAATGAAACTCCGAAAAAACCTGTACGTAGAGATTTAAATTTTATCGTATCTTCTATACAAAATATGAAACCAGTATTACGGGAAAAATATCATGTGAAAACGATAGGGGTTTTTGGATCCTATGTTCGAAACGAGCAAACTGCAGACAGTGATGTCGATATTCTTATTGAACTTTCTTCGCCTATAGGACTGTTTGCTTTTATGAAAATGGAACGAGAATTGTCAGAAGTTCTAAAGATCTCGGTTGACTTGGTTATGAGAAGTACTTTAAAACCAAGAATTGGCGAGGGTATCTTGCAAGAAGTGATTATGGTATGACTCGAATATATTGATTAGTCTTTAACAAAATAAATGAATGAGGTGTTTGCCATGATAACGGTTCGATTACCCAAAGAACTGGAAGAAAAACTGGAGCAGTTAGCCAAAAAAGAAGAACGATCCAAATCGTATATTATCCGAAAAGCTTTGGAAGAATATTTAGAAGACTATGAAGATTACTGTAGCGTAATGGAAGTTCTTAGCAATAACCCTGAAATATATACTGACGAAGAAGCGACCAAAATTCTTGGCTACTAAAAAATGGAAGCTGTTTTGGTCGAAAGATGCACTGAGGGATTTAAGATCTATTAGTCATTCCGATTCTAAATTGATTAAACAAAAAGTGACTCACTATTTACTTCAAGATCCTGTCCGAATCGGGAAGCCATTAAAACATGAACACAAAGGAACCTATTCTTATCGAGTGGGTTTATACAGGGTTTTGTATTCTATCGATAAAGAGAATATTTTTGTACTGGTTGTGAAAATCGGCAAAAGAGATAAAGTGTATAAACTACATGAAGAGGAAGAAGAATATCAACATCATAGTGCTAATGAAATCACTTTATCAAAATCATTATTCTATGCCAAAAAGCTGGTGAATTACTATGAGAAATCTTAATTTAACCGCAACTGTTCACAAAGAAAATGCTATTTATGTTGCTGAATATAGTGAAATAGGCATAGTTAGCCAAGGGTATACTGTTGAAGAGGCATTGAACAACTTGAATGAAGCTACAGAATTATACTTGGAAGAATCGGAAATATGGAAAAAGTATTGAATGAAAAAATAGAATACTGGGTTGAAATTGCTCGTTATGACTTAGAAACAGCTGAAGCTATGCTTAAAACCAAACGATATCTTTATGTTGGTTTTATGTGTCATCAAGCAATTGAGAAAATACTGAAAGCAGTATATGTGTTGAAATTCAATGGTGAAACACCTCCCTATACTCACAATTTATTGAAGCTTTCTGCTGTTGCTGAATTATATAACATGATGACACAAGAGCAAAAAGATTTGATTGATACATTAAGTCCCTTAAACATTGAAGCTCGATATCCTAGTGTTAAAAAATATCTTTATTCTTCTCTTAATAATGACCGATGTATTTGTTTTATTAATCAGACTAAAGAGTTATTGAAATGGATAGAACAACAGTTATTGAAATAGTTGAACGGTATGTACAGGAAGTACTTCGACATATGGATCCTATTGAGATTATCCTGTATGGTTCATATGCGAAAGGTACTGCTACAGAAAACAGCGATATTGATATTGCCGTTATTGTTCATGAGATAGAAGGAGATTATTTAGATGAAGCGGTGTTATTGTTTAAGCTAATTCATCCTGTTGATAATCGAATTGAACCTGTATTAATAGTGGAATCACATGATGAAAGCGGCTTCCTGGAAGATGTTCGCAAAACTGGATACCGCATTTATCCTGTTGCATGAGTGACCTGCTACATCTGTTGAGAAAATGATTCATTACCCTACTTTATTCATTATAGACAGTGATACCATTGCGGACGTAATGTAATTGACTTTCTTGCATACTTAATGTAAAATAGTGTGCAAGAAAGTGAGGATTACGATTACTACGAATGCAGAAAAAATTCTTCAAATAGCCTACGAGAACCATGGAACCGTAACAACTGAGAAGATATCAGAAGCAGGAATATTGCGATCCCATCTAAAAACTCTTTTGAGTAAAGGACTCCTGGAGAAAATATCACGAGGTGTTTACGTTCTTCCTAATGCAATGGAAGACGAAATGCTGGTTTTTCAAACAAGGTTTAAACGAGGTATTTTTTCACATGAAACAGCCTTATTTATACATGATTTAACTGATCGAAATCCATTTACATTAACTCTTACATTTCCACTTAATTACAATACTTCTGCTGCAAAAAATGAAAACCTGCGGTGTGTGAGGGTTAAAAATACATATCATTCGATTGGAGCTATTTGGGCTGAATCACCCTGCAAAAACCTAATTCGGGTGTACAACCCTGAACGTACTCTTTGTGATATATTGAAAACTCGAAGCAATACAGATATACAAATAATTACTGATGCCTTTAGGCGATATGTTTGCTTATCTCATAAAAACATTCCTTTACTTTCAGAATACTCAAGAATATTTCGTGTTGAAAAAAAAGTGCGGGATTATCTGGATGTGTTGCTTTGAAACAAGATATTGAAGATAAACTCCTTTTATAAGTAGACATAGTAGCTGGTCCATTACATAAAGAAACGTATTTAATAATTCATAAAAGAATCAGAGTTTATGAGGCATAACAATTGGTGTAAATGGTTGAAAGACTTATGAGAAAAAATATCAATCTTACAGTGCTAATTGAGCAAGATGAAGATGGGATATTTGTTGCTTCTGTACCTTTATTGAGGGGTTGTTTCACGCAAGCAAATACTATAGAGGATTTGCTGCCAAGAATTACAGAAGCTATTCGGCTATATTTGGATGTGGAAACTAGCTATGAAATCTAAAAATGAAAAAATACCTAATATACTTTGCCGTGATGAAATGGATTCTACTACTTTCAACAAAATGATGCAGCGGGGATTAGATGAAGCAAAGGCAGGCAAAGCATACCCTGTCTCTGATGTTTTTTCAGAACTAAAGCAGAAGACGAATGAAGCTACAGAATTATACCTGGAAGAATGTTCTGTATCTCAATTTTATAGTTGTATAGAACATATTTTATCCAAAATATGGGATAATCCTGACGACGAAACATATGATGATTTGTGAGTGAAATGTGAGATTGACGATGTTCGGCAAACTAAAGTTCACCTTGCAACTAGAACAAGAGGAAGACAAATCTTATACTGGGTTTCTTACAGAAATTGATTTGGCATGTAATGCTTCTACACCTGATGAAGTAATATCTCAGCTTGCGAAAGATGTACAGGAATATGCAACCGAGTATATGGAAGAATTCGAACTGTATTATAATTCCCCCAACCGAAAATCACATTTCCCGTATGTTTTATCTGTACTAATGCAGTCCAAT
>CAYRBR010000135.1:0-3741 GCA_964422555.1 uncultured Caldisericota bacterium | reverse complement strand
GCAATCTGCCCATAGTTTCCCCTATCGTTATTCTTTGGAATATAATTAATAGAAGCACTAGTTAAAACATACTTGTCACTTACACCCACCGGATTCGTATAAAAGCAAATTTCTCCCCCACTCAAATCTTTTGCTTGCCACAAAATTAAACCATTTCTTGTTTGTATGCTTAGAACTGCATGCTTCCCACTAAAATAGCTTGTTTCCATCCAGGGCAGAATAGTTTCTTCGTTTGCAATGATGGAAAGAAGCTTAACGTAGGCTATCCCATTTTCAACTACAACACTCCCAGCATACCCATCCATCTCCGACACAGACCATATTACTTCCCCAGTAGACGGTTGTATACCTGTGACAGTACAACTAAAATTTTCCTTACTGTCCCAATCTCCTGTTGTCGTTTCAAGCAATAAAAGCACATGGTTGGTTTCATCGTATGCACACACATTGCCATACTGCAACTCGCTGCTAGTAGAATGGTACTGTTTCTTCCAAACAACCTCATTCGAATGAAGAGAGGTACAAACAAGTGTATTTGTTTCTTCTTCAAGTAAGTAATAACAATTGTTCGCTACGATAGGAGTATGCCTGGTTGAAACAGGTAAATAGGAAGAAAACTCCATAGTTGGGGTAGTAGCATCGGGTTGCACTTCCCACGATACATACCCAGAGTTATGTGCATCCACCTGTCCCATACTCCAGTTGTTATAGAGTTTTTGGGCATAGGTAGAAGTAGAAATAAACACAAGAACAAATACTACAATACTTGAAATAATTTTCATGTAAGTGCCACTTTCCTCATTGATAACCATGTGGCATAATAATACAATATCAATAAAGGTTTGCATACTAATGGAGAGGCAATATGAAGCAGATACGCTTAAAAATAATTTGGTTGTTGATAGCTTTTCTAATCTTCCCTTGGGTAACTGGATGCACACATAACGCATCTAAAAAAGGTAATATCGATACATCCATGTACAGCTATAACGACACAAAAAATCTTGTAAGTTTTGTACACGATGCAGCTTTAATTGCCCAAAACAAAGGTAAAAACTGTATTTCCTATTTTCAAAATCACCGGAAGCAATACCATAATAGTAGTTTTTATCTATATGTTTACGATATGAATGGTACCAACCTCTTTCATGCAGGTATGCCCGAAATCGAAGGACAGAATTTGTCAAATCTAACCGACAAAGATGGTAAACCCGTAACACAGTTAATTCTTAACGCACTTTCAAATGAAACGAATCCTCATTCATGGGTGCATTATTCCTGGTGGGAAGAAAACACGTTTTATCCGGTACAAAAATCATCGTGCCACTTTCTTGTAAAAACTCCCGAGGGTGACTCCCTTTTTGTGGGTGGAGGAATGAATTACCCCCACGAAGAAAAAGAATTCGTTCGAATTATAGTAGATGATGCAGTAGAACTTATTCAAAACAATCCCGAACACTGCTTCTCCATATTGGAAGATCCTACAACAGAATACAATTTCCGAGAAGTTCGCATATTTGTTTTCAATGAACAAGGGGAAATGATAATCGATCCAGCCGTGAACGTTACGTTTCCTTTAGCCAATGTTATAGAATGTGTTGATGCCGTAGGACATACACCCTTTTCTTCTGCCATTACCAATTTAAAAGACAAAGATACTACCTGGGAAATATTTATGACAAAAAGTCTTTACAGCCGAAAACTTGTTAAGAAATGTATGTATATCCGAAAAACTTCTTTGGATGGAAAAACACTTTATGTAGGAGCAATAACCGATTTGCCCCAACCATCTTATTAAAAGGAATAGTGGAATTATGAGTGAAAATAAGAAAAAACTACAATACACCGTTAACGAAGTACCCCCTTTAAATCATCTCTTCTTTCTTTCCCTACAACATGTTTGTTTAATGGTGGTCGCCTTATCTTTGCCCATTTTATTTGCAAATCAATTAAATGGCTCATTAGAATTTACCAATACACTGGTTTCTATTTCTATGCTTGTAGCAGGCATTGGTTCCATAGTTCAATCAGTTGGTATCCCATTCATTGGCTCCAAATATCTATGCCCAAATGTATGTGGACCATCCTATTTCTCCCTTTCGCTTAGTGCTGCCTGGACAGGTGGTTTAGCTTTAATGAAAGGCATGATTCTATTCGCTGGCATTGTAGAAATGCTAATTGCCCCTATCATCGAAAAACTCAAGTTTATATTTCCTTCTTATGTTGTTGGACTTGTTGTTGCTATGGTAGGTGTAAGCATTGTAAAACCATCTGTAACTTCATTGTATGGGGTGGCTCTAAAGGGAGATTCAGTAAGTACAGTTTTCATTCTAGTTGGTTTTGCTTCTCTTCTAATAATGGTATTAGCAAACATATGGGGAAAAGGAATTGTTAAAGTATATTGCCTGCTAATTGGTATTATCGCAGGTTGGCTCCTTTCCATTTTTTTATTACCAAACTACTCTCAAACTTTAACTGCTCTACAATCTAGCCCATGGTTTGCAACACCAAAGTTCACAAAAGAATTTTTGGGTTTTCGGTTCGATTACAAGTTAATGGTACCCTTCCTTATAATAGGTATTAGTGGCTCATTAAAGTCGTTTGGTAATTTAATTGCAGCACAAAAAATATCCGAACCGAATTTAGAAAAACCTAACTTTAAAGCAATTCGAAAAGGTTTGTTGGCTGATGGGTTCTCAACTGCTCTGGCAGGATTGTTTGGTGGTCTAGCAGTCGATACTTCCTCCAGTAACATTGGTCTTGCCGGTGCAACCAAAGTTGTCAGCCGATGGATAAGCGTAGGAGCCGGCGTGCTGTTCTGCATTTTAGCTTTCTTCCCAAAATTTGTAACTTTTCTATCTTTGATTCCGAAACCTGTTCTTGGCGCTTCCATGTTGTTTGCAGGAAGCTTTATGGTTTGTACAGGATTAAAAGAAATGTTCGAAGAAGGATGGGATACAAAGAAAACGTTTGTGGCAGGAATATCCTTAATGTTTGGTTTAAGCACTGCTTTCCTTCCCGAATTATATGCTAGAGCCCCCGAATGGATTCAAACTTTTTTCACCGATCCATTACCAACTACTGCCATACTAGCAGTCCTATTGAATCTATTCCTAAACCTCGACAGATTCTTTATGAAGAAAAAATAAGGAGATAACATGTATATCGCTGAAAACGCTATTCAAATAGTTTTACTTTATCTTTTGTTTCTCGCACCTGCTCTTGGTTTAGGGTATATCTTATATACCAATATAGATCTTACAAAATGTAAAAAATGTAAGTACTCTTATTCGGGAGTAACAAATTCTTTTTTATTAGCTTATGTTTTTTCACTGACAATTATTGATAACTTTACCACACCTTTTTCTTTCGATATGCTTTTGATGATTCTTATTTTTGTTTGTTTCCTCTATATCTTCATCCGTAACTACAAAACTTGGTATTTATTAATTAATAAAAATCTACTAATGGATTCGCTCATAAAAACACTTACCGATAAAAACATACGGTTCTCAAAAACTGAAAATGAAGTAAAACTACCCGATTTAAAAAACAGCATCACTTTTACTGACAACAAAATGGAATTGGAGCTAAAACTTGCAAATCTATCCAATAAAGAAAGGATTGCTAAAATTCTCTCCTATACTTGTAAAGATCTACCATTCAAAGATACACCAAAACTATATAGATTTCTATTCATTGTCATGTCATCTTTAAGTTTGATTATCGCCTTAATCCTCC
>CAYRBR010000134.1:0-3751 GCA_964422555.1 uncultured Caldisericota bacterium | reverse complement strand
CTAGTTGGACAGAAGTACAAGATATATACAAACAGGCAGATGTTCTTATTAGTTATCCTTCTTATGCTGGATGGGGTTTAACCATTCCCGAAGGAATGGCATCGGGTATGGGTATTATTTCAGGATTATACGTTACCTCTGCAAGAGAATTGTTAATTCCAGACTATAACGGTTTTTTGGTAGATTCTAAACAAGAACTAATGCAAGCTATTGAAGCGTATGCATCCGATCCTTCTCTTGTTGAAACACATGCAAAATTGAACAAACAAATTGCAAAGCGAGAAGGGGCAGATGAAAAAGCAAAACGATTGGTTGGGATACTTGAATCACTGTAGTTGGGTTGGATAACTATCGCAACTACAAAACAGATTGTAACGCTTCGACCAGGTACGACGTGGGCAATGAAGCCATCATTCTTTTTGAAATCGCTGCTTCTTGTGTAGACAAGGGAACATGAATAAACAAAGCTGGAATGTTTCGTTGGGAAGCAAGATGCATTGCCCAGTAATAGGAATAGTTACAAACATACAATCCGGCATGGTAGGAAAGTCTAACTGGTATTTCTTTTTCTTTCAATTTTTGTTGCAGCGTAGAAACAGGATATGTTGTACGATATGCACAGGGGGCATTGGGAATAATGACCTCATTTTCCGGTTGCCGTCCATTGTTATCAGGTATTCTGGCTGCCATTTCGTTTAAAGCGTAGCACTCTAATTGAACGCAGGGAATGCCAGCGGCTACCCCAAATCCTATAATACAATCTGGATTTATGTCTTCAATCTCCTTTGACAGTTTATCGCCACAAGAAAATGTTACTGGTAGAATAACCGATGTGTACTGTGCGTTTCGCTGGGTAATTTGTTTCACAATTTCCGCAGCTGGATTTGTCTTCAATTCGGCAAAAGGTTCGAATGAATAAAGAAGGGTTGTCATGCTTTTTCAAACTCGTTTATTTGTTCTGTTACCAACTCACAGGCTTTTTCTTTTCCAGAAGTGTAATAAGTCTGGTACCATTGAATCGTTTTTTGAATGGTAGTTTCCAGGTTCCAGGTTGGTCTCCAGCCTAAGCTGGCTACTGCCTTGTGAATATCTAGTTGCAACAAATTGGTTTCATGGAAAGATGAATTGGATTCAACTTCGTAGTTATTTTTTGGCCAATAGGTTAGTGCCAATTGAATAACTTCTTCAACAGAAGCTAATTCGGTACAGGTTGGACCGAAGTTCCATCCTTCTGAAAACTGAATCGGATCTTCCGATAACAATTTACCCAAAAGCAAATACCCCGAAAGAGGTTCGAGTACATGTTGCCAGGGTCGAACAGCGTGAGGACAACGGATAAAAACCGGCTCAGATCGAGAGAAACTTCTGGCAATATCCGGGATAAGTCTGGCATTTCCCCAATCTCCTCCACCAACAACATTACCAGCACGAGCTGTTGCCAACCCTATACCCAGTTGAGAATAAAAGGAGCGTTGGTACGATTGTACTACTAATTCAGCACACCCTTTACTAGTACTATATGGATCGTACCCCCCCATGGGATCCGTTTCTCGATATCCCGTAGATGTATATCTGTTTTCGTAACATTTATCACTAGTTATCACTACTACCGATTGTAAATTTAGAATTGCCTTTTCTAATCGCAATAATCGGATAATTTCTAATAAGGTAGCGGTACCCATAACATTCGTCTGTAAGGTACCAAAAGGATCTTGGTAGGAATCTTTCACAATTGCCTGCGCGGCCAAATGAAACACAATGTCGGGTTGAAATTGCTGTATCTGTTTCTGTAGCTGAGTAAATTGGTTAATATCAAGTCGACAATCTTCTATTTCAGAAGATAAGTTTAATATCTCAAACAAGGAAGGGTTGGTAGGTATATCAATAGATATACCTTTCACGGTTGCCCCCATTGTGCACAACCATTTTGTCAGCCAGGTACCTTTAAAACCTGTATGCCCGGTTACCAGAATTTTTTTATTTTTATAAAAATCAAGCCAGTTGTATTTATGTTTCATTAAAAACCTCGTTATACAATTTATTGTACCACATATAGGTTTGTTTTAGTCCTTCTTCAAGTGTTGTATTTGGTGTCCATCCGGTTTTTTTGGCAAGTTTTGTTGCGTCCCCCACAACTCTCATAATTTCATTATCGCGATACGGTTTAACACCAAACCGAAAGAGTTTGTGAGCATTCCCGTTTAACGATTGAAGAATAGTTGCAATGTTAAGCAAGTTTGTACCTTCCCCTGTACTCACATTAAAAATGTCATATTTCGAAGGAGTGTACGATAAAAATGCATGAAGAGCCTGAATGACATCATCTATGTAGATAAAATCACGAATCTGTTCTCCAGGAGTTAAATCTATAGGTACATCGGTACAAATCGCCTGTATCATGGCGGGAATAATATTCTTTGGTTTATCAGCTGGTCCGTACACGGAGAAGAACCTGGCTATTACCAGGGGAACTTGTAGTTTATCTGCCAATGTAATTGCCATTGTATTAGTGGCTGCTTTGGCTGAACCATACATGGAAGTGGGTTCAATATTACTTTTCTCTGTATAGTTTTCACTTGTGATTCTCCCGTACTCAGCAGCAGTACCAGCAACAACGAGTTTCTTTGCAGATTGTTCAGAACAAAAGGTAATCATGTCCAGGGTTAGCTGTAGGCATCCATCTACCAATGTTTTTTCTGTATCATTCTTATATATATTACTTGGGGAAGCTAAGTGATATACACAGTCAAATACAGGAAGATCTTCTCCCTGCCTTGTTTTTTTACAAGAACCATTTCGAATTTCTTCTAACGATACTGTTTTGAAATCTTGTATGTTTGGAATTCTCCAGAAACCTGACATTGAATCTTTACGCAGAGCAAGATATACATTGGCTGAAGATTGAAGCGACTGAGTAAGATGCGATCCGATAAAACCAGTGCTACCTGTAATAAGTACGTTCTCTTTTTTCATTTCCTAGTTTACCAGTTTTTCCAGGCTGGTTGTTCCGAGAACCATTCTTTTTCTAGTACTTGTTTATCTCGAACTGTATCCATACATTGCCAGTATCCAGTATGTTTGAACACCATTAATTGCTGTTCTTCTACCAGTTTTTCCAGTGGATCTCGTTCCCATATTGTTTTATCTCCCTGTATTAAAGAAAAAACAGAAGGTTCTAAAACGAAAAAACCACCATTTATCCATACGTTTTCTTCGGGGGGTTTTTCTTTAAACATTTGTACTTGCCCATCCGAGGTAAAGTCTAATACTCCAAAACGATTTGGAGGTTGTACTCCTGTGAGAGTTGCTTTCTTTCCATGCGACTGATGAAATACAACAAGCTTTCCAATATCAATATCGGATAAACCATCGGAATAGGTAAGCATGAAGGGCTCGTTTCCAATATATTTTTGAATTCTCTTTACTCGACCACCCGTAAAGGTATCTAATCCAGTATCCACCAGGGTTACTTTCCAGTTCTCAGTTACAGTATCTAATACCTGCATAGTGCCATTGGCAAGATCAAACGTTATATTAGAGTGTTGTAGAAAGAACTGATTAAAGAACTCTTTAATTTTTTCGCCTTTGTATCCAAGGCATACGATAAATTCTGTGTGCCCATACGAAGCATATCGCTTCATGATATGCCAAATAATTGGCATAGATCCAATATTAATCAGAGGTTTCGGTTTGCGTTCCGTTTCTTCGCTTAAACGTGTACCATAACCACCTGCCAGAAGAACTACTTTCA
>CAYRBR010000133.1:0-3809 GCA_964422555.1 uncultured Caldisericota bacterium | reverse complement strand
AAATCTATCATAGAATTAAAAGATGAGAATTGATGTGCATTTAAAGAGTTAAAGAGGGACGCGAACATAATCTTGGACTATCACGGTATGAAGTAGCTATATTAGGTGTACTCCATCGGTTGGAGTAAATTGTGACATATTTAAGCTTACTTCACTTGTAACACACAACAACATGATAATCAGCCAATCATTTGGGCGTTGTCCTGTGTGGTTGACTCCTTTCCCAGTACACTATACGGGGTATTTCGCTGAGAGTATTCCACTGGGGTATACCTAAAACCTTTCCGTTCCCAACGGGCTTTTTTTGTTTTTGGTTACGTACGATACCGGGTTATTCTGCCTGGTTAGCTGTTTCTCGAAGCCAGTGTATGGCTCCTTCGGTGTTCCACCATGTTTCGGCTGCCAGATAGGCTATGTAACGGGCTTCGCTTTGTTCCCCGGGCGTGAATTCGGTGGGTGGTTTTTTGGGTATTTTCTTTTTTTGAAGGAGTAGGGAAGGTACTTGTGAATTCAGTTCTAGTGATTGCTTCAGATATGTATTCGCTTTTTCTGAAGCCGATTCTTGCGTGAAATAGTATAGTGCTTTTGCGTAGGTGTGTAGTGCTATATCGTCTTCCATGGAGAGAAGTGCATTGGATTCAAAAGCAGATGGATTACTGAATAAAGGATAGCGAAATAGTAGAATAGGAAGAACATCCAACATATCGATTATGCTTTTGTTTTTATGGTAGACAAGCCATAGTTTTTCTGCTTCCATTCGCTTTTTGGGGATGGTCCAGTATAGTTCCCCTAGCTGTAACATGTGTAGATCGAAAAGGAAGGAGATGTATTTTCTATCGTCTTCGGAATTGTCTTCACAGTTTGGGTCTTCTTCCTGGTCTTTGCTTATATCGACTAATTCTGAAATATTATTCTGCAAGCATAGAATTTTTTCTTCACTGCTTTTTGTGTAGTGCTGCAAATAGTAGTATCGCTGGTGAATTAAATTGTCTAGGTTGGCGAGAGATCGTAGCAGTAGCGTAAGTGGTTTTTTTCCTTTTGAATCGGCTGCCTGTTTTACTAGTTTAAGTGCAGGATACATGGGTAAATTAAATGTTTCACGTAGTTCTATGGGGTGGAGTGCAAATAATGCATAGGGCGTTAGTTTATTCATGCTAGGGCTTTCTCTATTTCGGGTCTTATTTTGTCGAAGAATTTGCAAAGAGAGGTGTGTAGCCATTTCATTTGATCATCTGCCATTCCCGGCATATCGTAGTGTAGTAAAAAGAAGTAATCGGCTTCTTCTTTTGTACCAGGAAAGTAGTACGACTTTTTAACAGGTTTAATTGTAATCTCCTGGAATAATTTTAGGGGAATAACGATATTGCTTTCCATTGCTTTTTCCACAAAGGTAGCGGTTTCGGGATGGGTTTCACCCAGTGTCCTATATTTCATGCAAGCCATGGGATACAGGAACAGAGGATTTTTGTGATCAGCAGGAAACTGGTCGTACAGTGTTTGCATTTCTTCAACGTTATCTTCCCGGTTCCAATACCCCATGAGAATGAATCGAAGACCCATTGGGTCATCGGTGTCTAGTTGCATTAGTTCACGAAGATGTTGAACCGATTCTATTTCTTCTTTTTTGTCTGCTGGTGCATTTAGTTGGTATGTGTAGAAACAGGCAATCCCACGCATGGAAGGACGAAACCAATGGTCTGTCCACAGTTTTAGTTCGGGCTCTGCTGGTTTTTCGTAGTTTCTTTTTGCATATTCTGCCATCAGGCAAGCTTTCCAATATATGCTGTATCGTTCATTTAGGTCGGTGGTAATATGGCTTCCAATCCATAGGAACGCGTCAATTGGTTTGTATGTGTACAATAACGAAGCAAGAACATACTTCATGGCGGAAACACCACTGCACTCATTTGCCTTGGTGAGTAGTTCTTTGTATTTGAAGTAGTGGGTTTCTTCTTCGGTAGGGTTGTAGCGTTGGAGTTCTCTGTTGAGAAAACCTGGTTCGGTGGTGACTCGTTGTACCCACTGCTTAACTTCTTCTTCCGACTGGAATTCTTTCTTTTTACTGATATAGGACATTTTCAATTGGGACAGTTCCCCCATTCGGGGTTCTGAAATCATGGAGTGAGGGGTGGAAAAGGCTATTTTGCAGGGGTAATGGTGCATGGTGTCTAGAAGAGCATATCCTTGTCGCCAGTCGTTAATAAGCATCGGTTTTTCTTTCATATACATAGCATTACAAATATGTTGATAAATGCAAGTAAATGAGCGAGAAATGCGATTCAATTTCTCCATTTTATTATTACCTTTCAACCTGTTGCAACCAGGTTTATTTTTGTGCCATTGCACGATAATTATTCCACGGTACGCAAAATGCAAAAGTTATACGTTGGTGACCAATTTAAAGTTGGCAACCAATATAAAGTTGGTAACCAATATAAATACTCTCATTCTGTAAAATTATTCACCTATCGTTACAGAATGAATTACAACACTATAAAAACACTCCATACTATAAATCGAAGAAGGGGAAAAAAATTGCAAGTTTTTTTGGTTTATTGTGATTTTTAGGGGTGTTGTTTTTTCCTGTATTGTGCAATTAGTATGATAAGATAGCTAGTAAGTTGAGTAAAATTGAAAATCTGGTTTCTCTCCACCTCTCCTCTAACTCTCCAACTCTCCGTAACTCACCAATTTACTGTTGACAAATGGAGTTACATTATATCTTGGTTTTAAGGATGATGGATTCGCATTGGCAGTAACACAGTTATGGCAACCGGCGAGCGTGAACAAAGAGTACTCGATTATTTCAATAACGTGGGATTTACAAAAGAAGACGCTGCGAAGATTCTTGGTATGAGCGTCAGCGGTGCATATAAATTGCTTGTTCGTATGAGTGAAAAGAACTTACTTGATACCAAAAAAGGAGGCAAGCGATTGGTATACTCGGCAGTCAAGTAAGAAATGTATTGAGTTTAATACTAAAGAGCGTATTGTGTGGCTTGGTAAACAACCATATCGTGATCCATTAGCAGATCATTCTGGTGAATATAGGCAGAAATGGTTTGATTATCAAAAAGCCCGTTATATTAATTGGATCAAAAAACAAATTTAAAACCTGTCCGTCAACCCGGTTCCTTTAAAAAATATGTAACACTCATTCTACCGAAAGGGAAAAAAAGATTTGCAGTAACAGGTGCAGGAAAAGAAGAAAAAGGAGTTCTACAATCATTTAACATTTCTACATTGAAACTCCCAATGGTTGTCTAGAACTTTTTTTTACCTTTCGCTTTACCACAGGGTGAACCTGGTGTATCGGGTTGAAAGACAGTTTCATACTTGCTGCAATTGGTCTTTTGGATGGTCTTCAAGCTACTACATGGTTTGGGGCTACTAAAGCATTACAAGAGAAATATCCTTCTATTAAAGTAGTTACAGGAGAGCGTTTTGTAGACAATGGAAAAATCATCACTATAGCAGAAAATGAATCGTTACGAGTATAGTTGAATCCTTTAATTGTGTACACTTCCCGTGTAAAAGTAGAAGAAAGAACATCTTCCTCCAGAAACAGATACGATTTGTTGGTATCGCTGTTGGAATATACTCTTGCAGTGGGTTTTGATTGAAGTGCTTCTACCATTTCTACCGGTGGCACTTCAATACTTTTCACTTTAACAGTAGGAACGCCACAATTACAAAGGAAGAAGAGCAAATACACACCACTGCACATACGTGCCTGTTTCGGGAAAGGCTTCGATTAGCATTTCATATACACCATGGTAATGTTTATTTTCGTTATAGGGTATTGGTTG
>CAYRBR010000132.1:0-3812 GCA_964422555.1 uncultured Caldisericota bacterium | reverse complement strand
ATCTACGATATCGGAGGAGGAATTCCTGGCGGTAAAACTTTCAAAGGTGCTTTAACAGGTGGTCCTTCTGGTGGAGTTATCCCCGCCTCTCAGATAGATGTACCTATTGACTACGACTCATTAAACGAACTAGGTGCCATAATGGGTTCTGGTGGTTTAATTGTAATGGACGAAAGTAGTTGTATGGTAGATATTGCCAAATTTTTCTTAAAATTCACCGTGGATGAATCTTGTGGTAAATGTACACCTTGTCGTGAAGGTACTCGACAAATGTATGAAATTCTTGATCGTATAAGTCATGGTGAAGGAGAAGAAGGCGATATTGAAAAGTTGGAACACCTTGGAAAGATTATCCAAGACACTTCCTTATGTGGACTTGGTCAAAGTGCTCCAAACCCTGTGTTATCAACAATTCGCTGGTTCAGAGATGAATATGAAGCTCATATTCGTGATAAAAAATGTCCAGCTGGTGTATGTGATATGAAACCTAGAGCAAAGAAGGAGGTACCTCATCGTGGAAGACAAAAAACATCTTCTTGAACAATTACACGACATTCAGGACAATGATAAAACCCATCATTTAGATCCTGATAAAGTAGTCGAACTTTCCGAAAAGCATGGGTATAGTCCCGCTAAAGTATATGGAGTTGAAACTTTCTACACCATGTACTCTACTTCCCCAAGAGGAAAACACATAATTCGTATTTGTGAAAACCAATCATGCCACATGGCTGAAGCAAAGAAAATGGTTTTACACCTTCAAGAAGTTCTGGGTATCCAAATTGGAGAAACCACATCTGATGGTTTATTTACCCTTGAACTTAGCAGTTGTCTTGGGATGTGTTCTGTTTCCCCAGCCATGATGATTGACGATGTTCCTTTTGGAAACCTTACTGAAGACAGAATTGATGAAATTATTGCCACCTACAAGGAGGAAAAGTAATGAAATTCTTTCGAACACACGTCCTTGTAGCAGAAGATACAAAAAGCATTATGGCAGGAGCCAAAAGAGTTGAAGAAGCATTACGTGAAGAAATTCGTCTTGCTGGTTTGGAAGATGAAATCCGCGTAATTCCAACAGGTTCTCTTGGCTATAGTGATAACAATCAAATAGCCATTGCCATCTATCCCGACAATATCATTTATTGCCCTGTTCTTGTTAGCAGTGTAAAAGAGATTGTGCAGGAACACTTCTTAAAAGGTCGTATTGTAAAAGCACTTGCTCATCCATTGGAACAAAAAGAAGTTACGATGGAAGAACGAACAAATGAAAACCAAATGAATATGGAAATCCAAAAACGGATTATCCTAAAGAATGTGGGTCGTATTGATCCTGAAAGTATTAAAGAATACATAGCAGCAGATGGATACGCTGCAGTAGAAAAAGCTCTTTTTGACATGACTCCCGAAACAGTCATTGAAGAAGTTAAAAAATCTGAGCTTCGAGGACGTGGTGGAGCTGGTTTCCCAACCGGTTTAAAATGGCAATTTACTCGCCCGAATCCAGGTCCTGTAAAATACGTTATCTGTAATGCTGACGAAGGAGAACCAGGTACGTTTAAAGATCGAGAAATCATGGAAGGTGACCCTCATAAAATGATCGAGGGAATGATCCTCGCCGCTTATGCTATTGGTGGAACACACGGATACATTTACATTCGTGGTGAATATTCTCTTTCCATCCAAAGACTTCAAAAAGCCATTGACGAGTGCTATGAATATGGTATTTTAGGAAAAAACATCCTGGGTACTGATTTTAGCTTTGAACTTTGCATTCACGCTGGAGCCGGGGCCTATGTCTGTGGTGAAGAAACTGCTCTAATTAATTCCATCGAAGGAAAACGGGGTGAACCTCGTAAAAAACCACCTTATCCACCCGAAAAAGGTTTATGGCAGAAACCTACATTGGTCAACAATGTGGAAACATTCGCCAATGTTCCTGCTATTATCAGTCATGGTGGAGAATGGTACAAATCCCTTGGCGTTGAAGGTTCTCATGGTACAAAACTGTTCTCTTTAATGGGTGATATTAACTGGAAAGGAACAATAGAAATTCCATTTGGTACTTCCATTGGGGATATTGTTAACAATATTGGTCATGGCGTACGATACGATAGAACTTTAAAGGGTATCATCCTGGGTGGTTCGTCTGGATCTTTAATTGCACCAAACGAATTGGATGCCCCTGTTGATTTTCATTCCCTTGCCCGGATTGAAGCTGGTCCTGGATCGGGTTCTATTGTAGTAATGGATGAAACTAGATGTATTGTCGATATCTGTTTAAATATTGCTGAATTTTTCCGTCATGAATCTTGCGGTAAATGTACACCTTGTCGCGAAGGTACATCCCAAATTTGTCACATTTTAGAAATGATCGCTTCAGGTAATGGACTACCCGAAGACTTAGACAATCTAGAGACAATTGCCCAAACGATGATGGATGCCTCTTTCTGTCCACTTGGACAGACAGCACCATCTGTGTTACGACAAGCCTTAAAAAAATACCGTGAAGAATTTTTGGCTCATATTAATGATAATAAATGCCCAGCAGGGGTATGTAATATGAACTTCACAGAGGAGGGTTGAAGCTGTGGAAAACAAGACTGTTAATATCAAAATAAATGGTAATGAGTTTACTGTTGACGGTAGTTCTACAATATTAGAAGCCTGCCGTAAAGCGGGAATTGCTGTTCCCACGTTGTGTTACATGAAAAATATTTGTGAAGAAGGATCTTGTGGCGTCTGTGTAGTAGAAGTAGCAAAAGCAAGAACATTACAGAGAGCTTGCATAACACAAGTTTATGATGGTATGGAAATTTTAACCAACACACCTCGAGTACGAAAAGCTCGTAAAACAATTGTTGAGTTAATTCTAGCCAACCATCCACAAGATTGTTTACATTGTGCAGCAAGTGAGATTTGCGAACTTCGAAAAATTGCCTACGATCTGGGTATTGAAGAAACTCCTTATGAACAGACAAAAGAACTGGATCTTCCTTTAGATACTTCTTCTCCAGCTATTGTTCGAGACTTGAACAAATGTATTCTTTGCCGTCGCTGTGTTAAAGCCTGCGAAGTTGTACAATCTGTCAACGTTATTGAAATCGCTGGAAGAGGAATTAACAGCAAAGTTAGCTGTTTCATGGATAAAGGACTAGGAGAAAGCTATTGTACCAATTGTGGTCAGTGTATTAAAGTATGTCCAGTGGGTGCTTTAACAGAAAAGAATGATATTGATCGTGTATGGGAATATCTTTCTGATCCTAAGAAACACGTTGTTGTCCAAACGGCTCCAGCTGTTCGTGTTGCAATCGGTGAAGAATTTGGAATGCCTGTTGGTTCATTAGTAACCGGAAAAATGGCTGCTGGTCTTCGACGTTTAGGTTTTGATGCTGTATTTGATACTGATTTTACAGCAGACTTAACCATCATGGAAGAAGGTACTGAATTCATTGGTCGCTTAACCAAAGCACTTAATAACGAAGATACAAATCTTCCTTTAATAACCTCTTGTTCACCAGGTTGGATTAAATTTATTGAACACTTCTTCCCGAAATGCCTTCCCAATGTTTCTTCCTGTAAATCTCCTCAGCAAATGTTTGGTGCCGTTGCCAAAACGTATTATGCTGAAAAGAAAAATCTAGATCCACGTGACATAATCTGTATTTCCATTATGCCATGTACGGCTAAGAAATATGAATGCTTACGACCCGAGTTAGATGATGCTTATGATTTCTGGAAAGAAAAACTGATGATTAAAGAAGAAGATCATTTCCAGGACGTAGATGTTGCCTTAACCACCAGAGAATTAG
>CAYRBR010000131.1:0-3830 GCA_964422555.1 uncultured Caldisericota bacterium | reverse complement strand
GTGAATCAACTTTGATTCCTTCTGGGGGATTGCACAATAAATAGTCGGGCACTGGTTTCATCCAGTGCCCATTAACGAAGCTATATTCTTTTCCTGCACGGTTCTGTTTAGGAACCATGCAGGGGCTTTACTTTATAGGCTGTGTAGCGAATGTGCATTCCTTTAATCTAGGCCAGTAATGGCGGTTTTTGTGCTAGAGTGGTAGTTGGAGTTTAACAAATTCTCCACGATTTGTACCAAACCCGGGTAGTTGTTTTGGAAGAAAACCATATGAGTGTTGGGTAGTGTGTAGTTTGGATTGGCTTTTAGTATTACCTGCGACGTGTATTGGAGTTCTTTGGTTTGCTTTTCGGTTAGTGATTGCAGGGTTTCCTGGGTTAGCTTTAGAGCTTTTTCATACGATGTAAACCGTAATTTGGGAAACTGCGAATGAAGCAGCTTTCCAATGTTGTATAAACCTCGAACTTCACTGGGAACAACCACACGTTTAATCATTACTGTACTCCTCCTTTGTTACTTTCCTTTCTAGCTTTGTGATAGATTTGCTGTGCATTCTATGGTAGTAGCTTTGGTCGTGATCGAGTAGATTGGCAATACTAACAGAGGTCATCATTAGGAAATCGGCACAGCCAATGTTGAACAATTCATCGTTGTCTAGAATGCCAAGCGCTTTGTCGAGTTTTTCCGCTATAAACGACGAATCAGGCACAACCAGATTGGGCAGCTGTTGCTGTATCATGGTTGCTTCTGTCTGCGTTTCCGTAGTAAGATACTCTTTTCCTCTGCGGACTAAATCGACATACATTTTGTGAAAACAAACAAAGTAATACCGGTTTGATCCCTTGAAATTAGGTTGTAACACGCACGATTCCAAGCATTCCCAGCACCGATGCTGGAACTTCTCTAACGTAATAGGCGAGTACAAACTTTTTGCCAAGAAATAATACGCCGGTTTTGCCTTCTCCAACTCTTCCTGGAACTTCTTTGCCAGGTTTTCATTGGAAGAAACTGAACTAAATTTGTCAAAACTTTCCATTTTATTGTAACCTTTCGCTTACCTGCAGATAGGCTTATTATTGTGTACACGATACTTATTATACGACTAGTAAAATGTAAAAGTTATAAATTGGTAACCAATGAAAATGCTCTTATACTGTTAATTTATTCGTTTGAAGGTACGGAATATCATTCAACAATATAAAAACACTCTATATTATAAATCGAAGAAGGCGAAAAAAATTGCAAGTTTTTTTGGATTTTCAACACAACCCGTTAGGGACTGGTTTGTTCCTAACGGGTTTTTATTTATGGCTAGAATAGGCCACGAAAAGGAAGTTAATAATTACAAAAATTGGTGAAAAATTTGAAATTATACAAAAACCCGTACAATAATATATGGAAAAGATTGCAGTTTGATAACTGTGTTGAATTAGAGATGATCTGGATTATTTCTTTTTCAATGTAACTGTATACACAAGCTACCTGGTAATTTGTGTATACGCGAAACTCTTTATAGCGGATTCGCTATTGGCATTCCCTACTTTTGTTTTAACTTAAGCTATTGTATGCATTTTCTGGGTTTGTTGTTTTTCCATTGAATAAAACTGAAGGCACGAATTGGAGTTCTGGTTTTTTAAATAGTAGTGAGGTATTAGGCGGTGTTATTCAGGATTGATGAAAGGTGGTCAGGTTATATGTTTAAGAAAGTACTAGCAGTTATTGTTTCAGTTTGTTTATCGTTTTCTCTTTTTTCCCTCTTAGCGTTTCCAGCTGAAGCTGTGCAAAACATTCAAGAAACAGAAAACGGTACTGCAAATTTATCTATTGAGAAGGTTAGCCAGGTTTTATCAAATTCAAGTAATTATTTTACTGAGAATAGGGGGCAATGGCCCGAAGAGATTTTATATATTGGCCAAACCGACTTTGGTAAGATTATGTTTACCCAAGATGCAGTATATTATCAACTTATTAAAACGACATGTATTTCGAGTGATATTCCTTCTTCTTCTGAGATAGAGTCACAAACAATTAAGTTATCCTTTGTGAATGCACAAACACCCACAATTCAAGGTAAAACTCTTCTTCCTCATTATAGTAACTATTTCATTGGCAATGACCAAAATCATTGGGGAATTCATTGCAACAATTATGCCCAGGTTAATTATACTAATGTTTGGGACAACATTGATTTGTCCTATTTTTTTACTCCCCAGGGAATGAAATATGAGTATTATGTTCATCCAGGGGCAGATATACAAGATTTACAAGTACAAGTAATTGGAGCTGATTTACTCTCGAATAAGCATTGTTTGGAATTATTCACTTCACTAGGAAATCTTAAAGATGATCAGCTTTTGGTGTATGGTCAGAATTCCCAATCACCTATTCAGGCTTCATTTAAAGTGGACGGAGATTTATTTTCATTTGATGTGGAAGATGCAGAAACATGTGATGAAACGATTGTAATTGATCCAATTGTGTACTCTACCTTTTTAGGGGGAAGTGATACTGAACTGTGCAGAAGTATCTCTGTCGATAAATATGGGGATGTTTATGTGACTGGGGAAACAACTAGTGCTGATTTCTCAGTAACTGTAACAGAAAATGGAAATCTAGTACCTGGATATGATCAAACTTTCGGTATGTCTTGGGATGGGTTTGTTGTTAAATTGAATTCATCTGGTACAGAACTCCAATATTCTACGTACTTAGGCGGAAACAATATTGATTATTCATACGGAATTGCTGTTGATGAATTCTGTAATGCCTATTTGACAGGTCGTACATATAGTAGTGATTTTCCCGTTACAGCAACAGAAGATGGCCCATTATCTTCTGGCTATAATCAAATTATGGATGGTCCATGTGATACTTTTGCTGTTAAACTAAATTCTTCAGGAACAGAACTTTTGTACTCAACTTTTGTAGGTGGAAGTGGAATGGATAGTGGTGAAGCAATTTGTTTAGATAATTCTGGGAATGCCTACATTGTGGGATATACAAGTAGTTCCAATTTTCCGATAGATCAAACAGTAGGTGGTGCACAGGCACCAGGTTACGATCAAACTTTTAGAGGTGGTATTGATGCTTTTGTAGTCAAACTGAATTCTTCTGGTACAGAACTTATATATTCTACCTACTTAGGAGGAAATAATTGGGACATGGCGTATGATATTGCAGTCGATACAACGGGAAATGCTTATATTGTTGGCTCTACTAGGAGTTCAGATTTCCCAATAGACCAAACCGTAGGTGGAGTACCAGCTCCAGGTTATGATCATACTTTTAACGGTGGAACATATGATGTGTTTGCAGTTAAGCTTAACTCACATGGTACAGAGCTTCTATACTCAACATATTTAGGTGGAGTACAAAGCGATGAATGCTTTGGAGTTACTGTTGATGCGTCTGGCAATGCTTTTCTAACAGGAACTACTCATAGTGATGATTTTCCAATAGACCAAACCGTAGGTGGAGTGTCAGCTCCAGGATATGATCATACTTTTAATGGTTACAGTGATGCTTTTGCTGTTAAACTAAATTCTTCTGGAACAGAATTACTATACTCAACGTATTTTGGTGGGAGTAGTTGGGACAATTCAAGATGTATTGCAGTTGATCGTTTTGGTAACGCGTATATAACGGGGGAAACTTATAGTGCTGATTTTCCCGTAGATCAAATGGAAGGTGGCGAGATATCATTAGGCTATAGTCAATCATATAGTGGTGCTTATGATGCTTTCTTGATTAAGTTAAATCCTTTGGGGGATCAGCTTAGTTATTCTACTTTTTTGGGGGGGTTCAGAAAACGATGGGTGTGCTAGTATTTC
>CAYRBR010000130.1:0-3873 GCA_964422555.1 uncultured Caldisericota bacterium | reverse complement strand
ATTGCCTTCGGGTGTTAACGAACTTTGGCCCCTGTTTTTGGTTCACGGTCGAAAGTTCTTTATCTTTGTCTTTTGACAATGCTTTCTTCTCAATTTCAAGCTGAGCAATCTTTCGCTCCACTTCATCTAGTTCAATAGGAGAACTGTCAATTTCCATTCGTAATCGTGAGGCAGATTCATCAACCAGATCAATTGCTTTATCAGGTAAAAATCGATCTGTAATGTAGCGGTCTGACAATTCTGCTGCTGCAATCAAGGCAGAGTCTTTAATCTTCACTCCATGATGTACTTCATATCGTTCCTTCAGTCCTCTTAGAATTGCAATGGTAGCTTTTACATTGGGTTCCCCAACATAAACAGGCTGAAACCGTCTTTCCAATGCTGAATCTTTTTCGATTTTTTTCCTATATTCATCGAGGGTAGTTGCACCAATAGCACGCAGTTCTCCCCTAGCTAAAGAAGGTTTTAACAAGTTGGCAGCATCCATTGAGCCTTCAGCATTACCCGCGCCTACTAAAGTGTGTATTTCATCAATAAAAAGAATAACTTGCCCGTTTGAAGAAGTAACTTCTTTTAAAACTGCTTTTAGTCTTTCTTCGAATTCTCCTCGATACTTAGCACCTGCAACAAGCAAACCAAGATCCAGAGAAATAAGTTTTTTATTTTTTAATCCCTCTGGTACATCCCCTGCAGATATTCTTCTGGCTAAACCTTCAACAATTGCAGTTTTCCCAACACCTGGTTCACCAATTAAAACAGGGTTATTTTTTGTTCTTCTTGAAAGAACTTGTATCGTTCTTCGGATTTCTTCGTCTCGACCAATAACAGGATCTAGTTTTCCCTCTTTGGCCATTCCAGTAAGATCTTTCCCATATTTCTTCAATGCCTGGTATTTTTCTTCCGGATTCTGGTCCGTAACACGATGTGATCCTCGAAGATCTCGTAATATTGATAAGATTTGTGAATGCTCGATACCATTGGATCGAAAATAATTACCAATGGTTCCCGAATGATCATCGACAAGAGCAAGTAAAACATGCTCAGTTGAGATATATTCATCATGCAGCGCCCTTGCTTCTTTTCCAGCTTGCTTTAGTACATTCTGACTATGTTGTGATAAATAAAGCTGCGAAGAAGTTGAAACTGTGGGCATTTGTTGAATACTTTTTTCCAGAGTCTCTGCTAAAACTTGTAAAGACAATCCAACTTTTGACAAAACAGCTGGAACTAAAGAATCTTTTTGTTGTAACAGAGCCAATAAGATATGCTCTGGTTCAATTTGTGAATTGGCTGCAGCAACAGCCTTATTTTGTGCTTCTACAAGAGCTTCCTGTAGTTTAATGGTAATATTTTCCATGTTCATTATATTGACTCCTCCTTGCTACTCTTCTTAAAAAAGGATTCCCCGTTCTTATAAACGGGGAATGAAGAGAGTTCTTTTCGTCAATATAATTATTCCCTAAACAGGGTGTTATTTGCTTGTTTTCGTAAATTTCTCCCAATCTTCATCAAACTTTTTTATCCCATTTTCTGTTAATGGATGGTTCATCATTTTGTCAATTACCCCGAACGGAATAGTAGCAATATGAGCTCCTGCCAATGCTGCCTGTTTTGCATGCAATGGATGACGAATACTGGCAGCAATTACTTCTGTATCAAATTCATAGTAATCCAAACAATCCACTAATTCTTCTACAAGTTGCATTCCATCATGTCCGATATCGTCTAGTCTTCCTACAAAGGGAGAAACATATCGAGCTCCTGCTTTGGCAGCTAGAAGGCCCTGATTAGTGGAAAAAATAAGGGTACAGTTACAAGGAATTCCCTCTTCTGCTAAAATACGAATTGCTTTTAGTCCTTCTTTGCACATAGGAATTTTGATGACAATAAAATCGGGGTTCATTGCAAACCACTTTCTTGCCTCTTTGGTCATTTCTTCTGCTGTTTTACCAAGAACTTCTACACTAACTGGTCCCTGCACAAGAGATACAATTTCCATAATAATGTCAGCAGCATTTTTTCCAACTTCTCTACTCATTAAAGTAGGATTTGTTGTAACACCATCTACGATGCCCAATTCACATGCCTTTGCAATTTGCTCAACGTTTGCGGTATCCACAAATATTTTCATATTACTTCTCCTTAAAAACATATATGGCTAGTATGCCATTCTTGTGCATAATTGTACATTTTTTTCCCGTAAAAACATTACTAATCCCTCTGCTTGATTCCTGGTAGAGTGTTTCATTATGTAAAGGATATTGTAGATTCTGTGTTGTTACACCTGTAGCTACTTCATTTAGGGGAAATATCGATAAAATTGTGCCAATTGATTTATTAATTTCAATTCGTTGATTGGAGGGAACAATATAAATATCTTCCGCTTTTCCCGCAAAAAAGATGCTGAATCCTTTTTCTGCCATTTTTTTTGTTGCAAACAACGTTGTAATTGCATGATCAGGTCTACCTTCTGTCATATTCAGCAAAAAAACTGGGATAGTGCAGTTAAAATGTTCAAGAATGTACTGAATGGCTATCTCGAAATCTGTTTCATCTTTTTCTGTAGGAAGAAAGATCTTTTCAAAAGAGCCTGTTTCAATGGCCTGTAAATCCATCAGATCTACTGAATCAAAATCTCCAAGAACTAGATTTGGTTGTATTCCCTGAGCTAGAAGATAAGAAAATCCACCATCAATGGCAACTACAAAATCTTCATGGGTAATACTCTGAAAAAATGAAAGTGGGCTTTGTACAGGACTCGATCCTATACAAACAATTCTCTTGTATTCCTCCATTTTATTTTCGGAAAGAATTTAAAAATTGTACAGGATCTTCCTGGTTCATCAAATAGCTACCAATAACAATCATATCTGTTTCTAAATTGGCAAGAGCAGTTATGTGAGGTAGTTGAATTCCACCGTCTACTTGAATTGAATAGTTCAAATTTTTTTCTTGCCGATACGTTTGCATTTGGCGGATTCGATTGTAGGTATTCTCAATAAAGGTTTGTCCTCCAAAGCCAGGTTCTACACTCATAATTAACACAAATCCAACAGAGGAAAGAAAAGGTACCAGCTTCGTCAGAGACGTACCGGGAGATATTGCCAGCCCCGGAATAATCCCGTCTTGTTTACACTTCTGAATCCATTCTTCAGGATCTGAAACAGATTCTACATGAAATGACATCCATTTTGGATGAATAGAACTAAAACTGCGATAAATTTCAGCTAAAGCTCTTTCAGTAGTCATAAAGTGCACATCTAGTGGAATAGTAGAAAACGCATCATGGATCTGATTGGTCCATGATGCGTTAAATGCTAAATTTGGGACAAAATTACCATCCATCACATCAATATGAAAATAATCAATTGATGCCTCTTTCAGTGCAGTTAGCTTTTCCGTCACTGTAAATAAGGGTAAAGACAGTAGTGATGCACCAATTTCCATATGATATCCTTTAGGGTTTTTCTTCATCTAAAACAATCTCTTCGTTTACAATAAGATTTATGGAAGATCCGTGTTCAGCAGGTGATAACGGAACAGGTTCTTGTTGATATACAACTCCACGAGGATAATTAGGGTTTGGAACATAGGTTATGGTTCCAAGAGTATATCCACTGTGCTCAATGATGTATTTTGCATCTGTCAGGTGTACTGTCAATAGATTTGGAACGGTAGGCAATTTAGGTAAATAAATGGTTAAATCGATCCCCTGCCCTGGTTCCATTTTTTGTCCGGGTTCAGGGTTCTGCTTCAATACTGTTCCCAGGGTAACACCTACTGTCTTTTCTTCAAATAAAATTGACTCAGTAGTAGTGTCTTCTTCCCCTTCCGTTTCTTCTCTCGGAGTAGTTTCATCATTTTGCTCATCAA
>CAYRBR010000129.1:0-3887 GCA_964422555.1 uncultured Caldisericota bacterium | reverse complement strand
GTATGTATCCCAACATTAATTGGACCTTTTACCTTATTAAAGATATGAAGTTTGACTGATTTTGATTGTCCATGATAGCATTCCCCAAAATCAATCTCCTCTGTATCTACTCCCAATATTGGTTTGGGTAGTACCTCAAAATAGACATTCACTGTTTCGTTTCCATAATTTGAAGTGAAACGTATGCTTTCTGTGTAGGAACCAACTTCCAATTTGTCTGCATCCACAATTACTTTTATTTGTTGAGTGTCGTAATCTTTTAATAAAACTGAATCTTCCATAACACGTATATTATCGCTAGCTTCTATATCAACTCGGAATGGGGTTTCCCCTTGATTGCATATTTCCAGCATTCGATAATCTGTTTGTGCTCTTCGAAGTTGTCCAAAATCTAGAGAGGTTTCTTCAATGATTAATTTTGTTTCAGGGGGTTTTCCGTCTCCCTTATATAGCTTCATTTTCTGATTATCGGGAGCGCAATCTGAATAAGTGTTTTCTTCTGGTAAAAAAAGCAGATAGAAGATGACAGAAAAACGATTCCCACGAATTTTTATATCGGATTTGTTTATGGAGAATGTTCCAGTTGATTTATTTTCTTGGAAATCACAAACAATCATATCTGACTCTTCTTCACCCTTGGTAAGCAGAAAACCAATGAAAACATCATCGCTACCTAAGATATTAACCTGATAATCTACATCTTTAAGGTCGGTGGTACCTTTTGTGTTAATACCAATTGCAATCATTCCTATGGCTTCAATTAAATCCCAGTCATCCCAGCTTTCCAGTTTGAATGACCACTTATTACCATCGTCTTTTATCGACAGTGTTTTAAGATCTGCAGAAAAAGGGCTATCTCTGCCGTCTTTTAAGACCTCTACCCATTCACTGCTTGCTCTAACGGGAGCATAAATTGTTAAACATACAAGCATAGTAAGAAGAAAAGAAAGTACTTTTTTGGTAAGCATAATTCCACCCCTGTCATAAAAAAATTTCCAAAGTTCATCTAAATCTATACATTAATAAATAACAAAACCAGTTACATGCTACAACGAAAAAAGCATAATGTCAAATAAGTAATAAATTTAATTAGAAATTAGACAGGTGGATTAAAATATGCCTCTATTCTGTCGAAAGCTTTGTTAATTGTTTCCAATGGAACGCAAAATGACATTCGAACATGTCCTTCTCCATTCGGTCCAAATGCAACACCAGGTGTAGTAGAAACTCGTGCATTCTGTAATAGATCGACACAAAACGCAAAAGAATCATTGTTATCTGTTTCGATTTTAGGAAACATAAGATACGATCCCTGTGGGCGGATATATGAAAAGATGTGTGGGATTCTATCTAGTCGTTCACACATTAAATTACGAGCTGCTTCGTAATGATTTTTATATTGGTCAATACACTTTTGACTTCCTTGCAGAGCTCCAAGTGCTGCAAATTGAGACACTACGGGGGCACAAATCGCAAATGGGATATGCGCTTTTTTAATTTGTGAAATTCGTTCTTCGTCTGCATGCAAATAACCAATACGCCATCCAGTCATTGCATACGTTTTCGTAAATGTGAAACACGAAATAGTATTTTTTCTCATTTCGGGGATGCTTCCGATGCTGAAGTGTGGAATATTGTCAAATGTGAAATACTCGTATGCTTCATCTGTGATAATTGTAAGATTATTATCTAATGCAAGGGCAGCTAAAGCACGTAAATCTTCTTCTGAAAATACCGTTCCGGTAGGATTGCTTGGAGTACAAAATACAATTGCTTTAGTTTTTGGTGTAATCGCATTTTTGATACCAGCAATATCTAGTTGATACTGATTTTTTTCCTGTAATGGAACCAAAACAGGGTTGCCAGAGGCTAAGCGTACTTGGGTTATATGAGTAGAATAAGTGGGAGTGGGTAGTATTACTTCATCTCCTGGGTCAATTGTGGCCATAATAGATGCAGCCAAGCCTTCAATAGCTCCAATTGTCACTATAATTTCATTGGGGTTGGCGTTTATTTTATTTTTTTTAAGGAGCTTTCTGGCAATCTCATTGCGCAGTTCTGGTATTCCATCGCTTTGAGAGTACCCTCCTGTGATGTTTTTCTGAATGGCCTCAATAGCTGCTTGGTTTATGTGGTCTGGTGTACCGGAAGTTGGTTTTGCCCATGATAAAAAAGCCACACCTTCAACTTGTTTTGAAAGTCTTGTCATTTCGTGAATAGCCGATTTTTTTAACTGACTTACTCGATGTGATATATTCATTTAGTTTCCTAACTCTTTTTTTGCGTTTTGGACTGCAATTAAAAAGTTCTCTGGATTTCTAGTTCCAACAAGTATTGATGAGTCGTCCATTAATTCAAAGAGTACACCAACATTTCCATCCATGGTATACGCTTTCTTCTTTCCAAAGCCTCTATTTCCCCATCCACCGTAGTCGGCTAAGGGATTATACTCTTTGATAGATGCTTTTTTTATGCTGGCAATAGAAATTCTTTTGTTAAAAACAATTCGATTTGTGGAATACAGTTGAATTTCTTTAACATTAACATGTATCCATAAATCGGTGGTATACATAAAAAGGGGAAACAAAACTCCAAATAAAATCCACAAAATAATCATGAAAGTGTTGTTAGGTGGTTTGGTTCCAAATGGAATTCCCTGAATAAGTTGAACATAAGCACCCCACCACATAAATACTGCGATTGATATTGTAATTAACCATACCCACCACATGCGCATTGTTTGTTTTTCATTATATAAGGTCTCCATAACAACCTCCCAATAAAGTAATTTGTTCTAATTGTAGCCGATTTGTGAAAGATATAAAGTGGAAAATGCTTTATTTATTATAGAAGACATCCTATTTTTGCTTGTTTGTATTGAATGAAATACATCCTGTATGGGCTGTGAAGATAGAGCTTATAGAAAGTGATTTTATGTAGTTACAAGATGAAACGGATTGCTTCTGGTTCCAGTTAAAAAATCTATAAAAAGGTAATATCGAACCATTTTGAAGAATAATTGCATCCCCCGAAAAGAGAATGGAGTTATTTAGCAAGTAAGAAGTATGTCCGGGAGTATGACCCGGCGTGTAAAGAGCTTGGATTAGGGTGGAACCAATTCGAACACTTTCGAGGTTAGAAAGGAATGTGAAGTTATTCCCTAAATACTCATTGTAGATACAACCTAGAAGTCGAGGTCTATTCCTATATATCAATTCCTGCTCATGGGTTCCTATGTAGCATTTTGCATTTGAGAAGGCATCAACATTACCAATGTGATCGTGGTCCGAATGAGTTAGAAATAAATGCGTTATATCAGTGGGTAATATGTTCATTCTAAACAATTCTTCCAACGAAAAGCCGTCTTTGTATCCCGCATCGAAACAAATGTAATTGTCTTTGTCTTTATACACAAATACATTTACATTTTGATCTTTTATTGCTAGTAAGTGTTCTGAAATCCATCCTGATTCCAAAGGATAAAAAAAGGCAGTTTCGAATGAAGAGAGTTTTGGAATGATAGCATTCACATTTTTCTTGTAGTTTACATATTGTTTTCCGAATGTTTGGAGCAAAATGCGTTCTTCCAGTGGAAGCAGTGTCAAGAGGCTTACATACAAAGCAATAAATAGAAAAATAGAAAGGTATGAATTTGTAATCAGGAAAAAAGATCCTGTAAATGTGAACAAGATGCCCGAGTAAATCGGGTTTCGAGTTAGTCCATAGTAACCCTGCGTTGCCAATACAACTTTTTCAGTATACTGGTCTATTTTTCTTCCACCTGCTATCCACAAGGGAAATCCGAGTAATACCAATACGATGCTTACAAACACCAATAAAAACAAGAGTGGACTAATTGATACAATCAAAGGGGAAACCTTCCAAAA
>CAYRBR010000128.1:2269-3913 GCA_964422555.1 uncultured Caldisericota bacterium | reverse complement strand
AACATTTTTGCATTCCAATAAACCACTTGCAAAAACGATCATCAATAATAAAAACAAAAACTTCCGCAATTTATTCAAACGGCACCTTCCTGCCATAAAAAATACTTATTACATTCCCAAAAAAAACATAAAACAAACTACATATATAGTAGTACTCTTCTAAAAAAAATCAAATTAAAGGGTTTAGTTTACTTAGTTGTGAATAAAGGATTTTCTTTATAGTATTTACGAACTTTTTGTCCGATTGATTGACGATCACTTTCTTTCAGGGTGTTTTTTGAGACAATTGCATTTCGAGGGCATATAGTATAGCAGGAACCGCACTCGTCGCAGTATTCAGGAAGAATAGAATAAGTATCTCCCGATTGAATGGCATCGAAAGTACAAACATTTTTACACATCCCACAGGCTATGCATTTTTCAGGTTGAATATGAAAACCAGGTGTTGTCGGTAATTTGGAATTAAAACCGAAACGAAGTCTTTTAATTTTGTGATCTTGCTTTTTTTTCTCAAAGTCATACTGGTAATATTCTCCTGTAAATGAACAGATTACAAATGTCGTCATGGTTGGGTAGCGTTGTATATCTTTTAGTAGAGGAGTGAATGTTTCGTTTATAGAAGCTTTTTGTGCTACTACGTCATAATTGACTTCCTTAACATCTCCTGCTAGTCTAATAAAAAAACCATCTGGGAATGTGGGTAAACCATCTTCATCAGCTGTAACTGCTTCATTTTTAGTAACCAGGGAGCAAACTGCCACTTTGCCTGTTGTTTGTAACTGCTTGTAAAAGGGTTTAACTTTCATTGTTTGAAAGTATAAACCTTCGTGGTCATAGGTTAATAAATGAGCTACTCTGGTTTCAGGGCAATCTCCATTTATTGTAGCAAATGTATATGCATTCATTTTTTCAAAATGTTTAAATACTTCTTCAATTGAGAACATATGTTCCTCCTTTAATATCAAAAAATTAGTATAAAAATAGTTGGACCTATCTTTTCATAAAAAAGTCAAATATTTGTTCTTAATAGTTACGTATGTAATTATACTATAGATAATGCCAAAGGAGGACTAATGGATACAAATCCTATATACAGAATTCATGAGAACATCCAGTTAGAGTTTATGGAATTGGTTGATGTTCAGAGTATAAAAATAATCGGGAGTTTACGATGATCTATTTTTTTGGATTTGAACATACAACAATTAAGCAACCTAAAGTTAGCAAAGTTGGAGGCAAAGGTAAAGCGCTTATCGAGCTAAGTTTACATAATTTTCCCATTCCTGAAGGATTTGTTTTGTCTACCGATTTTTTTACTCCTTGGATTAAAGAAATAACAAGTACTGATGAATGGAAGAATTTACTTCTTGCTATTTCAGAAAATAATTCAAGAAAAGTTATGGAAATTGCAGCTGATTTAAAGATGAATTCCGTGCAAAAAGAGAAGTTGCAAGATTCCCTGCGACCCTTTCATAAAAATGAGTTGTTTGCAATTCGTTCCTCTTCTCCTGAAGAAGATTTAAAAAAGGCTAGTTTTGCTGGTTTATATGAAACAAAACTTGGAGTTCTTCGAAGTTCTATCGAAAGAACTATTGCAGAAATATTTTCCTCTCTTTTCTCTATTCGTTTACTCCGTTATAAGCT
>CAYRBR010000128.1:0-2169 GCA_964422555.1 uncultured Caldisericota bacterium | reverse complement strand
CTATTGCAGAAATATTTTCCTCTCTTTTCTCTATTCGTTTACTCCGTTATAAGCTAGAACAAGGGTTTTCTATTGATAAACCTTCTATTGCTATTGTAGTACAAAAACAGCTAAGAGCAGATGTAAGCGGTGTCAGTTTTTCTCTGAATCCCATTAATAATTGTTATGATGAGGTTATGATAAATGCAACATTTGGATTAGGTGAATCGTTAGTATCGGGGAAAGTTACACCTGACATATATATTGTTGATGTATTAAAAAATGAGATCATTGAGTACAAAATCGGACGAAAGGAAGTGGGTGTATGGTTTGGTAGTAAAGGAAATACAGAAGAGGTACGGGTGCGTAATCCAAAAGTACCTGCTTTGCGTAAACTTGAAATTATACATGTATCTGAGATGTGCAAACGGTGTGAACAATATTTCGGGTTTCCTGTTGACATAGAGTTTGCTTTCGAAAACAGTACACTGTATTTACTTCAAGCCAGAGCGATTACCACATACTTTCCATTATATGATGAGTACAAAACAACACCCGGTAAACCAAAGCACTTATATTTGGATCTGATAAAACTATCACAAGGTTTTCAAGATTCTCTTTCTGAACTTGGTAACGAGATATTTACTAAAATGGTTGTTGAGGTGAAACAGGGTTTTATTACAGAAGGAAAAGAAGGGATCATGTATTCGGTAGCCGGCAGAGAGTATCTGGATCTTACTAACCTTTGCAGTGCTATTGGAGAGACCCTTCTTAAGAAAACGATTGCTTCTTATGACAAACCTACGCGAGAAATCTTATCAAAGATCCAATTCTCAAAGCAATACAAAAACGAAAAGAAACCTGATAATATTAGGGGTGTAAGGGCATCGCTTTTCAAGACTGGTATCACGGCTTTTCCCTTGCTTTGTTCTCCAAATATAAATCCAAGTTCAATTATTTCTGATTACTTTGAAGCGACCGATTTATGTTTTATTGATTTTGATCAGATAACAGAAAAAGAAGTGTATTTAGATAAAATGGTAAACGAGAGTTTAAAGCGATTCGGTTACTTAATGAAAAGATTGGTTGCACTTTTTGGTGCCATCATAGCAGAAAACAAAATAAAAAAAATATTCAAAAACTATCCTGTATCCGATGAAATTATATCTCTCCATATTGATTTACCAGGGAATCCAACAAGTGATATGGGGAAACAAATGCTTCATATAGCTTCCAATAAAGAATTTCAAGCGGTTGAAACTTTTGAAGAGTTCCAAACAAAGCTTGCTGAAAATTCATTTTCAAGAGCATTTATTCGCGACTACGATCGATATATGAAGTTGTACGGTTGTCGATGTGTTGGTGAGATTGACATAGCCACACCTAGGATTTACGAACAACCTGGTTTGTTTTATCAAACTTTGAAGAGTATTAACATACATGACAACGCAATCGATAAAGCCAGAGATAAAAAGAGAGATGCATTAATCAAACTATCGGCATTATCTAAGAAAATAGGGAAAGAGAAACAATTTATTAAAGCATACAATATGTTAACAATTTTGGGAATTAGGGAACATCCAAAGTATATGTTTGTATATGCAATTGACAAAATAAGGCAAAAAGTTCTTAACATTGGTACTCAAATGTTGGTCAATCGACAAATCAATAATGTTAATGACATTTTTATGTTGTCTATTTCGGATATCACAAGAGCGCAAAAAGATAGATCTTTGAAAATGCAGAAAATTGTGAGAGAGAATAAAGAAAAAAGAACTCTAACTGAACATGTGAAGGATTGGCCGGTAATTGTCGATTCAAGAGGTAAGATATACCGGTATACACCAAAGGAAACAAATGGGAAATACATAGGTGATCCTGTAGCACCGGGATATGCAAAGGGTATAGCTAAAGTGTTGCATTCTCCGTTTGAGAAGAAAATTCAACCAGGGGATATACTTGTTGTTAAGCAAACAGAACCAAGCTGGACCCCTGCTTTTATAAATGCCGCGGGAGTTGTTATGGAAATCGGCGGAGCCCTTCAACATGGTGCAATTATTGCCAGAGAGTATGGAATACCTTGTGTGACAGGAATTGATGGGGAAACATTGTTTATTCAGGATGGTGACGTGATTGAGGTGGATGGTTCTAATGGAACCGTAAAAAAGAGTACAACTTAGTCTGAATCTA
>CAYRBR010000127.1:0-3936 GCA_964422555.1 uncultured Caldisericota bacterium | reverse complement strand
ATGGGAAATACCCACTTTGGAAAAGTATATTTTACAGCCACCAGTCTTTACTTCCAGTTTTCCAATCCGCTTAAAAACACTTCAAACCATAATCACGGACCTTCAAACGAAAAAGTATATTTGCACTCTTCGAATAACCTTGAATTACTTGAAGCAGAAACATTTCTGTATAAAGTAACCTTACCCTTAACTGATAATGCCACCCTTAAAGGTGTGGGTAAGTTAAAGCATTACCACAATTATTTCCTGGGAAGCAATTCGGACAACTGGGCTACTCATTGTGCAAATTATTCTGCAATCGAGTACTCAAATGCTCTTTCAAATAGCACTATGAAGGCAACCATAGAAAACGGTCAAATGCAATTTTCAATACCCCCTACTGTTACCAGTACTTATGGAAATGTTACGATTGAAAAACTAACAAATAATGAATATCACTATGTTAAGGAAGTTTCTCTTTCAAATACTATTTGGTCCACCCTAATTGAAACAGCTGCATCTGATTTTCTTCAAACAAGTAATCAAACATTCACACCTACTGACTTACAGCTTAAACCACTCGACAATGAAACAGATTCACAGAAGTACATTCGGTTTTGTAGTACTATAGGTGGTGATAAGGTTGACTATGTTGAAAGCATGTGTTATGATCGATGGGGAAACATACTTCTGGCAGGTGGAACCGAATCAGAAGAAGACACTTTTCCCATTTCAGATGAGATCCCAGGTTTTGACAAAACCTATAATGGCTTTAACCTAGATGGGTTTTTTGTTAAGCTTTCTCCAGATGGCAAAGAACTTCTATATGCAACTTACATTGGAAGTGACAAAAGAGATTACATAAAATCTATCAAATTTAATTCAAAAAAGCAGATTGTCATTGCAGGGAATACAAACCATTCCGATTCCTTTCCCATTAATGACCAAACACCTGGCTTTCAAAAAACACAAAGTGATTTTTGGGAAGCCTTTGTAATTATTATGGACAGCTCAGGAACATCCATTCTTTACTCCACCTACGTAGGAGGAAAAGGAAACGACTCAATGGATTCCATGATTTTGGATAAAAGAGGAAATATCGCTCTTGTGGGAGATACAAGATCAGATGAAAACTCGTTTCCCATTGGAGGTACAATTCCTGGCCACGATACTTCATACAATGATGGAATAGATGGGTATTTGTTTGTGCTAAATTCAAAAGCCACAGAAGCCATATATTCCTCGTACATTGGAGGTAGCAGCTACGATTCTGCAATGTCAATTGCAGTAGATTCAGGCAACAACTATGTCGTTTCTGGTGTTACAACATCCACCGAAGAAACCTTTCCAGTGGGAGGGAACATTCCTGGTTTCGACACAGAATATAACGATGGGATAGAGGGATATGTTCTAAAACTGAATATATACCAAAAGAAGTATTTTTTCTCTTCCTACATTGGAGGAGATGACTACGACATAGTATATGATGTATGTATAGCCAATGACAATGGCATCTTATTGGTGGGAACGACCGAGTCGGATGAAAATAGTTTCCCATTAGATAGTGCTACCAAAGGCCTAGATCAAAAACAGCATGGAGAATTGGATGGATTCTTAATAAAGTTGGACGTCAGTGGTACTAAGCTTCTGTATTCTACCTATGTAGGTAGTGCAGGATCAGATTATATAGAAATTGTTAAAACCAACAAATTGGGGGAAATACTTCTTTGTGGTGGAACAAACTCCGTTTTATCAAGCATTTTCATGAATAAGTCAAAACCCGGGTATTCCAAAAATATTGAAGGGCTCTCAGATGCATTTCTTATAAAACTGGATAATACTGCAGAACAAGTTCTCTATTCAACCTATATTGGAGGGACTGGAGCGGATAATATAACAGACGCTTTGTTCACCAAATATGGGAATTATTTAATTTGTGGTTCTTCTAGTTCTCCTATAGATGAATTCCCTCCAGCTAAAGATACCCCAGGCTTAAAAACTACCTATTCAGATTTTAATTACGTGATGGAACTTCTGAATGAAAATGCCGACCTACCTCCTGACCCTGAGCCAGAGCCCGAACCAGAGCCCGAACCAGAACCAGAGCCGGAGCCCCAGCCACGTGAGTTTCCCTTGCATTCTTCCATGAAAGATAATGCCATTCAGTTAAAATGGGAACCGGTACAAGAAGCAGTAAGTGGATTCAATGTGTACCAAAAAGAATCGAATATGGCTGAATTTCCTAAAACACCCATCAACGATAGCTCCATAAAATACACTATGTTCTTAGTTACAGACAACCTGCAGGCTAATCACAAGTACTGTTTTATTGTGATACCCCTAGACAAAAATTACCAGGAAATCCCATCTATCCAGTCTTCTATTACCTGCATACAATACACACCCGAAGAAAATCCCGAGCCAGAACCAGAACCGGAGCCCGAACCAGAGCCTGAGCCTGAGCCTGAACCAGAGCCTGACCCTGATCCTGATCCTGATCCAGAACCCCAACCAGAACCGGAGCCAGAGCCAGAACCAGAGCCGGAGCCCCAGCCTGGTATGCAACTCTTAGAAATTATTCTGCAAATTGATACTCCCAAAATCTGGATTGATAAAGTTGAAAAACCTTTAGATGCAGCTCCTGAGATTACACAAGATAGAATGTTTGTTCCTTTGCGAGTAATTGCAGAAGAAATCGGTGGACAGGTAGAATGGATAGGAGCTCAACGAAAAGTAACCATTACATACAATATAAAAAGCCTAGAAAAAACACAGGTTATTGAGTTATTTATTGGAGGGAATGGAGGCGTGGTTAATGGAGAACTCAAACCAATCGATGTAACAAACAACCAGGTAGTTCCCTATATTAAGAATGGAAGAACCATGCTGCCTATTCGATTTATTGCTGAATCGTTACTGGCTAAAGATATTCAGTGGGATGGAGCCAGTCGTCAAGCAACCTTCCTGTTCTATAAGTAGGAAGTAATACAAAAGGAGCAAATAATGGAATGGTATTTAATTCCTTGGAAAAAGTATGCTGTATTTACTGGAAGAGCTCGAAGAAAAGAGTATTGGACCTTTCACCTAATTAACTTTGTAATCTGGTATTCTGTACCACATATTATCTACTATATAGACACAAATTGCATTGTTTCAGCTTATGTAACGGGTTTCATATTTATTCTAGTTACTTTTCTTCCAACTCTTGCAGTAACCGTAAGACGACTCCATGATACAAACCGAAGTGCATGGAATCTATTATGGGGACTGCTTCCAATTATTGGCTGGATTGTTCTATTGGTTTACCTTTGCCAAGATAGCGACCCTGAAAAAAACAAATACGGTCCGAATCCAAAAGACTGGGTTTATTAACTTCATTTTGTCAGAAGAGTTGATGTAGATTCTATTCTAGCTATTCAAGTGTATATTTTTAGCTAAATATTTACACTTAAGTGTAAATATTTGCTATAATCATCGTAGGTGATATACATGAAAATTCTAAAACGTGATGTAATGGATTTGATGGAAGAATGGTTGTTTCGTAACAAGGTGCTAATCCTATATGGTGCCAGACAAGTAGGGAAAACTACACTGGCTAAATCAATGTTGAAAAAATACCACAGTGAATCTGGTTACTACAACTGTGAACTGCTTTCTGTTCGACAACTCTTTGAACGGCAAGATCTTGCAGAGATGAAACAAGTATTTTCTGATCACCGCATATTGGTTTTTGATGAAGCACAACATATAAAAAATCCTTCTTCTATTCAAAGCAAATCAGCAAGGGGATTAAAAGCTGATTGTAAATTTGCACTTACAGGAACTCCAATAGAAAATAAACTTGAAGAGTTATGGGCAATAATGGATTTTGTAAACCCCGGCCTTTTATCAACCAGATATGACTTTAAAAAGAGATTTGCAAAACCTGTGGAAAAAAACAAAGATATAAAAAAGAAG
>CAYRBR010000126.1:1024-3970 GCA_964422555.1 uncultured Caldisericota bacterium | reverse complement strand
ATGACCCAGCGACCAGGCAAATTCTGTATCGGTATTGGCAAGCTGTTCCATAAATAGATCAGCATTGCATTTATTCTCCGATTTAAAGTTCTTCTCAATCAGCATGTCTGAGAAGTAGTTATTGTTAATAGCCTGGCAAGCTGCTAATTCTCCTACATAGTCGTTTCCAAAAGGAGAACCTAAAAAAAGAGAAATATCCATAGGGTTCTCTTCCTTATTCGCAAGGAATTCTCTACGGTTAATGTGATTTTTTACTACTCGTTCTGCTTCCTGTTTGTCGCGAACTGGAATTCTACCCACAGAAATCTCCATGGGAATGGAACTTTCAGAGGCTGAAGGAGAAACATAAAATAGATCGGTTGGTACCCATTTATCATATTCATTCAAGCAATCGGGAGACAAAACGTAATAAGAAGGAGGCACCATACTAGCAGCCCCAAGAATTGTCAAATAATCAATAGAATCATTTTCCAGTTCCTGAGATAGAAAGGAACGTATTTTTAATGCAAGTTCCTGATCATAATTTTGAACTGTTTTGCGTTCCTCTTCTGCCACATCCGACACCCCCACAATATTTCCAAAACAAGGTTTTTCAGCAAGGTCGTATTCAGATATTTCAGATACTGTTTTAACAGTTACAGTAAATCCTTCTTCTTCTTGCTTTGCTTTTAACAGCAATGCTTCTTCCTGGAATAAATCGGGGCATACAATACAGGAATCTTTTTTGGATTTATTTTTTTCACCGGTTTCTTTACGTGAATACCCTATTTCAAATTTCATAGACTTCGCTACATGCATCATACCATCCCACAGGTAAATGTGGAATACACCAATTGTTGCGTACCGTTCGTTTTGGTTCCCAGTTGTAACAACAGAATAATTTCTTGCCGGAAACGGATCTGCAATTTCATCTGCTATTATGTATTGATCACTTGTACTGCAAAGTACTTCGGAAGCGTCCGCTGCTGTTACTTCTTCTTTTCCGCTCATCGATATTGGCGAAAAACCACTTTCAGAGATCATTTTAGGTTCATCTGCAAGAGCAATGGGAATAGAATGCATAGGAATAGCAATTGTTTTCAGTTCAGAAAGCTGAATGTAAGCAATCTCCTCTGCATCTTTCAGCGGTACTGTAATTTTTTCAACTGGAACTATCGGTTTCTCTGGTTCTATGTACAGATCACACTTAGACAGAGAGACAATATTCCCAGCACCATGTTGGACTAATTCAATATCCTTGGGAGAAAAAACTTTTGTCATTTGTTCTGTGTGAATAATGGACTTTTCAGGTATTACATTTTGTGTAAACACTAAAGTAGAATTGACAGCCCCCACTTCCACTTGTGCAGAACTGAAGGGAATATTGGTAGTTAATAACGTAACGGTTAAAAGTACAGATAAAATCATTCTGCTATATATCTTCATCAAAAACTCCTTTATTAGGTGATGAATATACAGTAGAATAACAATTGTAAGGAATTCTTAGATAATTCTTAAAAGAATCTTAAATCTGGAATAATCGATATCCCATTCCATATACTGTTTCGATATATTTTTTTGAAGGGCTGATTTTTTTGAGTTTGGACCGTAATGAACTAATATGTACATGAATTGTGTTACATTCATAGTCAAATTCTTCATTCCATACAAGTTCAAATAAAGATGCTTTTGAATAAAGTCGTTTTGGATTCTTCATTAGCACATGTAAAATTTCATATTCAATATGAGTGAGCACAATTTCTGTATTGTTAACTACAATCTTCTGACATTCTTCATCAAATACAATGTCTTTATAAACCAGTACCTGTTTACGTAGGGATTCTTTGTTCTGTTTTCGAAGCTGCGTCTCTACCCGAGCCAATACTTCAGATAAATCAAAGGGTTTTGTAATATAGTCATCGGCCCCAAGATGAAGAAGGTCAACTTTGCTTTGAACAGTGCTTTTTGCTGAAATTACGATAACGGGAATATCGGATCGACGTCTGAATTCTGCAAGAAACTCATCTCCACTTTTATAGGGAAGCATTAAATCGAGTAAAACTAACTCAAATGAATGTTCCTCTACCTTCTGCAAAGCAGATAGCCCATCTGTAACCCCCACTGTCTGATACCCTTTTGATTGAAGCATTTTACACAATAGTTGATTAATCTCTTTGTCATCTTCCACAACTAAAATATGAATCACTTTGCACCTCGCAAGTTGTTGTTTACCTGTCCATTCTCTGATTCAATTTCGGCAAGCATAGGAGAAGTTACTGCTTTTTCGATTGGAAAATCAAGCACAAAATGAATCATTCCTTCGCCCACATTGGCAGAGATGGAAACTCCTATCTCATCTGCCAGTTTCTTCACAATGTGTAAACCCAATCCTGTTCCAATACTGTTATTCTGATTGTAGGTATAAAATCGATTAAATATCTTATCGACTGCAATATTCTTTGCATTCTCAACAGGATTAGAAATGGTAATCTGAAAAGTATCCGTATTGGAAGTAAAGACAATAGTAATATCGCCAATGGAATACCGGATTGCATTCGAAAACAAATTTTGGAGAATTCGTCGTATTTTTGTTTTATCCGTTACCACAATGTACTTATTTTCAGAATCTTTAAACACAGGCTTAAGATTTTTGTCTTCAAATTCTGGAGTAAAACTTAGCAGGGTGTCGGTCATTAGTTCGGTTATGTTTACCTTCGAATAGAAAGATTCCTGGTTATTTGTTTCCAACAATGACAATTCATAAAACTGATTCACCAAAGACTGTAACATTTTTGCTTTCTGATAAGCTATCTGCACATATTCCTTCTGCGTGGCATCCAATTTCCCCGTATCTACTAATTGTAAATACCCTAGAATAGAGGTAAGGGGAGTTCGCAAATCGTGAGATATGGAAACGATAGAATCTTCTAATTCTTTTCGATCGAACTTCAATTCCACTTTGTGTTT
>CAYRBR010000126.1:0-969 GCA_964422555.1 uncultured Caldisericota bacterium | reverse complement strand
ATCGACAAAGGAAATAGTAATGGTATTCTCTGTTTTAGATATCGTTCCTACTTGTTTTGCCAGTTTTCGTAATTGTATTTTCATATTCACTACATGAAAAACCAATCCAATGGCAACCAGAAAAAGAAACATGCTTATGTAAAAGCTTACCGCACCAGTAATACCGTTCACGATAAATCCTTCTTATTAAAAATAAAACCCAGTAACCAAACAAATAATACAGTGTACCCAATTCCTACTGCAAATGATTGCAAAGGAATCTTGTCTTGGATTGTCAGAAGCGATATGATATTAAATTGACCCAATGGAGTCCAGGAAAGAATTACATTTGCTATATGCGATTGCACACTCATACCATTTATTACGGGTAATATTGTAAACATGAAGAAAAATCCAATTCCAATAAGCAGTCCATTCGATTGAATAAATAATCGAAGAATGCAAAAGAGTAGAACAAGGGATAAACCAATAAAATAGTTTACAAAAAATAGAAGTATGGTTTGATTCACCACAGATACAGTAAAAGTAGCATGAAATCCATTCTGTAGAGTTACCACAATAGTGCCAGACACAATTCCAACAATAGCAAAACTAATGTATAAAACGGCCACAATAATTGCTTTAGATATCATAAGATGATATCGGTTGTAACCCAAACATACTGCATCCTGATAGGAGCGATTCTTAAAATCCCTTCCCAGAAAAACCACAGAAGCAATTGCTGCTAAAAATATTGTAAAATTATCGGTTAGTAAGGAAAGCAAATACTCGAATCCTGTCATTAGTTCTGGAGAATTCGCCATAATACGCATAAGTATAGAAGCATACATGACTGAGATAAGAACAATCACAAGGTAAAGAACCCAAATCGTCTTATCTTTTCGATACTTCAAAAAATCCCATATTAGTACGTTATACATGGCTTCCCTCCAATAATCGCAAGTAGAAGGATTCCAAATTCTCTTCTTC
>CAYRBR010000125.1:0-3998 GCA_964422555.1 uncultured Caldisericota bacterium | reverse complement strand
AGTGAATAGTGTTATATCGGTCGAGTATTCCAACTTGCCGTAACATGGTGAAGGTTTTCGTTTTGATTTCCGTTTGGGTTTTTGGTGTTAGTGTTGTTAATTTGGGTATTTGCACACTTTTATTTTGGTAAAACGTTCGAAAATGAGTGGAAGTTATGCCAGTTTCCTTGGAGGCTAGCAAGGGTTGCAATACTTCTATGCAAAAGTCGGATAAAATACGATGAGTTCGACAACAAGCCAGCCACAGAATACACTTCTGTTGCTGAACGGGTAGGGTTGGGTACGTTTCTATCTCTTGTGGGGTAAGGTTTTGTAACCGTTTCTTCAGAAGACCATATAAAGTGATTATGGTTTGTTTCGATTTTTTATGAAACAGATTCTTGTTTACCACTTCACCACGGGTATCTTCCCAGTTGCCAAAATGTGTAAAGCACTGAAGCAGAATAGTAGATTCTTCGTGGAGAAGAGCCCCCTTTGTAATGGTAACATCGTAGTTGTTGGACATGCCTATACTATTTGTTAACCAGTTTCCAGATTTTTTCTGCCATGCTTCCTACCATGGGTTGCTGGGTAAGAATCTGCCAGCCGAAATGGTTACCCCATTCTTCCCGCAGTAGTGGCTTTAGGTGGGTATCGTAGTATTGAGCAGGTACTTTTGGCTTTTTATTCAGTATTTTAATGGGAATGCGATTGGGGTATAGATCGTCGGGCCAGAGGATTTCATCGGATGTATAGGGTTTGCCTGTTACCTGTGCAGTGGCTTTTACATCAGAGCCAGTGACAAATACAAGGTAGTCTCCTTTTTCCCATTTTTTCATGCGATTACGTTTGGCTGCCCAGGTTGCATGTTCCAGGGCTACCTGTAAGTTTTCTTCACATACCTTTATAATTCGAACATTCATACTATTCCCCCATTGTTCTATTACTACTTTGAAAGTTGCTATCCATTGTACCTTTCAGGCTGGGAATGTAAAGGGAAACGAGGAGTGGAAGACTGTTACTTCACATATTTTTTTGAGTTGTTATCACAAATAAAAAATTGTTGGAGAAATTCTTTACATTTGGGGTAAAATGAACTAATATGTATTTACTTTTTTTCTAAACTTTTATTCATTAAACCTAAGATCCTGCTTCTCCTTGGTGCAGGATCTTTTTTTATTCAAAAATATATTAACCCCTGTACATGTTTATATATATTTGTATAGATAGTAAGTATAAAATCTTTTTTTGAGAGGGAGAATGATATGTGGTTAAGGGCTGTTGGATTTAGTATGCAAGTACTGAGGGAGAATAAGTTCAAAGTTGTAATACCAGCATTTTTTCTAGGTTTATTTTTTGTATTCATGAATGCTGCTATCGCGTATTGGTTTGTACAATACTCGTATTCTGCTTTTCCGGAAGTGTATGATTTATTCGTGATTGTTCCACTATTTCTTATTGTTTTAATTGTATCTGGCATTCTTTATAAAACGGTATACCCCTTGTTTCGAAACTATGTTTTATTTCTTGGTTTGAAGGAACAGAGTAGTTCTGTAGAACCTTGTTACAAAGATTATCGAAGTTTCATTCACAGGAATGGTTTATGGGGAAATCTTCAGAAAATTTCTATGAAGCGCTTTCGATCTCAACTTTTCAGTTTCGGTCTACTGCTAATAACTCCTGTAATTGTGTTTTTCGTGGTGATTGGAATAGGTTCTTTATGGCCAAGTTTTCATTTTATTCCTAATTTAGAACTGTTCATTATTGCCTTAATTCTTCTTTCTTATATTTTTTGTTGTATTCCTGTATACAGGGGTTATTTTCGATATTTCTTTGGGGAAGTTGATTTGTTACATCGCTCTTTAAACAGGATTCCTGATTCTTCCCAGGGAGATGATTCAAGTGAATTGCTGATTGATACAATCCGTGGGGCTAAAAAGTCAGTTGGTGTATGGAAAATTATGCTATTGGCACTTTATTTAGTTGTTGTTGCATTGCTGGTTCTATTGCTTTTACAAATACAATTTGGAAGTTTTGCCAACTATTCTGTAAGCGACTATATTGTACGATTTGTGAACAAAGGGGCACTGGGTTTTTTCTTCCACTTTTTAGTTCCTTTTTTGTTTGTACCCTTCTTTTTCCAAGGTTCTGTGAACTCAGGATTCCATGGCATTACAATTAACCTATTTGTGCATCCCATTAACCCTTTTATTCAGTTTGTGTTTATAGTTCTGCTAGGTTTAATCACTGCCTTTTTCATTTTACTGGAAACTTTATCCACTGTGTATTTTTATAAACAAATGCATTTGCATGAGACGAGATAACGTACCTTTTGTTTACGACTTTTATTAGCTAACGAATCATTCGTATATGAAAAACATAGACGATACATGAATGTTGTTTATTGAATAAAACAGTAGGTTTTCTTACGCTTAGTGTAACAACCAATCGAGGACATTTACCTGTTTAATGCCATTGTGTGAAGTGAAAGGAACCACATCCATACAAAGCAGGTACTTTGGGTTATGGTCGTTAATGGCTTCAAGTGATGCCAACTCTCGTTTTAAAACACTACCATCCGCATCTTGCACTGTGTAAGCTACCTGATAATACTCTACTCCTTCTTCTCCGATTGCCACAAAATCCACTTCTCCCTGGTTTATTTTTCCCACAAAGACTTCATACCCTCTTCGAAGCAATTCCAGATACACGACATTCTCCAGAATATGACCCCAATCGGTTTGCTTATTTCCTAGAAGGTAATATCGAAGACCCATGTCAGTCCCATAATATTTTGCCAGAGAAGAAAGAATTCTCTTTCCCTTTACATCGTATCGCCAAACCTTACAAAATATAAAACTATCCACTAGTGCTGACAAATACGAATGAACGGTATGAACAGAAATCTTTCTTCCAGCAGATGTCATCGTATTGGCTATTTTGGTTGCGGAACAAATATTTCCAATCGAGTCGAACATAGTGCGAATAACCCTATCTAGCGAACTTGGTTCAGAAATACGCCTACGAGCAACAATATCCTTCAGAACAATGGAAGTGTAAATACCCTCCAAATAAGCATAGCGATCACGTTTGTTATCTAGTTGCAATAGATACGGGAAAGAACCATTCTGAACGTAATCACGATACTTCCTCTGCAAATCAGTCATACTGTCCATGGCAGACATATACTCCTGAAAAGACAAAGGAAACATTTTGATCTCAATATACCTTCCTGCTAGAAGGGTTGCTAATTCACCCGAGAGCAAATAGGCATTTGATCCTGTTATGTACACATCACAATTCTTTTGAATAAACAAACCATCTACTGCTTTCTGAAATTTGGGTACCATCTGCACTTCATCAATAAAGATGTAATTCATTTTGTGAGGGTGTAATCTAGAAAGGATAAAGTCATATAGTTGGTGGTCTGTGGTAATATCTCGATATAAAGGATCTTCCAGATTTAATCGAATAATCTGTTCCTTTACAACACCATTACGAAGAAGCCAATCGCAGTACAGATCAAACAATGGCGATTTTCCACATCGCCGTATACCCGTAACTCCTTTTATAAACTCTTTATCCCGAAGTCTGATAAGCTGGTTTAAATAGACAGGTCTTTGTATCATTTTCATTAGGGTGTCACCATCCATAAGACCAGTATAAGGAAAAATAAGTAAATATAAAGTTTATGCATTACATTGCACAAACTCTTCATTATCTTGCACTTTATGCAAACCACTTAATAAAATAAAACTTTTTTAACGATAGAGATTAGTCAAAAAATTTCTCTACTTCATATTCATCTCCAAAAATGGAACTAATTCTTCTATTTGATTGTTTGTTTAAATGAGCTATTTCTGAAACCTTTTACTCATTCCTAGGGCGATTTGTTCGCAATATAATCAAAACAGCCTATTGGTTATACTTTATAGAAATTTGTGTGTAATTCAAAAAGAGGGATTATTTCCTTGCACATTTGTCTCTAAACGTTATGGGATGGAATGGGTATTGAGTAT
>CAYRBR010000124.1:0-4016 GCA_964422555.1 uncultured Caldisericota bacterium | reverse complement strand
GCTCATACCCTAGATACTTCTTATATTGAAGCCCTGAAATTTGGACTTCCACCTACAGGAGGGCTTGGTTTTGGAGTCGATCGAATTATCATGATTATGACGGGAAGTGAATCTATTCGAGATGTTCTTTTATTCCCTCAACTTAGAAGGAGAGATTCATGAGTGTTGTTTTAGACGGTCATTCTCTTTCACTTAACCTTATAGAAGCAGTCGCATTAAAAAAAGAAAAAGTGGTTATATCACCAGATGCAATGGGAAAGATTGAAGAATCACAGAAGTACACTACTGATATTATTGACCACAATCAAGTTGTATATGGGATTAATACTGGATTTGGAAAACTAGCTAGTACAAAAATCAATCCTTCTCAGTTAAGTCATTTACAGACGAACCTAATTCGAAGCCACGCAGTTGGTGTCGGAAAACCCCTACCAGAAGACGTTGTAAGGGCTGCAATATTAATTCGGGCAAACTCTCTCATTATTGGGCATTCAGGAATTCGAAAAGAATTAATTGAAATGTTGGTGACAATTCTGAACGAAGAGATTTACCCATTTATTCCCCATAAAGGATCTTTGGGGGCTAGTGGAGATTTGGCACCTTTGGCTCATTTGGCTTTGGTTCTTATAGGAGAGGGTCATTGTATACAAAATGAAGAACAGATCCCTTCTCGTTTTGTATTACGCGATCATGGGATTAAACCAATTCTCCTTGAACCCAAAGAAGGATTAGCTCTTATTAATGGAACCTCAGTTTGTACTGCAATGTTGGCAATGAATTTACTGGATATTCTTACTCTTCTTGACAGTGCTTTTTGTGCCAATGTTCTTTCTCTGGAAGCATTTTGTGGATGTAAAGCTGCATTTTCTTATTTAGTGCATCAGCAAAAACCACATCAGGGACAACAACTGGCTGCAAAAATTCTGGAAGCCTCTTTACAAGATTCTGCTCTTGCTGATTCAGCTGGACGCGTACAGGATCCTTATTCTTTCCGTTGCATGCCACAAGCCATTGGACCAGTTTTGGATATTTGTCGGTATTGTATTCAGGTAAATCATTTAGAAATGAACTCTGCTACGGACAATCCCCTGTTATTCGTGGACGAAAAAGAAGTAATATCGGGTGGAAATTTCCATGCACAACCGATATCCTTTGCAGCAGATTACCTAGCTACAGCCTTGCAGGTTGTAGGGGATATTTCGCATCAACGAGTGAATCAACTACTTGATTCGAATTTAAGTGGGGGTATTCCAGCATTTGCTGTAAAAGAACCAGGACTTAATTCGGGATTCATGATTGTACAATACACTGATGCAGCTTTGGTTTCACAGAATAAAACATTAACCTATCCTGCCTCGTCTACTTCAATTCCTGTTTCTGCTAATCAGGAAGATTTTGTGAGTATGGCACCGAATGCGTGTATCAAATTACATCAAATATGCTGGAATTTGTCTCGCATTATTGGGATTGAATTATTGACATCCTACCAGTGTTTAGAATTCCGTGACAAAGACAAAATGGGTTCTGTTGGAAAGAAGATTTATAACAAAATCTCTCCATTTTTCCAGCCTATGCTGGTTGATCGATCTATTCAAGGCGAAATGGAAGATGTTGGGGATAAGATTTTGGATGGATATTTCCAAAACCTTTTACCCATAGAGATTATTCTATAACTCTTTTTTCTCTTTAAACATTGATTTCACGTGCTGATGGGTGAATTGTTTCTTTGCAAAACGATGGGATTCATCTCTAATTTGTTGGAATAGCTGAAGTATTTTTGAGGTTTCTTTATTTAGTTGAACCGGTACGTTATTTGCTTGCGTATATACTAATTCTTCCCGTTTAGCTAGGGATAAAACAGGTAGCAGTACATTCTCTTCCTCAAGTACATCTGAAACTGCGTGTAGTTGACCTAAGCCTCCATCAATTAAGAATAAATCGGGTAATCTACCAAATGTAGCGTCGGTGTGTTGAACTCTCCTTTGGATTACTTCTTTTAAGGATCCTGTGTCATTGGGTAGTGATTCGAGTTTTACTTTGAAGTATCGATAGTATTTTTTCGCTGGCTTTCCGTTAATGAAAACAACCATCGATCCTACCGTATCTTCACCCTGAATATGAGAAATATCATAACCCTCTATTCGAAATGGTATACTTGGAAGATTAAACTCTTTTTGTACTTCTAGTAGTAATGGATTGATTTTCTCAGTGTATTCAGGGAATTTGTTTTCAAAATGTTTCTTTGCATTCTCTTCGCAAAAATCAACTAAGTGTTTTTTCTTTCCAATCTTTGGAATATTGATATGGAAAGATGTGAGTGAAAACCGATCTTGTATGAGTTGACTAATCTTATCGGCATCTTCCATCGGGATATTTAAATAGATATTCTTTGGGGGAGCAAAGTAGCTTAAATCTACATAATACTGCACTAGAAAATTCTGAAGAATTCCTTCTGGTTCTTCTCCGTATGTTTGGTAATAAAAAAAGTGATCTTCATAAATGATTTTTCCCTGACGAAGTTTCATTAAATCAATAATAGCTCTTTGATTGAAAGAATAAATTGCGATTACATCTCCGTTAAAAGATGGATCGGTAAGAACTCTCTGTCTTTCTTTGATTGTATTAATAGAGTGGATTTGATCTCGTAAAACAGCAGCATATTCAAATCTTTCTTCATGAGCTGCTAGAGTCATTTCTTTTTGCAACTCGTTTTTTACAGATTGAAAATTGTTCTTTAGAAATTGTTGAGCATTGTGTACTCTTTTTTGATATTCAGCTTCAGAAATATTCCCAATGCAGACACCAGGACATTGTCCCATGTGATATCGAAGGCATGCTTTCTGATTTTTTCGAGATAGATTTTTTTTACAGTTACGAAGATGAAAGGTGTTTAGAAGCAAACGGTGCAAAAAGGATGCCTTTCTTGAACTAGTGAAGGGACCGTAATAAATACTACCATCGTCCTTCATATTCATTACTTTCAACAAAGATGGAAACGGGTGGTTCGTGAACTGTAAATACTGATATCCTTTTGAATCTTTTAATGCTCGATTGAATGTGGGGAGTAATCGCTTGATAAAATTACATTCAAGAATTAAAGCTTCATAAGGAGATTCAGTTGAAATGAAGTCAATTGTATTTACTTCAGTCATTAATTCACGAATTCGAAGATTTTTCTTTTGATTATAGAAATACGAACCAACTCGTTTTCGAAGAGAAGTAGCTTTCCCAACATAAAGAACTTGCTGGTTCTCATTCCGCATAATGTATATCCCAGGAGAATCTGGAAACTGTCGAACGATTTCCTGCAGTTTTTTCTGTTTTTCAGTCTGTAAAATTTCAGTTAATTTATTATTTTCTTTCATATTTGTAACGACTTACGGTTAACGATTTTTAATTTTTCGGTACTATTATTATATAGTATTTAAAGATTGAGGTGTGTTTTTGAGAAGATTGCTTGTTCTTGCCCTTGCTTCTGCGTTCGTAGTTTCGTTTCTGTCTATTCATTCTGTTTTTTCCTATGATCGTAAAGAACCCGTGTATGTTGTTGAATACAACCAGTCTATTGAACTTCTTCATGTTGTTGACTTTTTGTCTACTGTGAATGAATACTCAAACTGTCAGTTGTTAAGTAGCGTGTTCTTGTACAAAGCAAAAAAGTACTTTTTGCCCTGGAAAAATCATGATGCAGTGTCTTCTTACCAGACATGTAAAGATAAATCACTAGATGACGATATCTATAGAATTATGCTTCGAAAGAACGAAGAACTAGAAGTGGAGATTGATTCTTTACAGGTCAGCAAAGAAGAGAAAAAGCGTATACGTTCTTTTTTTGAATCTCTTGCCGATTTTTCTTCAAAAAGTAACTTTTCATCCTTTCTTCAGCAAATGAAGAAACAGTATGATACTATTGTCGAACAATATCAATATACAGATGAGATCAAGAAGCATATCCAAGTTGCTGACGATTACTTCGGTTATTCATTTCAAACGATTCATATAATTGTTTCCCCTAC
>CAYRBR010000123.1:0-4030 GCA_964422555.1 uncultured Caldisericota bacterium | reverse complement strand
ATGTGTTCGAATCTTATTCCAGGAATCATTTTCGTCAGATGCCCTGAAAAACTGAGGAATATAGCCGATATCTCTTTCTCGGTACAAGGTACCAATTAGGTCTTCTAGTGAACCATCTTCTTCCAGTAAAAATGCGTCGTATTGACTTGCTATTAACAATACCCTTCGTACATTGTATGGGCATAATTTATCAATTTGCATATCCATTTACACACTCCGATTAGACACGTAAGAATAAGAATGAACACGTATATACAAATTGTAGAGTAATTTTTGCAATGAGAAAAGAAATCTACTGAGAAAAATGATTGTAACAAATCTGTTACTTATTGATAGGAAATAAAAAAAGAGGGAGAAAAACTCCCTCTTTTTTTAAAAGTTAAATGCTTGCTAATTAGTTACACCCAACCACGAATTCTGCAGGAATCTGCAACGCGTTGAATGGCGATCATATAAGCTGCGTCGCGCATATATACTTTTTTAGATCGAGCCAAGGCAGAAACAGCTAGATATGCTTCTGTCATTTTTGTGTCTAATTTGGAGAGTACTTCTTCTTTTGTCCAGAAATAGTTCATATTGCACTGGACTTGTTCAAAGTAACTGCAGGTAACTCCGCCAGCATTAGCAAGGAAATCAGGGATCATGAAAATACCTTTTTCTTTGATAATCTCATCTGCTTCTGGAGTGGTCGGACCGTTAGCTCCTTCAGCGATCAATTTTACAGAACTAGCAATTTTCTTTGCTGTTTCAGCATTGACCTGATTTTCAAGGGCGGCTGGAATTAAGATATCAACTTCCTGCTCAATCCAAGCACCACCATCTAAAATATCGTAACCAAGATCTTTAGCTTTATCTTTGCAGATGCCGCCAAAGCAATCAGTAACAGATTGGAGTTCTTCAAGACTGACTCCATCTTTTTTGTAGAAGCTATAAGATTTTTGTTCTTCTTGATCCCAACAAGAAACACAGACAACTTTTCCGCCGTATTCTTGGAACAGTTTTACTGCATACTGGGATACGTTACCAAAACCTTGAACTGAGGCAGTAGTTTTTGCAATATCAATACCAAGTTCTTTTAATGCTTCTCTTACTGTATAGATAACACCGTAGCCGGTTGCTTCAGTTCTACCTAAAGAGCCACCAACACCTACTGGTTTACCAGTAATCATGCCAGGAAAATGTCCATTATGAATCTTTTCATATTCATCCATCATCCATAACATATGCTGAGCAGAAGTCATAACATCGGGTGCAGGTACATCCTGGAGAGGACCAACATTTCTTGCTAGTTGTCGGATCCAACCTCTACAGATACCTTCTTGTTCACGATCAGATAATTGGTGAGGATCGCAGATTACGCCACCTTTACCTCCACCAAGAGGAATGTCAACAACAGAACATTTCCATGTCATCCAAGTTGCAAGAGCTCTTACGGTGTCAATGGTTTCTTGTGGGTGAAAACGAATTCCACCTTTACAAGGACCACGAGCGTCATTGTGTTGAACTCTAAAGCCCTGGAAAACTTTTACAGTACCATCATCCATTCTTACAGGAATCTGAAAATGATATTCCCGAAGAGGATTACGCAGTAAAGCTCTGGTTCCTTCATCAAGATCCAGATTTTCAGCTACTGCATCAAATTGAGCCTGTGCCATTTTAAAGGCATTAAATGATTTATCGGACATTTTTACATATCCTCCTTAGAATTTAGTAATTACCGAAATCACGATCATTCTAATCAAAATGGATTCTTTGTCAAAAAAACAATTAAGCCACAAGAAAAAAAAGCAATTGAAGAAAAACACATTGAATTTCATTTACACATATAGGCAATCTTCTATAATTTTGAATGTTGTCCTGTTTTACTTGACGCAATAGGAGGAAGCGATGGGTATTTGTCAAACAACTGTTGAGAAGAAACACGATGTTCAGTATGACACTGGTTTGTTAAAACCTGTTCTCGATGTGTATAAATCAAAACCTGGGAGTCTAATTACTATCTTGCAAAAAGCACAAGCTATTTACGGTTTTCTACCACTCCCGATTTTAAAATTCATTTCTCAGGAAACTGGAATCAAAACTCCCATTATCTTTGGAGTAGCTACATTTTATACGCAGTTTCGATTAAAACCAGTTGGTAAGTACTTAGTCATGTTATGCCAAGGAACTGCTTGTCATGTGAATGGATCAAGTGAAATTGAACAAGCTATTTGTGATGAGTTACAAATTAAAGATGGAGAGACAACCAAGGATGGGTTGTTTACTCTGCAAAATGTTGCTTGCCTGGGTTGTTGTAGTTTGTCTCCGGTTATGATGATCAATGGGGAGACTTATGCAAAACTAACTCCAAAGAAAGCCAGGAATATTGTTAAGAAGCTGAAAAAAAATAACGAAATGGAGGGTGAATCATGAGAATAGTTGTTGGTAAAGGTAGTTGCGGCATTGCTGCAGGTGCAGATAAAGTTAGTGATGCAATTCAGGCTGAGTTAAATCAAAGAGAAACCTCCATAGGTTTAGAACTAGCTGGCTGTTGTGGAACCTGCTATTTAGAACCAATCGTAGATGTAATTGATGACGCTGGAAAGAAAACAACCTTTGTTACTGTTCAACCTGAGTGGGCAAAGGACATTGTAGATTTTGCATTATCAGGAGATGTAACCAATACTTTGAAAACAATGGGAGAAGCTGACATTGCAGCTCAATCTAAGCAAAAACGGATTGCGCTGCGAAATGCCGGTATGATTAACCCCGAAAAGATAGAGGAATACGTTGAGTTAAACGGATATAAATCAGCAAAACGATGTATAACTCAGCTGAAACAAGAGGAAGTAATCGACGAAATTAAAAAATCTGGCTTACGAGGAAGAGGAGGTGCTGGCTTTCCAACTTGGTTTAAATGGAATGCAGCTTACCAGCAAAAAGCTACTCCAAAGTATATTGTTTGTAATGGAGACGAAGGGGATCCCGGTGCATTTATGGACAGAAGTATTTTAGAGGGAGATCCTCACAGTGTCATAGAAGGGATGATGATTGGTGGATATGCCATCGGCGCCAACGAAGGTATCATATATGTTAGGGCCGAGTATCCATTGGCAATAAAGCGATTAGAGATTGCAATTAAGCAAGCCAGAGAAAAAGGGATACTCGGGAAAAATATATGGGATTCAGGTTTTGATTTTGATGTCTGGATTAAAGCTGGAGCAGGTGCGTTTGTTTGCGGAGAAGAAACAGCTCTGATTGCATCTCTTGAAGGAGAAAGAGGGATGCCCAGACTAAAACCACCATTTCCTGCTCAGAAAGGGTATTGGGGAAAACCCACCAACATAAACAACGTGGAAACTTTTGCGAATATACCCTGGATTTTATTCAACGGTGGCGATGCTTTTGCCTCTCTGGGTACCGAGAAAAGCAAAGGAACCAAAGTATTTGCTTTAGCAGGAAAAATAAAACGTGGTGGACTGGTTGAGATTCCAATGGGATTAACTTTACGAGAAGTTATTTTTGACATTGGTGGTGGAATCAAGGACGACAAGAAAATAAAAGCAGTTCAAATGGGAGGACCTTCAGGGGGTTGTATTCCTGCTGAGTTATTAGATACTCCTGTTGAATATGAAGCAATTACTGCCACGGGTGCTATCATGGGATCCGGCGGCATGATCGTTATGGATGAGTCAACCTGTATGGTTGACATGGCAAGATTCTTCCTTGATTTTACTTGTAAAGAGTCTTGTGGGAAGTGTGTTCCTTGTAGAATAGGAACACAAAGAATGTTGGAGATATTGACTCGTATTACCGAAGGAAAAGGAAAAGATGGCGATATAGAATTGCTAGAAGATTTATGTCAGAAGATTAAAGATGGTTCATTATGTGCCCTGGGAGGAACTGCACCTAACCCCGTATTGACAACGCTGAAATACTTCCGGGATGAATATGAGGCACATATATATGAACATCGTTGTCCAGCCCATAGTTGTAAGAAGTTATTAACTTATTCAGTTCTTGAGGATAGTTGTGTCGGTTGTGGTATGTG
>CAYRBR010000122.1:2945-4037 GCA_964422555.1 uncultured Caldisericota bacterium | reverse complement strand
GGAAAGAAAAGGTATTTCCACTGCTTGGCTACTACCCCACCAATCGTTATTACCTACGAGCCAGGTCAATCCTGAGGAAAATCGCCAAATTCACCGCGGCATGAGCCCAGTTCAATTACGGCTCAGCATGGGAATGAAGGTCTGCCGATCGCGTTAGGCTGATGACGACTGCGTTATAACCATAAGGGTTGTGGGTGCGGTTCAGGTCAATGAAAAAAGGGGATTAAAGAGGATTCTTGTATCAGGCTGGTCCGCAATGGATATCCAATGCAAGGATTCATTGTCTGGTTTATTGGAACCAGGTTCTCTTTTGTTGAAGATATGAATTTTTTGGGGTTTTTATTGATAGGGCGTTGTTTTATTGAATTGATCTGTGTTCGAGACTTTAATTTATATCCACTCCTGGGACAAAGTCAGATTTATATCATCAGAGAATGCTACTAACTCGGGGTAGAACATGCTCTTTCTCATACCTAATTGGATTAATTCTCTTGCTATCTCAATTGGACTAGATAGCACAATTTTTAGTAAAAATTTTTCCGAATTCGTCTGCAATTCCAAAGCATATTGTGGTAACCCTCGGTTTTCACCTTCTTTAAACTCATTAGGAAAGCAAATAAACGAACCATGCTGTACTTTAATTCTTTCACTAAGAAAAGGGGAGGTTATTATTATATAATCCGTGGTTTCTTCCTTAACTTCTTTATGCATTGCTATCAAAGAGAAATGCTTTATCTCATCATTGAGGAATTTATTCGGCTTTATCGCCCATATACATGGAGTATACCCCTTGAAACTGTCAGGTTTGAAGATGAACTGCTCTTCAGCAAAGAATAAACTCGCCCAAAGACTCTCCGACCAATCAAGCAATCTTGTCGGGCTCTGATAATGTTGCATCATACTCATAAGGGAATAATCATCAATGTCTCTGTTTACTCCTAAAAGATGATACGCCCTAGTCCTAAATTCTAGCAGAAGAGCCTTTTCGACTTTTTGGAAATCTGTCGAACTCTTGACCTTGCGGTACAAGCTAGGAACAAGAGACCAGGATTCGTCCTCATGTCCTCTGAACCACACTTGCGGCTTTATACC
>CAYRBR010000122.1:0-2845 GCA_964422555.1 uncultured Caldisericota bacterium | reverse complement strand
CAAGAGACCAGGATTCGTCCTCATGTCCTCTGAACCACACTTGCGGCTTTATACCCTCTCCTACATTAAAGAAATCATCTTCTTCAACCACCTTCATTAAAGCCGATAAAGACCCCACAAGAATTGTTCTAGGCGGCACATTTCCTCCCTGGAGCTGATGAAGAATAGTAAGATAAAACATCGTGAATGAAATTTATTTCATTCACTTCTCCGTTTCCATAAGCTGAATCTTTCCATTCTGGAATATTTGATCCATATTGTGAAATATGGCCTTTCTTTTTTTCTTCAATATAACTCTGGAGGTTTGCAAGAAACTGCTTGGTAATTTCGATATATTCATTTATAATGCCCGCGCTATAACATTGACCATTTCCATTTTCATTTTCCATGCCATCATATAAAATTCTTCTTCGCATGCAATATTCTTCATGATTGGGTTTCGTACCGCTGCTTGATTCTTTGAAGAAACTTTCAAATATGTCAACGTAACCTTCGCTCTTAATGTCTAACAGACATGTCATAAACTTGTCAGAAATCACTTCTTCCGTGATGTTCTGATAATAATTAAAATCCCTAAACAGTTTGTTTAACACCGTTTCTGACTGAAGTAGACTTAATATAATATCCGTTACATGTTTTTCGTTAATCTCTGATTTTTCTAACAATCCATTGCTCGCGAAAACATTAACGATTTTTAAATAGTTGTTTGGAATGCTTACAGGCGTTTCAGTATCTTGACAGCAAAAGGCATTGACCATTTTCTTTACTGAATCAAAAGTATTACCGCAAACATCACTAAAAAATTTTTTGTCGTTATCGGACTTTCTTTTTACAGCTTCCTGCCAATAACCAGTCAACTTTTTCCTTAGGGCAGTTTGATTAAAGTTAGTATCACCTTCGGGTAAATGGCTCATAATGGTGTCAGTAAAATCGCATTCGGAAGAATAATGTGTGTAATTATCGATAATTTGCAAGCATTGATAATAAAATGCATCGTTCTCTGAACTAATTTCAACCTTTTCTGGTTCTCTTATTATATCGCATATGACTCCCCTAATATTTTCATCCTCATCACATCTGTAAAATAAGTTTGATTGTTTAGTGAGAAAAAAAACGAATTGCCCAAATAATTTCGCGGACTCAAATTCATCCTTATGTCGATAGTGATCAAAGTCTAGTATGGTAACTTTGTTTGCAAGTAATCTATTGAAGATGCGTTCCTCTATATTTTTCCTCAACTCAATATATACATCATTAAAAGAATCTTCTTTAACTTTGACCAGAACATAATCGGTAATCAATTCTTTGGTTAAAAAATAACTTATTATTTTTGCAAATAACCGAATATTGTATTCAACATACAAGTCCTTAAGTCCCTCTGAAAATGGGAGATAATGACCCACTTCATGATAGAGATCAGATATTAAAAACCTAAAGGAAAAAAAGGAATGGACATTAAACATTAACAAAACAATGTTATTCCTTTTATTTCGGCCAATTTCGGTGGTTACTTGTCCCCCTAGGTAAAGGTGAGATTTTGTTTCAAACGCCTGGCTTAAGAAAGAAAACAAGGTCCATTGAACATTTGTATCATCTGAAAAAAAAATTGTTTCTAACGACTCGATTAAGTATAAACAAAAATCGTTCAACTTAGCATAAGAACCAATGACAAACTTATTCGAGACAGGGTACTCAAAATTCTTATGGTTCGCCTGACTTAAGTCATCTAATTGAGCTGAGAGTATGATCGAAATTTTTCCCTTTGATTCTGATGGGGAGAAGACTTCAAGTGCATTTCTAATTTTAGTGAATCTTGAACACGTTATCTGACTTAATAGCTTTTCTTGTTTAAACCAAATAAGCCTCTTATCAAATATATCAAACAACGTCACAGCATAGTTATTGCTTCCATTATCAGTTGAGTTTATCTGTTTGTTGTTTGGCATCGGCATAGGATTCAATAAATTTCATTAAATTAGCTAACTGGAGGCTTCTTTGGAAAGAGTAATTGGGTTTGGATGTCATCGACGTCATCTTTATATTCATTCTGAATCTGATCTGCCAATCCTATTATCAATTCTGCCGGAACCTTCTCGAATTGAAGAATAATATCGTGGTTTCCTGGAGATACCCAAACCTTATTAGGCGTGATAAACTTTTCTTGGTTCTCATTTTTACTTGCTAGTTCAGTACATACTTCGTTATTTTTCGAAACTTTTTTTATTGTAATCTTTACTATACAATCAAGGGTATTCTCTTCGCTTTGATCCTCGCCCAAGTTGCGTTCATTTTGTCGAAAAAAAGGTATAGAGTAGGTTGATTCCATGAGATTATCTTGATCCCTTCCGGGATCTCTTAAAGCCTCAACAACGCGAACCAAATCATTGAACCCACTTTTTCCCCCAATAATTAACACAAAGTCGGAGTTATCCAATGAATAAAACAGAAAATGCTTTATGTCTCCATTTTTAATAATTGAATTTATCCTATCATTTAAGTCTTTCCTGATCTCATTTATACGTTTTTTGGTGTTAGAGTTAATGCGAATGTCGGTAAGAAAAAAGTACTTAAGTCCATCGCTTTTTGAACCAGTTAGAAAAGAAAGGTCCACCTTATCTTTCGGATTTGCGTATAAGTGAAGCCGTTGCTCATAGGGGGAATACAAATCAAGGCCAAAGGATTGCTTTTGTTCTTGGATGTTTTGCTTAACTGGTTCTGTTGGATTGTCAACTTTCCCATGGCCAGACAGTTCCGGACTCTTTGCTGAATAGAGAGCCTTCAGGTCATTTCTCTCGGAAAAAAACAGACGATCAAAGTAACCTAAAGAAATAAAGCTGTTGTTAGA
>CAYRBR010000121.1:0-4053 GCA_964422555.1 uncultured Caldisericota bacterium | reverse complement strand
TGAAACCTATTTTTTTCATACTCTTATTATACTGCATATCGCCCGTACAACAATTTTGGGATAAAAAACTGGTTTAAAAGTAGTGTATTTGTCCTTGGTGGATATGAATATGGTAGAGTAAACCAGCACCAATTAGATTAGTTAACAGAGCACTACCTCCATAGCTAATAAATGGAAGAGGCAGCCCTGTTACAGGCATTACCCCAATGTTCATACCGACATTGATGAAAATCTGAATAAACCAGAGGCTTGCTATGCCAAAGGCAACATATTTCTGAAACAGATCTTTTGTTCGAAAACCTATTGATATAGAACTTCCGATAAGAAGTAGAAAAAGGATAATAATGGTAAATACTCCAAAAAAACCAAACTCTTCCCCAATTACTGCAAAAATAAAGTCGGAGTATTGGGTATCAGGTAGAAACCCCATTTTTGACTGTGTTCCTTTTAAATACCCTTTTCCTTTCATTCCTCCTGAACCTATTGCAATTAAGGCCTGTTGAACGCTCCAATTTTCACCAGTTGGATCTAGGTTGGGATTTAAAAACGAAACAATGCGATTCCACTGATATTCATGAAAGATTCGATCTTTAAAAAACCATACCAAGGCTCCTGAAACAGAACCAAACCCTAGTATATATAGGAAGTTAATTCGAGAGAAAAATACCATCGTGGTATACACTAAAATAATTGAAACTGCTGTACCAAGATCGGGCTGAAAAATAATCAATCCAACTGGAATTAGAGTTACAAACAGTGATTTAAGGAATAAGAGAAACGATGGGGAATCTGATTCAGAGAGTATTTTAGCCATAACCAGTATAATCCCTAGTTTCATGAATTCGGAGGGTTGAATTGAAAAACGACCAATAAATAACCATCTTAAGGGTTCTTCAGATGGCTGTATAAGCGATTTTGCATAAAGAACAAGCAACAACAAGATTCCTATTCCATACAGTCCCCATGGAAGAAGTTTTATCCATTCACTGTCAGCGATTGAGATAACCACAAACAAAAGGATACCCAGAACAATATATAGAATGTGCTGTGTAAAAAATTGATTGGTTGTATCTATCGTACGGGTTGCACTAAAAACAGCAATAGATCCGCACACTAGAATACTACATAACGAAAACAGAAATATCCACTGTGGACGCTTAAACAAGATAGAAATCTTCATATCAACAGTTTACAATAAAATACTCAACTCGAAAATTTTTCCCAGTTTCATCTCTTCTCCATTTTTTTTAAGAATATTCCTTTATAATATGGAAAGGAAAGGAGCATCTATGAATTTGTTTATGATGATTTTACTAGCTCTTTACGGGATTGCCAGTATCATTACAGGGATTTCTCTATGGAAGCGTAAGCCGGTAATAATTGATGCTTTGCGAAATCAAAGAATTACAATAGTGTTGTCAATTGTAATTCTTCCTACTATTTTTTTTAGTGGTTCTTCGCTATTCTATAGTGATAGCATCCATTGGGCTTGGTCTTTGGTGATTCTTGTCGTGTTTGTTGTATACCTTGTTTGGCATCTTCGAAAAAAGGAGAGAGTGATTTCTTTTTTTTATTTTGAAAAAAAAGAGTTTGTTACTCAATTAGAATCTTTACTTTCCCAATCGAATGTTCCTCTGCCAGGAAAACCAGATGGTATGTTCTCTTTTTTCCGACAATATTTCATGAAACCAAAAAAATTATGTTTACAGGTAGAGTACAGCAAAATTTTCAATCGATTTACTGTACGAGTTTATACACAAATTCTTCCCTATCATTTTGATAAACGTTTACTAGATACTTTTTTCTCTTTGGCGTCCAATCGAGAGACAAAAAAAATGCCAATGGCTTGTGTTTATTATTTATCTTTTGGGATAAGCTGGGTTGTTCTTTGTATTTGGCTGGGAATTCTTGGACTGTAACATGAAACAAAAGAAGATGGCCTCAACATCCTGTGCATTACCTCAATGGCAATCAAAAAGAGTTCTAATCTGGAGCATTTGGATTAACGTAGTCCTTTCCTTGTTAAAAGTAGTTATTGGATTGGTTGGAAATAGTGCATCGGTTGTATCAGATGGTATTCATTCGTTCTCTGATTTGTTTTCGGATGTGCTGTTAATTTGGGGAATTGACTATTCGAATGCCCCACCCGACAAAGATCATCCATACGGACATAAAAAAATGGAGAACATTCTTTCCATGTTCCTGGCTATTTTTCTAATTGTTCTAGCTGTCTTTTTTGTTGTGAAGGGAGTAAACAATATACTATCTATTGTAAAAGGGCAGGATTTGTATGAAATATCTCCTTGGGTTCTTTTGGCTGCTGGTATTTCGGTGTTGGGTAAGGAATGGATTTATTTTCGCACAATTCAGGTTGCTAAAGAGTCAGATCTAATCTCATTGAAAGCAAATGCCTGGCATCATCGTTCCGATTCCCTTTCTTCACTGGCTGTCTTTATAGGGGTTGGGATTGCTATTTGGCTGGGTTCATCCTGGATTATTCTAGACCCGATTATCTCAATCTTAATTGCTTTTTTAATTGCCGGAACAGGTTACCGCATTTTTATTGAGAATATTCAAACTCTTCTTGATAAAGGCTTGAAAGAAGAAGAAATTGGAAATGTAAAGAAATTAATTCAATCTATCGAGAGCGTGAAAGATATCCATGCATTTCGATCCCGATATTATGGGAACCAACTTTTTTTGGATTTCCATATTGTTGTGAACCCACAGATGACAATTGAGGATGCTTATAAGCTTAAAAAAACAATAGTTAGCGAAATCAGAAAGCAGTTTCCGAATGCTGTTGATGTTTTTATTAATGTAGAACCAAATTAGCTATTTGTGGTACGTTTCTCCGTGTTGTATTTTGAACGCTCTGTATATTTGTTCTAGCAAAATAATGCGGAAAAGCTGATGAGGAAAAGTTAATCGTGAGAAGGAGATGCACTTCCCTTTTTTCTTTAGGGCTTCTGAAAGGCCGTGTGAACTTCCAATAACAAACGATATAGATTTGTTTTTTTCAAGTAATTCTTCCTGTAAAAGCTGAGAAAATTCTACAGATGTAAACATTTTTCCGTTGCTGTCTAGCAAATACAATGCATCGGATGGATTAATTTTAGATTGAATTGCATTTGCTTCTTTACTAAGAGCAATTTGAATTTCTTTTTTCGAGGGTTTTTTCGGAAGGATTTCTTCTTTTAGCTCAATGCACTTTACTGTTCCGTAGCGTGTAAGGCGCTTTGAATATTCTTTAAAAGGATTCATCCAGAAGGTTTGATTTAGTTTTCCCAGACAAATAATTTGGATGGCAATCATGTTGTTGAGAAAGAGAAAAGTACATTCTTTTTTAAATAACCGTTGGCAAAATCCATTGCTTTTTGCACCTTTTTTCCTTCTGGTTGCACTTCAGTCAACTGAATAGGAGTATCTTTGCATTGCACAAGTACTTTTTTTTGTGTAAAAAGCAGGGTGCCTGGAATTTTCTCAGTAAAGGGGTTAAGCAAAGTGGATTCTGCGGTTTGGATTTTTAGTCTTTTTCCATCTAAAATGCTGTACGGGGCATTACCAGGGGGGAACGCTCGGATAAAAGAAAGAACTGTACTTGCCTTTTGATTCCAATTAATGATTTCATCTTCAGAAGTTCGTTTTCTGGCATAAAATGGACATTCTTTTGGTTGGGGTGTAAGGGGAATGGGTAGGTTGTTTTCGATCGAATGAAACAATTCTTCAAGTAACTGATTTCCAATGCGAATTGATTTTTGCTCCAGAGATTCATATGTTTCGGCAGGGTGGATTTGAAAAGAAGATTGCTTAATGATAGGGCCGTCATCTAATGAAGCTGTCATTTTAAACAGAGTAACTCCGGCTTTATCTTCCTCTTTGGCTAGTTGCCAGAATAGAGGATCTGCTCCACGATATTTTGGAAGTAATGAAGGATGAATATTGATAGGGTATAAAGATGGGATGGACAATACTTGGTGAGTAATGATTTTTCCATAAGAAGCAGTTACAAAAAGTGTAGGGTTATATTTAGAAAGGGTTTGTACAATATTC
>CAYRBR010000120.1:0-4082 GCA_964422555.1 uncultured Caldisericota bacterium | reverse complement strand
AGAAGTTATTAACTTATTCAGTTCTTGAGGATAGTTGTGTCGGTTGTGGTATGTGTGCTAAGAAGTGTCCTACTGATGCAATTAGTGGAGAACCAAAACAAACTCATCATATAAATCAGGAACTATGTATTAAATGTGGTACCTGTAAGACTGTTTGCTCGTTTAACGCAATCGAAGCTAAATAAGAATTGAGGTGAGAAATGGCTGGAATTAGTATTAACATAAATGGTAAAGAACTTATTGGACAAAAAGGTCAAACAATACTGGAAGTAGCAAGACAGAACAATATCAACATTCCTACTTTGTGTTACGATAAACGAATAGAAATATATGGAGGATGTGGTCTTTGCGTTGTAGAAATTCAAGGCAGTCCAAAACTGTTTAGAGCTTGTGCCACAGAAATATCTCCTGGAATGATCATTAAAACAAACACGAAACGAATTCGAGAGTCGAGGAAAACTACATTAGAATTACTTCTAACGGATCACACGGGAGACTGTCGACCACCGTGTGTGTTAGCTTGTCCTGGAATGACTGACTGCCAAGGGTACGTTGGATTGATTGCTAATGGAGAGTTTGAAGAAGCTCTTAAGTTGATTAAAGAACAATTACCTTTACCGGCATCGATTGGTAGGGTATGTCCTCATCCATGTGAAGAAGCTTGCCGAAGACAATTGAAAGATGAGCCTATCTCAATTGCCTGGTTAAAACGATTTGTTGCTGATTTGGACTTGAAAGATCCTTTTGTTCCTTCCATCAGCGCTCCTACCGGCAAAAAGGTTGCTGTAGTTGGAGGAGGTCCAGGAGGTTTGACAGCTGCCTACTATTTACGTCAAAAGGGTCATGCAATAACTATTTACGATATGATGCCTGAAATGGGTGGTATGTTGAAATATGGGATTCCTGAGTATCGATTACCAAAAAACATTGTTGATGAAGAAGCATCAATAATAAACAAAATGGGTGTTGAGTTTAAAAACAACATGAAGCTTGGAAAAGATATCTCAATGGACTATCTTCGATCCGAGTATGATTCTGTCTATTTATCTATAGGTTGCTGGAACAGTATAGCCCTTAAGTGTCCCGGGGAAGAACTAGAACATGTTTACGGTGGAATACATTTCTTAGCAAATGTTATTCAGCATAAACCAGTATTTATCGGCAAGAAAGTAGCTGTAGTTGGAGGAGGAAATACAGCTATGGATGCATGCAGAAGTGCAATACGGTTAGGGGCTGAAGAGGTATACGTTTTATATCGACGAACACGAGAAGAAATGCCTGCTGAAGAAATCGAGATTATAGAGTGTGAAGAAGAAGGTATTCAGTTTAAATTTTTAGTAAGTCCTATTGAAATGACCGGTGAGAACGGGGAAGTAAAAGCAGTTCGACTGCAAAAAATGAAACTGGGAGAACCGGATGCTAGTGGAAGAAGAAGACCCGTTCCCATTGAGAATGAAGAAGAAACAATTCAGGTAGATTCGGTTATCATTGCAATTGGACAATACGTAAATATTGATGGTTTGGATGGCATTGAACTCACAAAGCGCAGTACCATCTCTTCTGATGAAAGTACTTTCTCCACAAACCTTTCGGGTGTATTTGCTGGCGGTGATGCAATCAATAACAACCAGAAAATTGCGATTCAGGCCATTGGGGATGCAAAAAAAGCTGCTTCTGTTATTCATACTTACCTGAACGGCAAGACGATCCCCTACGAGATGCCTTATTTAGTAACCCGAGAAGATGTTACCGAAGATGAGTTTAGTCACCGACCTACTGCACCAAGACCAATTATGGAACATCTATCTCCCGAAGAACGTAAAAGCAACTTCCTTGAAATTGTAAAAGGCTATACCGATAAAGCTGCGATAGAAGATGCTAAAAGATGTCTGGAGTGCGGTTGTCATGATTATTTTGAATGCAAATTAATTCAGTATTCTAAAGATTATGCCGTTAACCCAAAACCTTTGATGGGGGTTAAACATGAAAGAAATGCTTTAGATTCTCATCCTTTTATCACCAGAAACCCTGATAAGTGTATACTGTGTGGATTGTGTGTCAGAATGTGCCACGAAGTTATGGGTATTACAGCACTGGGTTTAGTTGATAGGGGATTTGATACTATTGTGAAGCCAGATATGGACCAACCTTTGGAAGATACTGACTGTATTTCTTGCGGACAATGTGTATCCGTTTGTCCAACTGGTGCGCTGCAGGAAAGATTACTGATCCCTAAACCTTGCCCCATGGAAACTAAAAAAACTCCATCCGTTTGCTCTTTCTGTAGTGTAGGTTGTAACATTGATTTTGAAACTCGGGGTAAAATGATTGTAAGGGCATTACCATCTTCAGAAAGTGAATGTGACGACGGATTACTGTGTGTAAAAGGAAGATTTGGATATGCTGTATTGAATAATGAACAGAGAATCTTGAAACCAATGATTCGAAAAAATGGTTCTTTTGTTGAAACTGACTTACAGGAAGCATTATTCTATACTGCTAAAAAACTTGAAGGTTTGCAATTTAGACACGGAAACGATAGTGTAGCCTTAAGTGTTTCTGATCAATGGACCACCGAAGAAATGTTTATCGCAAAAAGATTTGGGAAAGATGTTCTAAAAACTCCCTATATCACCAACTTTAATTTGTCAAAATCCGGGTTGGTTGATGTTTTTGGATTGGATGCTTCTCCCAATACTCTCGATGAAGTTGAACACACGAATGTAGTTTTAGTAGTGGGTTCGAATACCTATAAAGATCATACAATTGCGGGTGTAAAAATAAGAAGAGCATTTCAGAATGGTGCAAAGATTATCACGATCAATCCATCTGAAACAAAATTGGATGAATGGGCTGATATTGTTTGCAAACCAAACAATGATATAACTTTTCTCCATGAAATACTTGCAGCATTGCTACGTATGGGTTTATCCCCAAGTCGTGTTTCTGAATCAGAATCTCTTGTAGAATCTTTAAGCCGTATCAATCCTAGTGATGATGCACTTAAGATTGCGGAGTTGTATGGGAATGCAAAAAGGGCTATGATTGTGTTAGACCAGAACAATCTTAGCACCGAAGCGGTAAAACTATGTGCTTATATTTCCTTAGTTAGTGGACATATCGGGAAACCCAGAGATGGAATCATTCAATTGAAACCACAAAATAATAGCCAGTCCCTTCCTTTGTTGGATATTGATACAGATTTTGTTTCAATTATTCAAGAAATACACAATGACAAGATTAAAGGCTTGTTTGTTTGTGGAGAAAACTACGTGCCTTCAGTAACATTTGCGAAACCCGAGTTTATGGTATTTATGGGAACACATTTGTCTGAAACTGCTAAAATGGCGGATGTATTGATCCCTGCAAATCTCTTTACTGAAAAAGAAGGTTCCTATGTTTCCACTGACAGAAAAATTCAGCACTTTAATTGTGCTTTACCGTCAGTTATTGAGAAAACAAATTGGGAAACACTTCAGATTTTGGCAAATCTACTGAAGGGTTCTTTTGCTTATCAGTCCGTCGGGCAAATTTGGAAGGACTTTGTTAGAGAGACTCCAGGTACTTGCAATCATTATTGGTTATTGGGAGATTCCCCCGTTCTGTATGAAAACAAATTTTTCTTTGAGGATGGTTTAGCAAAAATCACAAAACTGAATCCAGATGCATTGTTTGTGAAGAAAGATTCTACAAACTATTTCACTCAAGAAATGAACCGTTACCTTGAAGAAAATAAACTGGCAAGGTTTTAGTGAACGATGAAAGTGGTTAAAACATGCAGAATATAGAGTTACTTCTATCAGCCTTCTTGGTGATTTTCTTGTTTTTCCTTTGTGGAGTTTTGTTTCATTTTCTTAGTGACTACTTATCCACGAAGAAACTAAATTGGTCCGTTCTCCTTGCAGAAAGAAGGAGTTCAATCTATAGGTACTGTGGGTTTTTGGGAGTTATCTTCATCGTTTTTGCATTTTTTATTCTTTTCTTTTCAGCCTATATTCAAAACATATCCTTGCGTAACTTCTTTAGTACAGTATCCGTGATTTTGTTTGCTTTTTTCTTTGCATCCATAGAAGGATTAGTGT
>CAYRBR010000119.1:0-4129 GCA_964422555.1 uncultured Caldisericota bacterium | reverse complement strand
CCTTCTTTGGATGTTCCAATTAATCCACCACCCTGCCAGTTTGAATCTTGAAGATGCAATTGATAGGTTTTGGCTCCTTGATTGGTATAATACTTTTGCTCCAGAGTAAAACCGGCTTGCACTTCTACTTGGTTTTCGGGTTGTCTTTCCAACGGTCGCATAGTGGTTTGAATGAAATTGGAATAACAGGTTTGCTGTAATGCTGGATTATATACTTCTACAATCCGTGCCTGGGGTGTTAACACCAGCCCCACCATGAAGGAAGGTTGCAAAGGCACATCTGCAAAACCCTGCGCTTGTTTTGCTTCGTTGCAATAGGGTTTGAAGTAGTCTTCTGGAAGCAACGCATCACTTACAGTGCTATTTTTTAAGTGAACGACAATATGAAATTTTGGACCTTCCGTTACAGTGAAAAAAGGTTCTACTTGCAATACGCTGGAAATATCCTGAAATACATAGTCGATGCTAATGCACGTTTGATAGGTTCCATCTAAACTGTAGGTATAAATGCAATGGGTTCGAGTATCTAAAACATAAATCCATTGTTGATTCCAAATGCAAAATGTAAACCCAACCAGATTGAGTGTGGTTGCATATTCACTTCTTCGTAATTGCGGTAAGAGTATTTCTTTGTCGATTTCTCCTTGCGAAGTGCAATGAACTAACCTGGGTCCATACCCATCGGCGATCCAGAAAGAACCATCCGGCATACCTTGTACCTGTGTGGGTAGTGCACCTCCCGATAAGCCATTGCATGCACCCGGGTCATACCCTTTAAATCCAATTCCCCGCATTCCTTCTCCCCAATTTAGCGAAAAAGTAGAAGGTTGCTGTTGGTAATCGATTGTAGTAATCTGACTTATAGTACGAACAACTCCACAAATTTCTATGGTAGGTAGACTCTTTGGCTCGGTGGTGTCGCTTGATTGTTCTTGGGAGACAGATGGAGTTTTGCTTGTTTCTAAAAACAAATGATTCTGCCACACAATGATAAGAAAAAGTATTGTCATTAAAAAGAGGGTTGTTTTCAGCCAGGAACTTGCTTTTTGTTTCTTCATACTCGTTTACTTTGTTTTCTGTGGCAAGGTAGCAATTGTCCAAGTATAAACACTTCGAAACTCACTTATGGAGGTTTCGATTACTTTTTGAATGGTGTTTGTGTTGTACCGATAATTCGTAAACCATGCACTGTGAATCATGTACGTGGTGGGAATGTTCATTCCTTTTCGAGAAATAAGCCCAAAATGAACCACCATTCCATTTCGCTTTAATATTAATAATTGCCCGGGTTGGATTGCCTGAAAATTCTGGCAGCCTCTATAGTTCCCTGTAGCTACTTCGTGTGCAGTTCGCCAGTTCCAGGTAAAGCCAGCATACTGACAACACCGTTCTATTACCCCTGAACAATCCACTCCCGTCCAGTACCAGGGATTTTCATTCCCTCTGCTGGCATCCCAAATGGATTCGCCTTCGTCTAAATTGGCTGGGTGCATGGTATTTTTTTGTTGGTATACTTCCTGAAAACTAGCTGCTTTGGTTCCATCTTCGTAAACATTGGAAGCCAACTTCTTTTGAATTTCTGAAAGCGATTGTTTTCCGCCCCAACTATAAGGAGCACCATACTGAACCAGGTCCGAAACATAAAAATCTTCGGGTGGAAAATACATTTGATTTCCCTGAATAGGAGAAATAAAATCGGCTTTATACACTCGTCTTTGCCAAGGTGTAGCATATTCCTGGTATAACTCCATGTAGGAAACCAATGCTTGTTGTGGATTCTCGTACTGCATCCAAACAGATTGGTTTGCCTGTAAGCGCACAGCTACTTTCTGATTTACTGTGGAACGCAAGCAATACACCATGGGTTCTTCAAGTATAAAGGTAACCGATTGCTGTGTTTCTACTACTGCTACAATATCTTGCTCTGACTGCACAGTAAAAGTAACAGGGTTGTCTGCAAATACAAATACAAACCCTTGGGTATTAGAAGGAGAAATCCAGCCAGGATTCCACCATTGGAGACTAGCCTGACTGGATTGAAAAAAAGCTGGATATAAAACAGCAGCAGAAATAATGCTGCCTACAATGAACCATCGAATTATTCGGTGGAACATTCATCTCGCCTGAGCACTTCTTTCCACTGCTCCTCGGATATAGGAGCAGGTTCTTTGGTGAGTGGACTTGCCCCACGTGTATTTTTGGGGAAGGCAATGACATCTCGCAAAGAAGTACTTTTCGTAAACAACATAGCAATGCGATCAACTCCAAGAGCAAAACCAGCTTCCGGAGGTGCTCCAAAAGAAAGAGCATCGAGTAAATAATCGAATTGCTCCTGAATTTGTTCTTCTGTTAATCCAATTTTTTTGAATATAGCAATTTGCAATGCAGGATCGGAGATACGTTCTCCACCTGATCCAAGTTCAAATCCGTTTAGTACCATATCAGACGACCGACTTCGAATTTGTAGGGGATCGCTGTCGATATACTTCGAATACTGTTCCATGTTGGGAGCTGTAAAAGGATGTTGTGCAGAATCGAGTGAATTTTCATCCTCGTTCCACAGGAACAATGGGAACTCGTGTATCCAGGCAAAGCAAAGTTTATCTTTTTTGGTTGGTTCTTTTTCAAATATATATTGCCCCAAAGCTGAACGAGCTCTTCCAGCAATCGTTAGGGCTTCTGATTTTGTTCCCATAACAAATAGTACTGCATCACCCGGTTTCGATTGAACTGTTTCTGCAATTTTTTGTGCATCCTCTGCGGTTAAGAAGTTGAGTCCAATACCACTTTCTTTATGTTTAACATAAAACAAAGTAGTGGTCTCTGTTTTTAATTCTTCTACAAAGGCATCGGATTGTTTTCGAGAAAAAGCCATATATTCTTGTGGAAGTCGTAAAGCTGTAATCGTTTTCCCTTCAGAACAAGCAGTATAGAAAGCTTTGTATTCCGGGTTATGAAAGTAGTCTGTTACAGTTGCAATGGGATACTCAAAACGAAGATCGGGCTTATCGGTTCCATACAAGTTCATGGCATCTTCGTAAGACAACACGGGGAAAGGTGTTTCAATGTCCTGCCCCAATGCTTTTTTTGCAATTTCTTTCATTAAACCTTCGAGCATTTCATGTAACATTGCTTCGTCTGCAAATGCCATTTCCAAATCAATTTGTGTAAACTCGGGCTGACGATCCACTCGAAAATCTTCGTCGCGGAAGCATCGACAAATTTGAAAATAGCGATCGACTCCTCCAACCATTAACATTTCTTTATACAATTGGGGAGATTGTGTTAAGGCGTAAAACTTGCCCGGGTTTTTGCGAGAGGGAACTAAAAAGTCACGTGCACCCTCGGGAGTACTTTTCCCCAAATACGGTGTTTCGATTTCTAAAAAGGATTGGTTTGATAAATAATTACGGGTTGCTTGCAGAATGGCATGTCGAATTTCCATATTTTTTCGCATAGAAGGATTTCGAAGATCTAGATATCGATATTGCATTCGAATGTTTTCATCCACAGTCATGGATTTACGAATTTCAAACGGAAGTGCTTTGCATTCGTTTAAAACAAGTAGATCGGATAGAATTACTTCTACTTCGCCTGTTTTCATTGCCGAATTAATTTCTTTTTCACTTCGATTCTGCACAGTTCCTTCTACTCGAATAACATCTTCGTTGTGTAATGAATGTGCTTTGGAAATTAATTCTTCGGTAGAAGCTGTTAGTTGAACAATACCTGTGTGGTCTCGAAGAAGTATGAAGGTTACGCCCCCTACTTCTCGAATGCGATCAACCCAACCAGCGAGTATAATATTTTTTTGTGTAAAATTTGTGTTTACGTTTCCACATGTTACGTCACGATATTTCATTTATAGTCTCCCTTAATAAAAAAGGAAGGTATATCTTTTAACTCCATGGATATATTCTCCCGTTTTTGTAAGTCTCGAACAGATACCTTGCCAGTTTCTTCCTCTTCGTCGCCCAATACTAACAAGTATGATGCACCCCTTTTTTCGGCTGCATCGAATACTTTTTTCATTCCTTTTCCTTCTAAATCTACCCATACGTTTACATCGTTTTGTCGTAAATCTTGTGCAATTTTTAAACTTAGCGATGCAGTAGTGCCCCCAAAGTTT
>CAYRBR010000118.1:0-4133 GCA_964422555.1 uncultured Caldisericota bacterium | reverse complement strand
ACATCACCTGCGACAAAGACATCTTTGTTGGAACATTGCATTCTACTATTTCTTGTTGGAACAGAACCACCAAGAGCTGGTACATATCTCATTTCACAATTCATTTGTGATAAAATTTCTGACAGAGGAGATAACCCAACCGCTAAACATAAAGTATCACAGCTTTCTATATGTTCTGTCCCTGGTATTGGATTCCAATTCTTGTCCAGAGAAATTAACTCAACTTTTTCAAGATGATTCGATCCAATCGCCCTTTTTATGGTTGTATTCACGTAGATTGGAATGCCTAATCGACGAATCTTCGCAGCATGAACAAAGTATCCTCCAATAGATGAGGCAGCTTCGATAATACACTTCACTTTAACACCTGCCTGCATTAATTGGTAGGAAACAATAAGACCAATATTGCCAGAACCAACCATAATGATTTCTTTTCCTGGCAAAACACCGTATAGATTCATTAACGTTTGTACAGCTCCTGCACCAAAAATACCAGGAAGATCATTGTTTTCAAACATAAGAGATTTTTCCGATGCACCCGTACAAATGAGAACTTTTTCAAAAGAGATTCGGTGCAGAATCTGATCATTTTCAAGAGCAAGCATAAATCCATCTTCAGGATAATAACCAGCAGCAACAGTGTTCTTCATAACTTTTATAGTAGGGGTTTTTAGTATTTTTTCTTCTAATAAATTTCCTATCTCAAACCCTCTTACTCCCGCATACTGCTCCTTGGATCCAAAAAACATATGCGTTTGTTTTACTAGCTGTCCACCCAAAAACGGATCTCTTTCCAGCAATATAACCTTTTTATCTGTATTCGCAAAGATATTTGCTGCACACAGTCCGGCTGGTCCTGCACCAATGATTAAAATATCACAGTTTTGTTTCATGATTGCCTCTTTTGTGTCTCAACATGCATTCCTTCAACCAAAAGTTTTGTACATGTCCGAACATTGGGAATACCATCCACTTTCATCAAACAAGATGAACAGTTACCAATACAACAGAATATCCCCCTGGGTCTATGGTACACTAAACTATCCGATAAGTGTTTATAACCCTGTTCAAATAATGAAACAGCAATAGGCTCTCCCTCAAACCCTTCTACTTGTTCTCCGTTCAAATAAAACAGAACTTTTTTTCTTGTCTTAAACTCCAATATTGGATGCTCTTTTATACGCATACTATCCCTCATCATAATTGTAGTCTTTCCAAATCATTATATCATTTGCGAGATATTTGTGAATATGTTGACCTCATGAGCTTAGAATATAGAATTTATTCCATGAGGATTTTACAAAGGTTCTGTTTGTTGTTTTTAGTATGGTGTACATTGGTGCCTATTTCTTTGATTGGAGCAGCAGAAAAAGAAATCTACATCAATTCAGATCAATATCCCACAATATATGGTTATTACTATTCAGAAAACATAAATCCAAACCCAGTCCAGCTGAACAATCTGTCCATTCAGAAAAAAGAAAATGTGGTGCATTTCCCGATCCGGTCCAATCTAAAAATCTATATACTCATTCAAAATAATCCCTCCTTCGATAACCTTTCTGAAAGAGCTCAGAGAGAAATTTATTTAATGTATCTTGAAAAAATTCATAAAAAAAGCTCTTTTTACCAAGATCTGACATTCTATCTCTTTGATTCATCTATCCAGGAAATTCCTTTCCCCGAGAATAAACTAAGCAACTTACCTACTGACAAGTCACAACCTGAAAACAGCTTAAAAAATGTTCTTTCTCTCTTAGATTCTAAAGAAGGCAAACTATCTTCAAATCCTGTTTTTATTGTTATTGGGAATGGTAAAGATATTCCCCTCTTGTATAACTTTCAACATCCAGTTTTTTATCTGCAAACAAACACTACACCCCAAACAAACTCTGCAATATTTTCTCTGAAGTCATGTGGTGGTACCCTTTTTCTACCCGATCATAAAGATGTGTTCACTACAATTGAGACACAAATAAAAAACTCCAACACACCTATCCATCAGTTTGGTTTTACAATTCCCTGGCACCGCTTTTTACACACAAACACAATACACATTTCTCAGGAAACTACTTCCTTGTCAGCTACAATTACACCAAAATGGTCATTGAGTGGTATTTTTTATTGGCTGTTATTATTTTTTAGTTTGTTCCTGGTAATTTTCATTTTTTTGTTACTTATTCGATTCATTCGATGGACAAGTAAACGAAAAAAAGAAAAAAAACGTCGAAACAAAATTATCTCTGAAAAAAAATATAATGAGATGTCAATCAACCTTGCCATTACATTTCCTACAAGAAAAGTTAAAAACTATATTTTTAATCACTCTTTTAGCATTGGATCAGGTCCAGATTGTACCGTGATTATTCCAGATGTATCCATTTCTCTGGAGCATGCCTACGTAAAAAAAACAAAAAAAGGCTTCTTTATCATTGACCTTCAAAGCTGTAACGGTATAACGGTAAATAATACTCTTGTCGACAACAAGTTGCTGGAAAAGAATGACAAAATCCATATTGGCGATACTCAAATTGTAGTGAAGGAGATATTGCTTGAACAAAAAAAAGACCATTTACCTTTATAACACTTTAACGCTAGTATTGTTCACTCTATTTTTTACAACCTTCTTCTCTCCAAAACTAGTATTGTCGGATGCACCATTTTCAGAAACAAAAACTGAAAGTTCAATCGAACCATTGTATTCCTTTACAAACTCCATCGAGTATTTCGAGATTTCCAAAAATGGCTCTATGATGGTTATTAAAAGCTCTGGAAACAAAACAGATAACACTTATGTATACAGTGCAACTTCATCAGGTACAGATTTGAAGCTAATTTTCAGTCCTGGTTACTATCTTGTAGGAAAACAGGAGTTATACTTTAGTGCCAAAAAACAGCTCCCCAGTATTTCAAGCTCAGGTCGGTATATCTGTATGGGAGTACAATGTAACAATCCTAACGCAACCAGAAAGGTTGATTACGTATTTTTTTATGACTCACTTACAAAAAAATCTACTTTTTTTCCCCTTCGAATTCTTGTGCCAGGTACCAACCAAGCTTTTGTTTCTGAGAGTCTCCACAACGTACCCTCAGTTGACATCGGCTCAAACGAAGAACAAATAGTTGTCCAGATTGAAACTGTTTATCAGGAAAACAGTAAAACATGGCTTCATACTGCTATTATTGTGATGGATAAAAATGGTGCCAATCAGACACTTGCTGTTGGCCCTAAAGAATTTTCACGTATTCAAAAAGAATTTGTGTTTAAAAACCACATTCATAGCCCTCATCTCCCTCGTTTTGCATCAAACAACACAATCGCTTTTTTTGCTCAACTATTCGAAAATCAATCTCCTGTCGATAAAAAGGGAGAAATTTTCACAATGAATCTGGATACTAATTTTGTACAACAAATTACTTCATCCAGAAGATTTGATCCAAAACCTGAAGAATTTGGGCCTTTTGTATTAAACATGTATGGAACAAAAATCTTCTATAAAAACAAAATGGATGAAAGGGTTACTGTATTCTCAATTTCGATTACGGGTTCTGAAAATAGAGAGATTATCCCCATCTCAACCGAAGATCCCTTCTGTATAAGTGGAGATGGGAATAGAATATTCTATGTCGATACAAAAAATCAGAACTCTCTGGTCTATTACGATATCTCCCGAAAAGATACCTGTTTTATAATCGATAAAACCGAGACAGGAAAACCATTTCGACAGACGATTTACAGAAACATCAACAAAACAGTTTTCCCCCTTGTCTCTAGAATTGGATTTGAAGGATCTAGCATCCCATACCTTATTCATAACAATGTCCTGGCAAGATTACATCTAATCCAGTCTTCACAAACAAGCCGAAATATTAGGACAGTTTTTCAGAAAAATCGCTCTACTGTTTTTATTAATGACCAGGCAGTATCCATTTCCTCTCCTCCTTACATTGAAAACAATAGAATGATGATACCCCTGTCTATTGTGGCAAACTATTTTGGTATGCAGTATTTCCCAGATTTAACAAAGGGAATTATTCAAATCCAATACAATGGAAACTACTATAAGTTTGTCATTAACAATAATGATTACTTACTGAATGGGCTACAAAAACCTCTTCCCGGACCCATCGTT
>CAYRBR010000117.1:0-4186 GCA_964422555.1 uncultured Caldisericota bacterium | reverse complement strand
CACCCCCCGAGGGGCAAACGAGGGAACCAAAAAAGGCTGTTCTGGGGGCGTCTTCTGATAAACAACCCGAAAGCGATATTGTGGTTGGATCGGATCAAAACAATTACTATCTTCTGAGTGGAAAAACCATCTCTCGAACTACTGTTGCAACCTCTTTATCAGTGGGTGAATCGCTGCGATATATCAGCCAGGATCATTCACTGGATGTGCAATCGCATTTTTCAAATAAACCGCATGTTATGCAGTGCCCTGTAACTGTATTGGAAACACTTCCCAATGGAGTAACTATTTTACACTGTTCTCAGGATGGAAGTCGCATTTATTTGTATTCAGTGCAACCTGTACGTAACGATATTTCTATGTTTCAGGGAAAGGTTGTATCGTATGGGAGCATGAACATAGCTTTGGAATGGCGAACATTCTCATTATCAACTCTCATTAGTATCCAAGGAATGGTTACCCGGGAACTGGAGAAAGATAGATTATATCAGTTGGATAATGGGTATATTCTCCGAATTGATGACCTAACAGAGCTGCAAGGTCAGATTCAGATTGGACGAACTGTAAAAGTATCTAGCCTACTACAACAGGGAATTTTGCGAGGGTACATTGTAAGTGTAGAAAAAGAAATGGTGCTAATGACCGGAGAGATTGTCGACTGGAATGAAGAACAGCAATGGCTGATGCTGGATAATGGTGTAATTATTCACATTACTGATGCGACGGTTTTTCATGGACAAGGATCTTTGGAAATTGGTTCTATAGTATATTGCAAAGTCTATTTAAAAGAAGGAAATTATTTTGCCTCTGATATTGCTTGGGAAGACGATACAATTCCCGGTTCAGGAGAGCGCATATGAAACTATCTACAAAAACACTACTAAGCACATTGTTATGCCTGTTTGTTTTTATCCCTTCCAGCATGGCACAGATACGTCCGGGAACAGAAGTAATAAGTGTGAACAAACTGCAAGTTGAAGCCAGTACTCTCGAACAGGGGGAACGGGTGTCTCTTCACTTTACTCTTCAACTACCATCACAGAATTTAGTTGCAGGAGAATGGATAACCCTGGTGTTTCCAGATGTGTATTCGATCCCTGCATTCGTTGCTTCCGACATTCAATTTTCCGGGAAAGTAGCTTCCAAAGTTGAAATAAAAGATAATTACAATGTTCGCATTCAACTCCCCATTGATAACGAAGGATTGGTTGATTTTGTAATACTTCCATCGGCGGAACTTCGTAACCCAATTGCTTCGAAGTCATTTGTGTTTACACTCTGGATTGAGAAATGGGAAGAGTTTTTTGAATCCAATGAAATACAACTGATCTATCCTGAAAACTCTGTTACAATTGCAGTGGAGAATGATGTGAAACCAAATCAGTATGGATGGCTTTCATCCCACCCCGAAATTGTATTTCATTCCACGCAGGCAGATTCTATTTACTATTCTATTGACAACAATGAGTATATTCAATTTGACAACAAACCTGTGATTATTCCTGAAGGCATTCATTCGGTACTGGCATATGCCGTTCGAAATACTGGGTTGAAAGAGAAGGTGGCATCCTGGGAGTGGAAGATTGATCCTTTTCCTCCTGCATGTTTACAAACAAATCCATCTAATAAAACTTGGGTAAATTCAAAAGAAATAGATATCTTATTTTCCATAGAATCCATCTCTCCCTCTTTTATCGATATTCATGATGAAGTATATACTGTGAAGAACGGTGTTGTGAAAATACAGGTTCCATTAAAACCTGGGAAAAATGCAATTCAATACACATTGATGAACCAGGCAGGTCATGAATCAAAAGAGCAAATTACTTTATACTGCGATGTGACTGCTCCGGTTGTTACATTATATTCTCCTGGGGATAATCAAGTTATATGTGGATTGGATACGGTTGTGATTGGCAAAACAGAACCGGGTTGTAGAGTGGAAGTGAATACGAAAAAAACTGAGGTGGATACCTATGGAAACTTTTCTCTGGAAATTTCTTCTGTAGAAGGAAAAAATACTGTTCTGGTTACGTGTACTGATAAGGCAGGCAATAGTACAACTGTGCAACAAAATTACTATTACTATTCGGGTGTTGTGTTGGAATTGCATTTACAACAACAAATTGCGTTTGTTAATCATGTGGAAGTAGTGGTACAACCGTTTCCCTTTCGAGATTCTCAGAATGGGGAAGTATATATACCTCTACGATTTATTGCCGATTCTTTGTCGTACAAGTTATCGTGGGATTCTAATTTAAATGCTGCAATTTTGCAGAAGAATGGAACTCGTATTTATATTCACCCCAACGATTCAGTCATTAAGATTGAGCATGAAGAAGAAGTTGTAGAATGCGATATATATTATTCACCCACGGTTGTTGAAAATACAATCATGGTCCCCATTGAATTTACGAAGAAAATTCTGGGAGCAGAAGTAACCTACCAACAAGAAAACGACACCATTTTTGTTGCCTTTTGTGAGGAAAGGAGATAAAAATGAATCGCCTATCTATTTTTCTAAAACTTACCGTTACTCTTCTTATCGCTACCTTATTCACAGGAACTGCCGGTCCGTTCATAACCAGGGCTGCTGTGCAGAGAATTATTATTACTCCCGATGTAACCTGTATGAAAATTGGTGAAACCGTTACTTTCCGAGCAACTGCTTACGATGAAACTGGGGCTATCATACATGGGCAACAGTTTCGATGGATCCAGGAAGGTCCTGGAAAGGGAAGTGTTTCGGGAGACAAGGCAAGTTATACCTTTGTTGCTACTACTCCTGGTACTATACGCATTCATGTTAGTGCCGACGGAGTACAGGTAACCAAAACCTTTGAAGTGGGGAATACCCAAGTTCGAAACGTGCAAATTCGGGTTACTCCCAATACGGCAGGTGAACTAGCTACATACTACATACTTTTTAACACTGATAAATGTGGTCAGTTGGAGCCAGGCGATACAATATATCTGGCATTTCCCTATGGAACCGAATTTATTCGCTATTCTGGCTGCAATGCAGTTACCGTGAATGGGATACCTGCTTCCTATTATGTTGAACAAGATAAAAATGATAACCAGATTGTATCGATTACTGTCCCTCGTTCATTTCCTGAATCTACACAAGTGTATATTCGAATATGCAAAGTGCAGAATCCTCGTGGAGGTGCTTGCTATCGAATGGCAGTAGCCACCAGTAGGCAACCCTACTGGTCTTTGTCGAATTCGTATGCGATTGAAGGATCCATTATTACCACTCCTATTGTAGAGGTGGAACCAGATATTGTAGGTGAAAATGCAGCCTATACAATTCGATTCGAAACCTCCACTACAGGGCGACTGGGAAGTTGCTACGGAGGGTACATTATGGTGGAGTTTCCGTATGGAACGAAAATTCCTGCAGATATAAGTGCAGAACATGTTCTGGTTAATGGACAGTACTGCAATGGAGCTGATCCAGTGGTAAACGGCAGAGTAGTAAAAATTTATCCAGGAATGGTGGTTTTGGAAGAATCAGAAGTTGTGGTTGAATTTTTGCTGGAAGCTGGAATTGTGAATCCAAGCAGTTCGGATCAGTATCGCCTTATAGTTTGGACAAATGCCGACAATGTTCGAGTTAATTCGAACTATTACAGAATTCGTAATAGCGTCATTAAAAATGTAGAAGTGTGGATTGATAAACCTTTTATTAATACCACATCGGAATGGAAAATTAACTTTACAACCGGATTGGTTGGGAGTATGCGGGAAAATGGAGTTATTACAATTTATTTTCCTTCTTCTGTAACGTTGCCCGAAAGCAGTGTTCCTGGTGATATACGGGTAAACGGAGTATCCACCATAAAACCTGCCAAGATAGAAGGAGCAGGTACCTTAAAGATATTTACCCCGGTTGCTCTGGAATCGGAAAGTCCTGTGGAGATAATAATAAAAGAGGTGTTTGGATTGCAAAATCCCTCCATGGTGGGACGATATACTATAAAAGTTCATACTGGGAAAGAGGGCACGAACGTAGAATCATCTGAATTTGAAATTGGTCCCAGCGTGATTGCCGATTTATCTGTGCGAATTGAATCTCCTTATGTGACAGTACCTACTGCTATTGAGTTATCATTTCAAACAGGTGGGTAAAATTTCATGGAGAGTGGGGCTATAACCAGGATTTGGTTTATATCATGTCTGC
>CAYRBR010000116.1:0-4191 GCA_964422555.1 uncultured Caldisericota bacterium | reverse complement strand
CATTTTCACTCCTTCGAATGTTGCAGAAGGTCTTTCCAACCTTCGTAGAGTAGTACCATTGCCATTGTATCTAATTCACAGTATTTGAGCAAGGCTTTGCGTATCTCTTCTCGTTCATAGCCCGACATTTCCTCGAACTGCATTCGGGCATAGGCAGTAAGAGCTGCCCCTCCATCTCGTAGTTCATTGGCATTGCTTAGAAGTTCCTCTTCTTGGTCAGGGGCATCCTGAAACATTTTGGGCAGTAGTTTGTAAGGGTCTATTACTGTTTCATTCTCGAATTGGATCCACTGCCAGTTGGTATAGTTGTGACTAGGAATTCCATTTGTTGCCCCATAAATGGGTTCGCTATATTTTTTCTGCAGATAGGAAGATCGATTTAAAATAGCAGGAAGTACTTGTTTAATAGAGTTAGAACCATTGGTAATGGGGTCATAATAGAATCGTTTCACAATTTCTAGCATATCTATCATATTTCGCTTGCCCACCCACTTTTCAACGGAATCTTTTTTGTTCTTGGTAATAGATTGAATGAAATTGCACAAATCTTCTTTATCAGGAATATTGCCAGCATCTTCTTGTAACTGGAAATAGATCATATTCAAAAAGGTGTTTTCGTGGTCTGAGTATTTGAACACACTACCGTTGTCGTTTTCGAGTTGTGATTTTAAAGCTCGAACGAAATCGTAGTTGGGGAAAACCCCCTGCTTGGTGTTAATGTACTCCCCAATGTGTTCAATTTTCCCGTTTTCGCGCACAATATGATGCGAAAACTGAAAAGCAATTCCCTCGTATGGTCTACGTCCTGCATTAAAAGGTATTGCTACCATAGTCGTTTCAAAATCAATAAAATGAAGCGGGTACACCCAGCTGTTCATTTCGTTTTCGAGCCCTACTTTATCGATCCAAAAGGAGTGATCGTGATTTTTCACTTTTTGTATCTGCAACCACTGTCGTTCGCTGGAAGATATACCAGGTTTGTTATCGGGTTTCAGGGTAATGTCGTCTTCTGTCATATCACGCATTTTTATGCATCCATCATTTAGTAATGAGGCTTTTCTTCTAAAGCCCCAAACATCTAGTACCGTGGGGCAGTCAAAATCTGTATCTTCCCAACCAAGGCACTCTTTCCAGCATTCTTTCCTTCCACTTTTCAATCCAGCTTGTTCATCGTTTTCCGTTGTACAAAATTCACAACTGGCACAGGCAGTAGTAATAACTGGGGGAATTTTGGTATCGGAGGCATATTGGTTCGCAAGCATTGTAATATGTTCTGAAAAACTAGTGGTCCCTTCCGAACTTGCATTTGAACTAGTTTTTTCATTAGAATGGTAGCCAGCATTCGAATTGGAGTCAAAACCAGCAAAGATTTGATCGCACTGGTCATCTACATTTACTTTGCAAAGCAATTGCGGAGTTAAATCGGCACTGGTTAGTGTTTCAGATACCGAAACAGACTTCCGTCCCCTGGCATCTTTCACAATTCGAAACTTCTGGTTTAAGCCATCGGTTGGACAAATAGCCGATTTGTCTGCCAGTACCAGGTAGGTAAGAACAATATACCCAGGCAGTGCTTTTTGAAGTACATATTTCTGGAAAGCTACATCGTATAAATACGATTTCCACTTTGATTTAATGGTTCCATTTTTGTTTGAAAAGGGGTTTTCTTCTTCCGGATCAAACGATTTTGCTTTCACTTCATACAAACACAAACGATTCCCGTTTTTCACAAGAATATCAGCTCGAATGAATAGATTTTCTGTGGAAATAGCTGCTTCGTAAATAGTAACCTGGTCTTGTTGTAACAGTTTGTTGGTTTGGGCCAGAGCTTCAGTGTAGTTAAGTGTTTTGATATCGTGACCACCAGGAAAATAGCACTTTGCCAATTCACCCACCTGGAAACCACCTTCTGCAAGTGCTTCAAGAAAACTATCTTCCTGTTTCTGGTTGGCATATTCTTTTTTTCCTGTGTAATAAAGTTTCGTGGGGCATTCCAATGCCAGTTTGAATCTCGACTTTGTTAAATACCTACGCATTGTTAAAGTTGATCCACTTGTAACTGAAGTAAATTATGTAGTTCATGTAATAACTCTTTCTTCACCCATTTTTTTTGATTAGCATTTAGTACTTCCCCTAAGCCATTCAACAAATTGGAAGGTTTAACTTTTGATAATTTCTTCATTAGTTCTAGCAAATACTCCTTTGCAGGTTTCTTGGTTAAAGCTTCCAGAAGAGAATAGTTAATATCGGAAGCATAAGGTGATTGAAGGAAATAATGTAAATCAAAAAGATCTCTATTTGCCATTTGATTTCGTGTCATTATTGCAATCATCTTGTAGACAATCATATCTTCAGCATTCATGATTTGCATAGAAACCCCATAAAATTGAACAGAATGGTAATGATTAAGCAAATTATCGCTTGTAGAGATTTCAATTTTAACCTGTGTTAAGTTCTCTCTATAACTTACTACCCAAAACAGCGTATTAAATTTTTTACATTCATCAGTTACTCGATATTTATTATGTAGAATCTTTGAAATGCTGTCAAAAAGATATTTTTTGTTAGCAGATCCGGTAGTACTACTTTGAAGATAATCAAAATCTAAATCTACTGAAAAACGGGGTAGGTTATAAAAGAGCATTGCTGCAGTACCACCTTTAAAGGCAATAAAAGGGGAAACAGAAGATTCTTTGAAAAAATCTAATAAAATGGTAGTCATTACAATTCGGTGGGTAGGAATATTCAAGGTTATCATTTCATATTCACCCTAATAAAAGTAGATATATGTTGGTTGTTCTTATACACAATTGTGTTAATTCGTTTCATTTCCTTCCAGTCGATATCCCGAAGATTATCAAAATATTCTTCATGATCAAGATAGATTTTATCACACAAGGCTCTTTCTGGTTTTGCCTTGTTAATACCTTCCGAAAAGAGAATACCGTATGGATTGAGAAAATAAGTATCTTGTATTTTTCTATAAAGATATTGATGATCCCCTCGTTCAATTGTTTCACTTCTATTAGAAATAGAAAAAACTGATGAATAAGGCTGAAATACAATATTTTCTTCTTGTAAGACTGTATATAAGCTTATATAAGAAGGAGATCGAAGTTTGTTTGCAAATTCTTGTTTTGAATAGCTTTCGTCAAAAGCATATAATCCTCTTGATAGACGAATGAGCTGTTTCGATTTAACAGCATATTTCAAAGCTGAGTATAACTTACCATGGCTATACTTGGTAATTGTTATGATCTCTGTGATAGAAAACACAGTTCTTTTTCCTCTTTGTTTCGATAACTCTCGTATAAATGTCATATAACACCCAACTGTAATATTTTTACAGTTCTATGTTACAAGAAAGAACACAGAAAAGCAAGATCTTTCGGATATATCCTTCTTGCAATATTGAAAATTAAGAATTACAAATGTTTCAGATGGTAAATCGTTGTATATAGGAAAACACAGGCGGGTATACAGTGTATATTTATGCCACGTTCATATATTTCTTTGCTCTCGCTGAGGGTAATAATGTATCCTTCTTTTAAGCTAAACTGTTTACATGCATTTTCTACCCCATTTATCTTTCGTTTTAGAGTATCAGGCGTTGAAATATCCACACAAACCTGAATACAACTAAATACTTGTTCCATAGAAAGAAGCAAAAAATCGCATTCAGTTGATTCTTTCCAATAGCGAATATCATATTGGTGTTTAATCAGATCCAAAAAAACCATACACTCTAGTATTCTTCCTTTATCATTGCTGAATTTAAAATCCAATGCACTAGCAAAACCGTGGTCGATAGTATAGGTCTTTTTCTGAGACAACTCTGCTTTCACTTCGTACAAACACAAACGATTCATATTTTTTACAAGAATATCAGCTCGAATGAATAGATTTACTGTGGAAATAGCACTTTGCTAATTCACCCACCTGGAAACCACCTTCTGTAAATGTAGGCTACTGGTAAACTTGTAGGAAGCAGGATGTACTAACTAAATAACAATCGGGACTTACACATTTTTACATACCCAGTTTCTAGTAAGAATGGTAAAAGTTTCCTTCTTAGAAGGAAACTTTCTGTTATTTCTTTCCTTTTCAGAGGGAAACCTTTCCCCCTTTTTGGTGGTGACTTAAAAATGATTACAATAGAATCCATATTTTTACTGGGGGAAAAAGTATGAT
>CAYRBR010000115.1:0-4212 GCA_964422555.1 uncultured Caldisericota bacterium | reverse complement strand
AAAACAGATTCTTCATCAAGCCCCAATAAAGTAGTTCCTGCAAGGTCCCATGTTCGCAGCTTTGGTAAAGTAGTAAACAAAGGAATAAAACCGTTTTGCAATTCCGAACCATTGGCAAAATGAAATTGTCCCTTTTCATCAGAGGCCAGAATAAATTCCTTTTTAGAATCTGGGATCCTGCAGTACTGAATATGATCTAATTTAAGATTCTTGTTTACAGCATGTTCTTCAACAATAGCACCCTGTCGTACCAATTCAATTACATAGTTTGAAGGATATAATTTTATGGAATAAGAGGCACTGTCATCCTCAGATACTACTGAAAAATCATCTTCTAAACGCTCCTTCTTTTCAGTAAGTAAATAAATATCAAGATTTCTTGTATTTTGGGTCATTCCAAGAATTCGTCGATCGCTGGTTACAAGAAAAGTTCCTGTAGGCACCCATGTTGGATTATTCGTCTGGTAGTACTTCACATATTCACTGTTTGCTTCACTAAAAGGGGGATTTGCTATTTCTCTATCATTATTTGAAGGAGAAAAATGTGCTTCAATCGTCCTATCATTAATCCACTTAAGAAAACTTTTATCTCTTGAGACATACGTCGCAATTGTTTTGTTCTTTGTTCCCATCATAGTAATATCACCACTTGATGTTAAAACAGGATTCGCAAAGAATAAATCACAAAGAACTTCTTCTCCGGTAGGTACTTTCAACTGCACAGCAGGAGAGGACTCCTTATCGATCAACTCGCTTCCTGATTTCTGAGAACAACTGAAACAGGATAGTACTAGTAGAACACATATAGAAACTACAAAAAAACGATTCCACTTACTCATCTTTAAACTCCTTTTACAGTAGGCTTCAATTTTATTTCAACTTTATTCTTCCACCACATATCGCACCTCATTTCCATAACCTGTTATATGTTATAATAAAGTCACTCTACAAAGTAAATAGAAGTAGATACTTGTTAGGTTCATTGCATTTCAGCATCCTGGCAAGTACAATTAAATAGGATACTATTTTAATGAGTAAGCAGCATTGTTGTTAACCTTAACGTCGTGATCGTTTAGTAAACATATGCAGGAGTTACCATTATGACCCCGCAAAAACCTAGCTCAAATGCGAAAAAACCAATAGTCAAGAATGCAGACAAATCAAAAACAGGACGGACCTATACGAAATGGATTCTAGTTTTCATTGTACTGGTAGTATTGCTAGTCGCTGAATTTGGATTCTTTAAAGGAACCCACTACTATGCACTTTGTCGAACAGTATCACTGAAATTTACAACTAGTGCGTGGAAACGTTCTCTGGATCGACCAAAAATCCAAAATGAAATCACGTCCAACCTTACAGAAATGAGTAATTTCCTCGAATCGGGAGATATTGATTCTGCCATGCAATACATCCACCCCGATCAGCAAAGTAGATACTCTGCCCAATTCACTGCTAATCCAGATCGCATACCGGGGTTTATTGAAGGTTTGCGTTCTGCTAAAGTCATTTTCATTAGTGAAAAACTAAATGCGTATGATACAAACCGAATGGCTCGAGTTCAACTAGTAATTCCAGAGGATCCTGCTTCTCCAGTTGAAGAATCTAAGCAGTTTAAAACTACCTTAACTTGTATATTTCTTGAAGAAAGGTGGGTGATTGACTCATGATGAGAACAAAGATCACAAATCAAAAACGGTGGCATCGGTTGTTACGGTTTACTTCCATCTTTCTAGCCACGTGTGTACTATGTACCAGTTTTAGTTCCCTTGCGTTTGCCTGGGAACAAGATGCCCATCAAATAATTAACAAAGAAGCAATCCAAAGATTTAAACTATATGAGAAAGCTGCTGATAAATATGCAAACAACCATGTTGATCTTCGAACCTATTTAACTTCCCCTAGAGTCATTTCCTCCAGTAAAACAGCATCTAACCACGCCCAAGTATGGAGTCGAAGACGTGCAGAATACTACATTATTCACGGTGGTTACTCAGCCGATGAACCTCATTTATATGTATCGGTGAAACACTTTTATAATCCAATTGCCTCGAATAGTCCTCACCAACTAACAGATTTAGCACAGTATCATGGTCTTGGATGGGAAGCAATCCCCGCAACAGACTGGGGATTAACTCGAGCTGAAAATCCTTATACACTTATGCGATCGATGATCAATTACAAGAAATCAATGGAAATTCCATCCGATACGTCTGTTTCCACAATTCCTATTACAGGTGATTTTCGTGACATCGAGGGAAATCCAAAAGATATAAAAGAAATGCGAAGCATGTATGCTGGTAAAGCGGTAAGAGGATTAGGAGAAGTACTTCACTTAGTTGCTGATATGACCCAACCAGCTCATGTTAGAAACGATGCACACCCCAAATGGGAAATCACTGAAAGCGCTATTAATAAAGCAGTAGCAGCTTCTCTAGTAAAAGAATCAAGGAGAGATTCCCTTAACATCTATAGCCTGGGTAACACCACTGGTGATATTATGCGGGGTATTGCTAAGTGGACAAATCGACATTTCTACTCAGAGGATACCATGTACGATCCTACTGCAGGAGTACAACCAAAAAACGGAATGAACCCCTACCCATCCCCTGTGTTTTCTCATTTTGTCGAAAAGAAATACAAGGGGTATCCAACTTGGTTTAGTAACTACTCTGGTCTAGATATCCCCATGTTTAGAAAAGAACGTGACTGGACCTTCATAAACTATCGGTATGTAATTACTCCTGAATTTGCAGTAGAACAGGGAAAAATACTGTTACCTGTTGCTGTAGCAGGGTGCACACGCACTATCGATTTATTCTGGCCAACACTTGAATTAAAACAAGAATTGGCAGAAGTAGAAGTTTCTGCAGAAATTGAGAAAAAAGCAGAAGAACAAAACATTCTGGAAGTAAAGCAGTACGAGGCCAATATTCATCTTGATCATTTGTTTAAGAACGATCCACAATGGAAAGAATATGGACTACAAATTCACTATTCAGGTCCGGGAGAATTATGGAAAATTCGAGGATCCAGGCACCGTAAAGTAACCGATTTGGAATTCAAGAACGGGCAAGTTTTTGCCTACCAAGATCCTGAAACAGGAGACATGGTTGAGGGTAAACCCCAGTTCATTCTACCACTTGGATCATCGGGTCGAACATCTCTTTCGGGTCCAAAAATAGATTATACCGTTGAAATGGAAGATGCACTGTATGTGAAAGTAGATGCCGGAGTTCAGCACATTGAAAGTGTTCCCTATTTGTTTGAACTTGAGAAACCAACTATCAAAGTTTCTACCGAGAATCAAACCATAATGCCTGGTGATGAAATTGACCTGGAAGCTACTATTGAAAATCCACCGGAACGGTACAAACTAGAATGGTATATCGAAAACTTAGACCAGGAATCAGATTCACTCGAACCTCCCGAAGCAATTTATACATCCGATTTAATTCTTACTCATCAATTTGAAAAAGAAGGATTGCATCGCGTAACCGTAAAACTATTTGATAAAAAGAGAAAGATGGTGGTTGCCGAAGATTACATGGATGTTACCTCGGAATATGTAGATCTTTCCGGTAGCTGGAATGTAGTTCTTACTGTGGAAAAAGAAAGTGCTTTCTTACGAAAATTCATTCAAATGCTATTAAAGGGAATTCTCCAAATCTTTAAACCCCTGGCAGAAGCCAATGGAGAAACAGTAGATGAATCAGCTATCGACGATTTTACCTTTGTTGGTTCCACTATGGAGTATAGAATACAACTGCAAAAAACGAAAGAGGATGAAATTTACTACGAAGGATCTATCGAGTTCACCGGTTCCAATACCGACTATTTCACCGCTTCTGACTTCAGTTATACAAGTGTAATATTAACAATGGAAAAGAAACATTTAGTTTTATATGTTGTATCTGTAAACGATTACGGTCAAACTGTAAAAGCTCCATTTCTAACCAAGGGAGAACTAGTTGGAGTACAGCAAATGGAAGGTGTTTTTAAAACAGATGCCCCTTTTACTTTAAAAGGAACTTGGAGGGCAAGCCGATAAGGAATACACATTAAGAAGTGACCAAAAAGGAGGATAAAAATGAAACCTAGTATGAAACGAATAACTACTCTGTTAGTTGTATGTTGTTTTTTGTTTGCATGTTGCACTTCTTTCACCAAAGCAGAAGAAGCGAATACCCATTCCATTATTGGGTATGGACC
>CAYRBR010000114.1:0-4218 GCA_964422555.1 uncultured Caldisericota bacterium | reverse complement strand
TGGTCCTAACACAAACGGTGCACAGTTCTTTATCGTAACTGCAGAAGATGGTTGTGCATGGTTGAACGGATTACATACTGTTTTTGGAAAAGTAATTGAAGGAATGGATGTAGCAGAAAAAATTCAAGCAGTTGAAACAATAAAAGAGCCTAATCCTGAAGATCCAACCCAACAAATGGATAAGCCAGTTGAAGATGTAATTATTAAAAGAGCCTGGATAGAAAAGAAACAAGCGGAATAAAATATGAACAACAAACATTCTTCTTCCACTCCCCTTTCGCAGGGAGTGGAAGAAGAAGTTCTTAATCAAAATAATGCAACTTCTTTGCCTTTGCAAAAAAAGTTCTTGGAGGTGTGCATTGAATCAGAAACTAATTGGGAATCGTTCAACAGAATAGCAGATACCCTACTTTCTTCCTCCCCCGATCTTGAATCCTTACTGTTATTACTTGAAGGATTTGAAAGACAAGGGTTGCTGGAAGAAAAACAACAAGACTTACAAGAGAGAATCAACCAGTCTAAACCAAAAACTGCGAAAGAGTATTATCTCTTTGTTCAGCACTTGTTAAATAACAGTAGGGAACAGGAAGCACAAGATCAAATACGAAAGGCTCGGAGCCTTTTTCCAACAGATGAGAACCTACTGTATCTGTTTATCGATATTTGTATAGAAAAAAACGACTTTAAGCCAATTCTGGATAACCTCACTCCCGATTTCCTTGAAAAAATGAAAAATCATCACTTGTACATGATTTATTTACAATCATTTCTAAAAGTGCATTCTTCTATTACATCTGATGCATTTGTGCAGGTACAACCTTATTTTGATCAAGTGCAGGCATTACAACCAACCGATGCAGATATATATTTTCTGGAACTAACGTTCATTACGAAAATGGAATCTCCAGAGAACCATATCCAGTATTTATTTCAGAAGTGCATCCGAAATCATGTTGAGAATATTTCAATTTTTAAGCAGATTCTTGCTTATTCGCTACAGCAATATAGGTTGAGCTTATGTCTTCAGAGTATTGACTATTTGATATCACGAACAGAAGACTCATGGGAGACGTGTTTACTAGATTGTATAAAAATGATTGTAGATGAATTTCATAATTTTGGGACTGCCTTTTATTTATGGAAAGAATCTTTAGAAAGAAAAAACAGGGCTTCCACTTCCTACTTTGAAAATTGTATTCAAATAGTTGAAAACACCCTGGAACTAAATACTCACTTAAATGCGATTATAGAAAAAAATAGAAATCCAGTGAATAATAAACTTGTGCATTTTATTCTTGAAGCGTATAAACAAATTCAGTTGTTGACACCCTATAATCATGCGATTCTTTATAGAAAAATTGATTTTTTAAAGCAGGTCGATCCCCAGACTGCAGAATATGAACTTATGGATGCTGTGAAAAATAATCCAACATCTTATCTACATTACCAATATGCTACTCTTTTATTGCAACAGAACCGATATAGTGAAGCAGTGATGCAATACGAAAAGATTGATTATTCTGATTTACCCTGGGAAGAATCAATGCATGCAAAAGCAGAGCAGGTAAAATGCGTATCCGCTTCCGGCTTAGAAGAGTCTTTGTTTGGAATAGTGCAGGAGCTAGAGAATAACCCTCTACAATCTCCTGACACTTTGTTAGCAATTTCGATTCATCATTGTAAACAATATTTATTCTGGGAAACAAAAGATGGCCTTGAAAAAGCAAAACAAAACCTTTCTTTGCTAATTAAGCAGTACAAACCCAATCGAGATAGCATTTTACTTATGTCCAGGGTGTATCAAATGTTACACCAGATTCCAAAAGCTATTTCTGTGCTCGATCAATACAAGAACAAGGAAGATATTGTAATCAGTTTTAGAAGAGCTTGTTTATTGTATGAAATGTTCAAAGAAACTGGCCATACGAAATACCTAGAAGATGCCGACTATGAATTGAGTACTATTCAGTTTCCCTCGTATATATCCGAATCATTGTTAGCGCTTTTACCCGAGAGCATTATTCATCCTTCTACTTTACAAACCACCACTCTGTTACGTCAATCCAATGAAAGCGATTCATTTGTGAATGGCTTATCTACTACTGACGGATCTCCCGGAAAGGTCTCTTCTTTTAATCATAACCCAGGTATGCAATTCCACTTTTTATCTGTAGACAAAAAAGAAGGTACAGGAAATTTCGTTTGTTCTTCTCCTTATCCATATTCAATGGAGGCAGAGTGGAAGGTAATGCATGACTGGTTGCAGCAATTACCTTTTATTTCCTCAGAATCACTTTTAGAGAATGATTGGTATGTTACAACTGAATCGTTCCACACTCTTCCCTTTGAGCCTTCATCAATACGATTTCAAATTGCAATGGGGATAGTCAGTTGCATGCAAAATTGCGATATCTCATCAACTGCATTTTTATTAGACCAAACCGATGCCAATGCAATTGCCCGTAAAAGTGACAAAGTCCATTTTCTATTGCAACAGGCTTTGCATAGTAAACAGTCCTTCAATACGGTAGTAGTACCTCTGGCGAATTTATCAGATATGATTGAAATTCATTTGGAAAAGAAGCACGGTTCCATCCAGAATTGGATTGCTACTTCTTCATTTTTCAGCTGTGCTGATCTCTTTTTTGCTCCGCAGGAATTCACTGATACTCTGTAACGATTCTTCACTGAAAGGGTAAGATACTGGGGAGAAGAGAAATGCATTATCTTCTTTTCCAAAAATAGTAATTCCCGCTGTTAAATCACCTGCAAGATAAGAATTTATTATACTCTCGGTGATGTATGAGTAGTTCTTTCGCAAAACACAGGCTAATGAATTGTACTGAACCTGTTCGCCCCCAATAAGAAGAATATCCCATGGAGCAGTTTTATCATTCAGAACAGGAGAAGTGGAATTCTGCAGAATAGATGCGTAGTAGCTGGAAGGTAAATAAAATATACATCCTACTGTCGAAAACCTTGCTTCTTTGGCAAGGCTTTTAATATTCTGAGGGGATGCATCCTCTTCTGTAAAAATGAAAACTGGTTTGGAGAATGATGGATCACCCTTTTCAATCCCAAGTATAAAAGAGTTATGAAGTCGATTCTTCATAGGGGATAGCGATGAACCAGGGAAATAAAGTGCTGGAGATAAAGAAGTATCGATAAATGTGCTAATATATCCTGCAATGGAAGCAGCAGATTCTTCCCCAAAAAGGACATAACAAACATTTGTTAAGGAAGGGGTAATTTTATTCGATGGGTGAATCGGGAAAAAATCAAACACAACAAAAAAAGTGTTGGGGTGCTGCGATGCACATTCTGCACATTCTTCTGCCATTAAAGAGTTACAAAAAACCAATTGATTGTCCTGCGCAAGTGACATAAGGGAAGAAAGATACTCCTCTTTTAATACAGAATAGTTTACTTGCAGGCGAATCAATTCCTCTGACTGCATTTTTTCTAGTGTGGATAAAATAGCTGTAGTATAGGATGTATTGGAGGGACCTAGGACATCAACACAATATCCAACCGTTTGTTTTTTTGAGGGGAGTGAAATAGGAGTAGGAATGCAAGAACAGAGCCAGGTGCAAAATAAGAATATACAAAAGACAGATAAAATACTTTTTTTGTGGTTACATTTTGTTTTCATTAAAAAAAGCTCCGGTAATAGTTTTATTACCGGAGCGAAGAGTCAAATAGTATTAATTTACTTTTTTGAAGAAACAGCTTCTTTAAAAGCTTTTCCAGGTCTGAATACAGGTACTCTTTTGGCTGGAATTGTCATTTTTTTACGGGTTTTTGGGTTTACACCAGTTCTGGAAGCTCTTTGACGTGCTTCAAAATTACCAAATCCAATAACGGCAACTTTTTCACCATTCTTTACTGTCTGTTTTACTACTTCAAAGAAGTTCTTAAGGATAACATCAGTGTCTTTTTGACTCATTTCAGATTTTTTAGCAACTTGTTTAATTAATTCAGTTTTGGTCATAATTTAACCCTCCTTACGTGAATTTGTACCCATTATTACAAGATTCTTTTTCAAATGCAAGTAAAAATGTACTTTTTTTCGTTTTTTTTAGGGTATTTTGACTTTTTTTTTATTATTTTTTACAAATAGTCGTATAAATGGTACAAACATGGTATGGATATAACAAAGAAGTTGGTTGCAATTTTTGTTGTTTTAATCTGTACCATTAGTATGCAGTATTTTTCTAA
>CAYRBR010000113.1:0-4220 GCA_964422555.1 uncultured Caldisericota bacterium | reverse complement strand
AACCTGGGGATAAATTGTGGATAGATTGTTGAAATACTTGAGTTTCTTATAAAGTACCTATTCATGGGGGTTTCAAAAAATGTAAATCTATGCTTAACCCTCATGAATAGGGGGTATTCAAAATTATCCCTATTTTTTTGCATTTCTGTACCATTTATATATAAATGTATGAAAATGTCTTAAAAACCTATAATTTCAATACTATACCAATAAGTTAGTAATAATGGGGTTTTTAGGCATGTGTACAGATTTCTAATATCCGCATACCAATGTTCATACCGTTGACAAATGTACACTTTAAGCCTATAAATACAGTAGTGTAGTTACTTTGAATACTTTTTTTGGAGGGATTATTTAATGGAATTTGGAAAAAAACTTACAATCTTATCAGTTGTTATACTACTGGCTTTATCTTGTTTTTCCTGTGCAAGTACCTCAAAAACAAGTACAGAAAAAGAAGAGATAGAACTCTTTGCCCCTTTGCCACAACGATATGCTAGTATCAACAACCCCCAGGTAGCATGGGAATATCACTGGCCCGAAGATTATAAATTCGTGCTGGAATCGTTAACTCAACCTTGCACCGATTTAGATGGCAACTGTTACTTTATTGGGATGAATAATTACATTTACTCCTTAGATACAAATGGCAAGTTAAGATGGTCAAAAAAAGGTTTTAGCACTTCTCTTATAACAACAGAAGAAGGAATTATTACAGAATTAAACGGATTCCTTTCACTACTGGATTACAATGGAAATGAGATTTGGAGTAAAACAGAGATGAGTGTATCTAAGTTCTATCTTTCACCAAATGGTATACTTTTTTGTTCTACCTACCACGATAATAGTTTTGCTGCAGTTAATAAAAACGGAGATGTTATCTGGAAATTACCCACAAATAGTTATATTCAGGTTCAAGATGTATTTTTTGATGCTCAATCCAATGCCTACTTCCTTCTTTCTCTTGATCCATTTGAAGAATCAATGGATCAAGAAACCCAATATCAGATTGTTTCTCTTTCGCCAGAAGGAACCATTCGGTGGCATAAGAAACTACCCCATCACCGAAGACACTTTATTCCCGAATTTGTTCCCAATAATACAATCCAGGATACGTATCTTCTGGCCTTCACATCCGAAGAAATTCTTACAACAGAAGATAAAAATAACAGTTGGTTTAAAATCAAACGCGAAAGTCCAAAATTTATTGAAGCCTATAACACAAACGGAGAAAAAATGTGGGATATCGTAAATACGAAACCAGGTTTATACAAGCAGAAATATGCCATAGACGATGAAAACAATTTCTACATTACCTTCAACGAACAGGATTATAGTTCTAAGGCAGCACCCCTTATAAATAGTTATTTAACGTATGTTTCCAACACGGGAGAAAAGTTGTGGGAAAAAACACTCGATTCAACCATTGCTACTTGTCCAACGTTTGATGAGAACCTAAACCTATACCTTGCTATTTATGCTCCCGATTACCTTATATGCTCTTTAACACCCGATGGAGAATTTCGGTGGAAAATAGAAGTAGATCATGCCAATGGATGTAAATTCCCAGTTACAGTAGGTTCAAATCAATCGATTTATCTCACTACTCATTACCAAAGTCTATTGTTCTGCCTTAAAGAAGCTGAAATCGAATAAGTCATTATTGACAACTTCATATCTTCAAGTTACCTTAATCAGTTGTGGGGAAGTTATGCCCCCTTTGTTCCATTAGAAACATGTTGATCGCAAAGAAATGAGTTGCCATTATGCTATTAAAAGTAATAATTTGTCTTCTTGCGGGAATGGGTGCAGGTTTAGGAACTGGTTTTGCAGGCATGAGCGCTGCAGCAGTTATAAGTCCAATGTTAATTACCTTTTTAGGAATGGATGCCTACAGCGCCATTGGCATTGCATTGGCTAGTGACGTGTTGGCCAGTGGTTCCTCGGCCATAACCTATGGGAAAAATAAAAATATCGACCTGAAAAACGGAATGATTATGATGGCAGCTGTTCTTGTATTTACTTTTGTTGCCAGCTACTTAGCAACATTTCTCCCCAGCGACACAATGGGTGGATTTACCACCTTCCTTACTTTATTCATTGGTATTCGGTTCATTACAAAACCAGTTGAAACTACCAAAGCCCAAATGGCTGGAGTAAGCAAAAAGAAACGAGTTATTCAATCGCTAGTAGGCGGAACTGTAGTTGGTCTAATCTGTGGTTTTGTTGGAGCTGGTGGCGGTATGATGATGCTAATGATTCTTACCAGTGTATTGGGATACGAATTAAAAACAGCAGTAGGAACCAGTGTATTTATTATGACTTTCACGGCCCTTACAGGAGCAGCCAGCCACTTTGCCATTGGTGGAGTACCCGATATTCTCTGCCTTATAATATGTGTTGTAAGCACCTTAATTTGGGCAAGAATTGCAGCTGTGTTTGCCAACAAAGCACCCGCCAAAACCCTTAACCTCGTCACCGGTATTGTACTCTCCGTCCTAGGCATCGTATTAATCATCTTCCAATTCTTGCTGTAAAGGGAAGACACAAAATGATCAAACACTTAGAAATGAGTCGAATAGACTGGGAAAACGAAGCAAATTTGGCTGTAACTATATGCAACAGAGAAGGATTAATTGTTTACATGAATGAACGTTCAAAGAGAACATTTTGTAAGCCTGGAGAAGAAACTCTAGTTGGTAAGAATCTATTTGATTGTCATTCAGATTCTTCCATTACAACCATCCGTAAACTAATGGAAAAGAAAGAATCAAACACATACACGATGGAAATTCGAGGAACGAAAAAACTGATCCATCAAATCCCCTGGCTACAAAATGGAGAATGCGTAGGCATGGTTGAGCTTTCTATTGAACTGCCAAACAATATGCCTCATCACGTTCGCTAGTATTGGTTTCTTTTTTCCATTACAATATGGTTCGAGGAAAATATGAATAAATCACAGCTGCTTCAAAAATTAAACGAGATTGAATGGGAAGATTTTGAATGTAAATCTGCTAGAAATGCATTGCCTAAGAGTATATGGGAAACTGTAAGTGCATTTTCCAATACCCTCGGAGGATGGATTGTATTAGGTATTCAACAAAAAGGAAAACAGTTTAATCCTGTGGGTGTTTCTGATCCAGAGAAAATTGAACAGGATTTTCTGAACACATTGAATAACCACAAATTTAACATCCGTATCCACCCTAAAAGTAGAGTATACAATATAGACAGCAAGATTATTCTTGCCTTTTTTATTCCACCTTCTTCGAAAAAACCAGTTTATTATCATTCTCCGGCTAATACTTTCATCCGTACTGGTAGTAGCAATAGAAAGGCTTCAAATGAAGAAATTGATGCTATGTTTAGAGATCAATCCTTTGGGTTAAAAGGAGAAGAGTTTATTCAGGGCACCTCTATTGAAGATTTATCATTTCTTTCGGTTGACCAATATATGGGATATATGAAAAAACAAAATCCAGCTTTGGAATACAACAGACTATCCGCTTCCGATTTTCTGCAAAAAACAAAAGTAATTATTGGTGATAAAATCACCTATTCCGGTTTGCTTTTTTTCGGGAAACGAGACTCAATCGATAGGTATTTCAGCGACTTTAGAATTGATTTGTTTGAAATTCCCGGAACCTCTTACAAAAACGCATCTCCAAGATATACATATAGACTGCCAGAACAAGAAAACATATGGGAGTACTATTTTCTTCTTTTCCAGCGAATTACTCATTCGATTGAACAACCTTTTCGTATGAATGAAAAAGGGTTTGGAACTGGGCTTTACCCTCAAATTGAAGCTTTAAGAGAAGCATTGGTAAATATGTTAATGCATGCTGACTACTTTTCAACAATTAAATCTAGAATTCGCCTTTTTTCAGACAGAATAGAGTTCTCTAACCCAGGATGTTTCCCGAAGTCTATAGAAGAGCTAAAAAAATCAGACATATCTATCCTTCGCAATCCCATTATTGCAAAGCTTTTTAGGATTGTGAAATTAGCTGAAAATGCCGGGTTTGGGTTCGATAAAATGATTAAAGGTTGGGAATCGTATTGCGGGATGGAACCAATTTTTCAAAATGAAATTGACACAGCTATTGTTACATTCCCTTTACCAAGTGCCAATTATACTACCCAAGAAACAGAGAAAGACTCCCTAAGAAATAAGGGTAAACTATCTAAGAAACAGAAGAATACTACCCAAGAAA
>CAYRBR010000112.1:0-4338 GCA_964422555.1 uncultured Caldisericota bacterium | reverse complement strand
TTTAGGCACTTGGCGGTGTGTTGAGGAGGGTTCAATTACAAGCTACAGGCAGTATAATGTTAGGAGTTGGCAAAAGGATAAAAACACTGGGGATGGGCGATGTTCTACTCAAACGCAACATTTCTTCAACCACCATGGAAAAATTCATATTGCGATGTATCCAACAAGAAAAATATTCTTTCAATTCACTTGAAAAGCAAGTATAATTTCCGCTGTCGTATTTTTTGAAACAAGGTGGATAATGAACACAAAAAAACCCAATTTCCAAATAATTAGTTTTGATATTTTTCGAACCCTTATTGATTTAGATAGTCAGGCAGGGATAGTATTTGAAAAAATTATGAACAGAAAAGGATCTAGAAAAGAAATACGGAAATTCTGGATTCAGATTGGGAATCTATATAGGATTGAACTGGAGAAAACTCTTTCAAAAGGAATATATGAGGGTTTTCACCCCTTATTCGAACGTGTTATGCAAACTTTAGCAAAAGAATATAAGTTACCCAATGATGGAAATCAATACGCTTCTGTTATTGTAAATGAAGAAGGAGAAGCTCCTTTTTTCAAAGATGCCTTGCCTATTCTTAATTACTGCTTGGCAAATTACAAAGTATGCATCGTAAGTGATACTGATCCCGAAATGGTTAAGAATATTCTTCCCAGATTGCCAGTAGAAGATCTTTTCCTCTCATGCGACCTTAACTCCTACAAAGAAGACTACCACAATACGCTTTTCCAGGCAGTTTTATCTCACTATAAAGGAGTAACTCCATCAGAAATACTACATATTGGCGATTCTTATTCAGATATTGTTGGAGCACAAAAAGCCGGAATTACAACATGCTGGATTAATCGTTACTCACCTTGGATTCGTTGGCATCATAAAGATGTCAAACCCAATTATATAATTAGAAATTTATACCAGTTAAAAAAAATCGTAAGAGCTAGAAAATGAACTGGTACGATTCTTTACTCCTATGAAGCAACATCTAAAACAGCCTATCAGTAGAGAACACTTGCTCGGGAAAGAAAAAGTAAGCAAAGCGCTTCTAACTGTTTCTGTCCCAGCTGTTATTGGCATGTTAATTAATGGTATCTACAATTTAGTTGATACCATTTTTATTGGTCAAACAGTTGGAAGCATGGGAATAGCAGGTTTAGCAATTTACATCCCAATTATGTCTTTAATAATGGCAGTATGCGGATTAATCGGAATGGGAGCAAGTTCTTATTTCTCCAGATCTTTTGGGAAAAAAGACTACGAAGAAGTAAACTTAACCACTGGCAACACAATTACGCTTAGTTTTGTTTTTGGTACCCTTTTTGGGTGCTTTGGATATTTCTTTGCTGAACCCATTCTTAGACTATTTGGAGCAACCCCCTCTATCCTTCCTTATGCACTCCCCTACACAAAAGTAATGTTCATTGGCACTATCTATTTTCCTTTTGTTGTAGCCCTTAACAATATTTTAAGAGCAGAAGGCAATGCAAAAGATGCTATGATCGCAATGATGGTAGGAACGGTATCGAATATTGCCTTGGACTGGGTATTTGTCATCTATCTCGATATGGGACTTGAGGGAGCAGCTATTGCAACTAATCTTGGAAAAGGTTTGTCGGTTTTATTTATGGTCTGGTATTTATTCCTTAGTAAACACACAATTGTAAAGTTGAAATGGAAATACCTTCTTTTGAAAAAAAGAATTGTTCAGCAAATTTTTGCTGTTGGTTCATCTAGCTTCGCCATGAATGTTGCAGGTACAATTACAATTGCATTAACAAACTTCTTTCTGGGGAAATTGGGTGGTGACATAGCCATCGCCTCCTGGGGTTTAATTTTCCGTATATCTATGTTTGAGATGATGGCTGTTATTGGTTTTGTTCAAGGACTCCAACCGATGGTTGGGTACAATTTTGGTGCAAACCAATTTCGAAGAGTATTTCAGTCTGTACACCAAACAATCAAGTGGACTTTCTTTTTGGGTTTAGTTGTCATGGCAATAAGCGAAATTTTTCCAGTTGCTGTAATCAAGGTTTTTACTTCTGAAATCGAATTAATTAACGCAACAGTTACTCCGTTGCGTATAAGCATGATTTTTATTCCATTAGTAAGCATAGAAATTTCTTACACGGTTTTCTTTCAATCTATTGGACAAGCAAAGATTGCATTCATATTGTCAGTATTGCGACAAGTTCTTCTATTTATTCCACTTTTAGTCTTATTCTCTACTGTATTCAATTTTGGTGTCATCGGCATCTGGATTTGTTTCCCTATCACCGATGCAGTCTCTACATATATCGCATATTTAATATACAAATCTTTTACTAGAAAAAACTTTCCAACCTCTGTAACTTGTTCTACCTAAAAAAGTATAAATAGTGTAAGGTTTCCCTCCCAATTTATTAACCTTAAATTCATCCTTCAAGCCTGGAAATCATTTCCAGGCTATCTTTTTTTCAAATTCGATTTCTATCGAATTGTTTCAGAATGAATGATCCCGTCTAACAAATAAATGCAAGATCCAACATCTGACATATCGACTGTTCCTACTGGGCTATGTCCATACCGACAGGGTATTGAAACCCCACAAGATGGAACACCATTTTCAAAAAGATGAATGGCTCCCGCATCAGTACCTCCTCTTGCTAAAACTTCTCTCTGAAAAGAAATTGATTGTCTTTCAGCATAATCACATAAAAAAGAAACTAGTCTTGGATCACACACCACACTGCCATCCATAACCTTAACAGCTGCTCCCTTTCCAAGCTTAGTAAAACCATTCGGGGCACCCGGAGTATCAAATGATCCAGTAATATCAACTGCTACCCCAATATCTGGTTTACAAGTAGAAACTGCAACTTTTGCACCTCGTAATCCAAGTTCTTCTTGAACCGAAAAAACAAAAGAAGTATCATGATATGGGAGTTCTTCCATCTCTGAGATAAGTCGCATTAAAATATAGCATCCAATTCTGTCATCCATCGCTTTTGAACTAACTAATCTCCCCGATAGTGGAGTGAAAGGCCCCAGGTATGAAGCAGGTTCGCCAATTTGTACTTCTGCTAGTGCTTCTTCCTTATTAGTGGCACCAATATCAACATATAGAGCGGTAAAATCTTTATCGTCATTTTTTTGATTCTCTTGTACTAAAATACCAACTGCACCATTTTGGAATTGTACTCTTTGGCACATTGATACTCGGTTGCTAATCCCTCCCATATATCGAACCTTAATATATCCTTTTTCGGTTATATCTGTAACTGCGAAGCCTATCTCATCCATATGAGCAGAAATCATTATTTTCTTTTTGTTTTTTCCAATTCCATTTTTTGTTACAATCAAATTCCCAATATTGTCTACTTTTATATCGTCAGCAAAGGGCTTACAAAAATTGGAGATAAAATTTCGAACAGGTTCTTCGTACCCACTAACACCAAAAACTTGTGTTAAATCGTCTAAAAACATACTCTTTACTCCTCTTATAAAGATTCAAGACCATACTAAACAGTACCATTGTAATCAACAAAAAAAGCTATATACAATTATCCATGAAAAATAGTGCAAATGGAACTATGGTAGAAAATTATCGGTGGAATTTTGTTGTTAACTCCATTAATGAAGCATTTTGGATCCTATCGAACAATCTTGCTTCCATCATTACGCTTCTACCAGTTTTTATTGAAAAATTGGGAGCTTCCAACACTATTGTGGGGATGGTTCCAGGTATTGCATTTTTGTGCATCATGCTTCCGGGAATCATTAGCGCAAATACGTTTGAGAACAAAACGGCTATTCTCCGAACTATAAAAAAAATAACAATCCTTCAACGAGCTCCCTTTGTCATTATGGCCCTGTCTGCATATTTCTTAGCAATCCCATTTCCTAAAATTACGATATTGCTTTCACTGTTGTGTGTAATCCTTATATTTTCTGTGTCTGGGTTTATTCAGCCGGGATGGTTTGGATATATTGCCAAAGTCACTCCCGCTAGAAAACTAGGCACCTATTTTTCTGTTAGCAATGGGCTGGGGGCTTTATTAGGAATCGGTGGTTTTATTCTTGCAGCCTATTTATTAGATGCATACCCCTTTCCTTATAATTATTTCTGGATTTTTTTCTATGCCAGCGTAGCAGTTTCTATCTCCTATTTTTTTCTATTTCTTGGACGGGAACCAGTTGTTCCAGAAAAAAAAGTAGCAACACCTTCTGTTGATTTTTTTAAATCTCTACATTTTTCCATATTGAGGTGAGATTAATGATTATGGTTGAGGGAGAAGTAAGCGGGAAAAAATACAGGGAACCCTTTTCAAAGGGAGTTTTAGCAAGGTCTTTAACCC
>CAYRBR010000111.1:0-4357 GCA_964422555.1 uncultured Caldisericota bacterium | reverse complement strand
AAGTATTAGTTTGGTCAGCGCTCAAACGAAAACGGCCTCCGGTACGGTTGTATCCGCAGAGGATGGACAACCAGTCATCGGAGCCAGCGTAATGATTAAAGGAACTTCGCAAGGTACCACTACAAATGTAAACGGGAGGTACTCTTTTTCTGTTCCGGCTACTGCAAGAACTCTTGTGATTTCACTGGTAGGAATGAAATCGGTAGAAGTAGATGCAGAACCTAACGTGAATGTCAGAATGGAAACAGAAATTTCCGAACTCGAAGAAGTGATGGTAGTGGCCTATGGTACAGCCAAGAAGTCTTCATTTACCGGATCAGCTTCTACAGTTAACACCGAGAAGCTGGCTTTAAGATCAGTAGCTTCTATCACGAAAGCCCTTGATGGTACTGTTGCAGGTGTGCAATCAACCTTAGGAAGCGGCCAGCCGGGTTCCGGTGCATCAATCATTATTCGTGGATTCGGCTCTATCAATGCATCGAGCAGTCCTCTTTATGTGGTTGACGGTATCCCTTATGATGGAAACATCAACTCCATCAATCCTGCCGATATAGAAAATATTACTATTCTGAAAGATGCTTCTGCCGGTTCTCTTTACGGATCGAGAGGCGCAAACGGTGTTGTAATGATTACCACAAAAAGCGGTAAAGATACAAACGGAAAAATCGGAGTAAACTTCAAAGCTTCACTGGGTGTAAGTTCGAGAGCAATTCCCAGATACAACACACTAAATCAGAGTGAATTTCTTGAAGCTACTTTCCAGGCTTACAAAAACGATGAGTTTTTTGCAAAAGGTGTACCAGCCGCACAGGCTGCCACGAATGCAATTAACAGAATGAAAGGTACAGTAGATGGTATATTGGGTGTTGGTGAACAATACAATCCGTTCAATATGCCTTTGGCTGAATTGATTGACCCGCTTACAGGAAAAGTAAATCCAAGTGCCACACTTAAATGGACTGACAACTGGCTGGACGAAGTTACCGCAGTTAATCCAATCCGTAAGGAATATCAGATTGATATCACCGGAGGTACAAGAAAATCAAAAGCTTTGGTTTCTCTGGGTTACTTAGATGAAGACGGTCTGCTTAAAACAACCAACTTCAAACGTATTTCTGCACGTGTAAGTGCTGAACATGAAGCTACAGACTGGTTTACCATGGGTATGTCTGCCAATCTTTCAAACAACAAAACTAACTTCCTGGGTTCTACCGGTAGTTCAACTTCCAATATATGGTATTCGGCAGAACAAATGGCTCCAATTTATCCTATCTGGGAAAGAGACGCCACCGGTGCAATCAAAAACGATGCTCAGGGTAAACCATTGTTTGACTACGGTGCATCACGTGCTCCCGGAGCTCAACAAAACTTCAACTCAATAGCAACGCTGTATGATGATAAATACTATTCTTCATCAGACAACGTAAGTGGTCGTACTTTTGTGAAATTTGACACCGATCATGAAAAATATGGTCTGTTCAAAGGATTCGGGTTTGCCATGAACCTTGGATTTGATTTGGTAAACGGCAACAGTACTACTTATTATAATCCTTACTTCGGTAATGCCGGTGGAACTGTAAAAGGTCGTTTAACAAAAGAGAACGGACGTACTTTCTCTTATACTTTCAACCAGTTACTTACCTGGAACAGAAAATTTGATATGCATTCTGTAGATGTACTGCTCGGACATGAGTATTACGACTATACATACAACTACCTGACTGCACAAAAAACAGGTTTTCCGTTTGGCGGATTATTTGAACTGGCTTCCGGATCAACTATTGCCGATGCCGATTCTTATGAAAACAACGAATCACTGGAATCTTACTTCTCCCGCCTGAATTACAACTTCGCTGACAAATACTATTTCTCAGCCAGTTTCCGTACCGATGGTTCATCCCGTTTCCAGAAAGACAACCGCTGGGGTAATTTCTGGTCGGTTGGTGCATCGTGGCGCGTATCAGAAGAAAGTTTCATGCAGGGACTTACCTGGCTGGACAACCTGACCTACAAAATCAGTTACGGAACACAGGGTAACAACACCATTGGCCTTTATCCATGGCAGTCATTCTATGATTTGACATATAATAATGCCGGTTTGAACGGTGCTTTGGTAACTTCACTCGAAAACAAACTGGTAAGCTGGGAAAAGAATGCCAACTTCAATACAGGTATCGAAGCCCGATTGTTCAACAGATTGTCACTGAGCGTGGAGTATTACAACAAACTCACCACCGATTTGCTTCTGTTCCGCCCGATGGCAACATCTCTTGGTTTCAACGGATTCTATGACAACGTGGGTAGTATGAGAAATCAGGGTTTTGATGCATCCATTGGTTATGATTTGATTAAAACCCAGGATTTGGTTTGGAATATTAATGCCATGGCATCAACAGTTAAAAACAAAGTTCTTAAGCTGACTGACGAAGCCAAAGAAATCATTGCCGGAAGCACCATTATTCGTGAAGGTGAAGAATTGAACTCATTCTACATGGCAAGAAGTGCCGGTGTTGATCCTGCTACCGGGGCTCAACTATACTGGGTATATGACAAAAAAGACGACGAGAAAAACCTGGATAAACATTATATCTCCAGCGATAAAACCAAAGCAGCTGCCAGCCGCGTTATTTTAGGAAGCCGTATTCCGGATGTTTACGGTTCTGTAAGTACCAGTGTAACATACAAAGGCTTTGATTTCTCTCTGATGACCACCTATTCTATCGGAGGTAAAATATACGATTACGTAGGTTATAACTATACCAACCCGCTGTATAGTGGTAATAATTTCTCGAAAGATGTGCTCAGAGCATGGAAACAACCGGGTGACATCACCGATATTCCAAGAATTCAGAAAGATCAGACTCTTACACTGAATGACCGGGCTTTGATTGATGCATCCTATTTCTCTATCAAAAACATAGGAATCGGATATACATTTACTAACTTAGGGAAACTGGGTCTTGATGCTGTTCGTGTATTTGCTCAGGGTGACAACCTGCATATCTTTACTCACAGACAGGGTATCAATCCACAGTACAACTTCAGTGGTTCTACAGACTTCGTTTATGCACCCAACAGAGTGATTGCTGCTGGTATCAATGTAAAATTCTAAATATACAATAATAAGTTATGAAAAAAATATTATATTTATTTCTAATCATATTTTTGAGTGCAGGCTACACAGCGTGTAGCGAAGACGCTCTCGAAGTAGCCCCAACGGATAGAGTTGCAGGTCCTACTATATTCAAAGACATCAATAGCGCAACAGTGGCTATGGATGGAGTGTATCGCGCTTTATTCATTTCCGGTTGGACAGATGGTAACACACACCAGAATTTTGGTATTCTTTCCACCAAAATGTACACATCACTGATGGGTGAAGACTTCCTTCAGGATCAAATGGGTAACGGATGGTTTTATTTCGATTACAGATACGATGTTCGTAGTCGTTATACTTCAACTAACTGGCGCTCCTATGCATCCTGGAACTTCTACTATACTCTAATCAGTAATGTTAACTACATCATTGCTCAAAAAGATAACATCACAGGCGATCCCAAACTTGTAAATAATCTCATTGCTCAGGCATTAACCATGAGAGCATACAGCTATTTCCAACTGATCCAGACTTTCCAGCAAACCTATAAAGGTAACGAAAGCAAACCCGGAGTTCCTTTGTACACTGAGCCTACTACAGCTCAGTCTAAGGGAAAAGGAAGAGGAACGGTTGAGGAAGTTTATACTCAGATAAACACCGACCTGGACGATGCTATCAAGCTTTTTGAAGGTGATAAAACGATTCAAACTCACAAATCGCACATTGACTACTACATAGCCAATGCTATTAAAGCCAATGTAAGTCTGGTACAGAACAAATGGGCAGATGCAGCTAAATATGCTGATGAAGCACTTAAAAAACCGGGCTTGAATATGATCAGTACACAAGCCGATCTGACTTCGGGATTCAACAACAGAAACATGACCTCTGTTATGTGGGGATCTGAAATTATTGCTGACCAGGCAACTATTTATGCCTCTTTCTTCTCTCACATGGATGCATCTGCAACCGGTATGTATGGAGCTGCTTCACGTAAGTGTATCTACAACTGGCTGTATGATCAGATTCCGGAAACCGATTTGAGAAAAAAATGGTGGAACGGCAAACTTCCGGACGCTCAGATTAAATCATCAGGAACTTCACAAAGTTACAATCAGTTCAAATTCCGTTTCTCTGATCCTGCAAAATACCTGGGCGATTATATTTACATGCGCGCAGAAGAAATGCAATTGGTAAAAGCAGAAGCATTGTGCCACAACGGACAATATCCGGAAGCAAAAGCTGCTCTTGAAGCACTTA
>CAYRBR010000110.1:0-4485 GCA_964422555.1 uncultured Caldisericota bacterium | reverse complement strand
ATATCGAATACAACAATTGGTATGACTTTGGAGAAGCTGTATATCGTACAGAAGAATCAGCCATTGTACCAGTTATTAATTATGATCCAATGCAACCACACTACGCTGCAGTTATGATTGGACACAGTGGAATGTATATGGACATCACTGTTCAGTCTGGTATGACTCGAATGGTTGAAGTTACAATTAACGGAACCACTTATGAATGTGGTACCAGTGTTTCCACTGGTGACTTCTGGTATTACCAGAACCCATTACACAAAATGAGCACTGGATTCAATTGTGACTTCCGTTTCATTGATGAACCAGTATTACCTGGTCCATTATCAATGGCCATAAAAATGTCTACTCCTTTCAAAGTAGAACAAACAACACAAGTTGATATTGCTGTAACAACTCCTTTGAAAAAAAGTGAAAAAGTATATGTAATGTTAGAAGATGTTTATGCTCCAAATAATGCAACCGGTTCTCCATATATGGTAAACCCAGATGTTGTATATAAAGAAATGGACTATAAAAATCAGAACATTACCTTCCAATATACACCTTATAGAGGTAGTTGTGGTGAGTTAAGTACAAATTATCCTGTAAGAATCTATGCCTTTAAAGATGTAGGCGGAGTATCCGATATCGTACCACCAAATTCATATATGGATCCTTTCTATTATGATTTTGCAAGCAAAGACGAAAAAGGAAATGTGACTGGTGATTCACCAACTCCTCCTAATCCTCCTATGCCAAAAGATATTGTAAAAGCATATGATTGCTACTTGAACAGATCCTACAATGTACTTCCTGAAGATATTCATGTAGGTTCTTCAAGAAAATGTATTGATACTTTATCGCAACGTTTCCCGAATTTCACCTTACGTTTGAATGATGCTGACAATCCTAACGATGTCAACGATCCTAACAACGTAAGAATTTCAATACCATATGGTGAAATGCCATTAGTAGCAAATTATAATGCTCACCATGGTGGTATCGACTATATGTTTACTGCTTGGGATTTACGTTATCCGAGATATACACCCATTGATGGTGCATATTACAATCCAGATGAACATTACGCAAAAGTACTTGTTCAAATGAATAAAGATGGTTCCTATTTATACTGGTATTGGCAAGACAATGGCGTTTACAACGTTCTTGACGAAAACGACATTCTTGCCGGATCACCATTATATCCGTTTGATCCTGATCCAGAGTTAAATACACCAAAATATCGAACTGGATATGACCGATTGAATTGGGTAGACATGGATTGTTCTGAAGACAAACAGAATAGCTGTCCAGTATGTGATATTTCTGAGTTTGGAAAGATGAACAAAATTACCAGAGGCGACCAATATGCTTATGGTGATACTCCGTACTTCGAAGTTATCCATTATGGTGTACCTGTAAAAGTTAGTTCCTATCATCAGAATTCCGGCGGAGACCAGGGTGGGGAAATTAACATCGCAGTGAACCCTGTAGACGGAACCGATGACAAACTTGAGATTCGTGTATACACATGGAATGCATTGTATGATTACAACTCAGCAATGAATCCTCCTCCATTCTTCCTGTGGGATTCCTCCATGGGTATTGATTACTGTGGATCTATTAAGATTAAGGTTTTACCTCCAGATCCATATGTAAACTTTGCAGAATACAAAATCGTTGATCATGCATTACAGAATTCCAGAGTAAACTATACTTCTGGCACCTATGCATTATCTGATTTACCAACTCCAGCTCCTCAGATTGAATCTCCATACGATCCAATTATTAAAGATGTAGGTAAAGACTTCAGAGCTTATCCTGGTGGACAAACTCATACGGGTCGTATCGATGGATCTGTTTATACGGGTTCTTTCTTACGAGTAGATGGTGAACACAATGGATGGAACGCTTACCCAGCAATGTGGTGGTGGTATTGGTATGGTGTAGATACCGACTACAATAACTTCACCGATTTCAACCGATTGGGTACAGAATTCTTCCCAATGACTGACTACTCTATGTATTTCATCTTGAAAGATGCTGAAGGAAACCATTTAACCTTCGACAATACGAATCCAGATTTACGAATTAGACAACTTACAGTAGATGGTCCATTTATTACTCCTTACATCTACAACAAAGAAAACAATAGTGTAAAATCGAACTGGAGATACAATGGTGTACGAAATGTACCTATTCGATACGACCGTTCTGGTTTAATCTCTATTGACTCATCCAATGTTTATGACTATATGTTTACTGGTGCTGATTGGACAAGAACTGGTAATGATGGTTATATTTATCAGAATGTTAACGAATATCTCGAGTATTCAAATGAACTTAACTATACCGGTTTAACTGATGTTTTCTATGTTCCAGAAATTATCCCGGTCGGCAGTGGTGTAATTACATTAACAGTCACCTTGTGGGACGGAACATTAAAAATATTCCAGGATTGTTGTGCTGAACCTCCAACCGATGGAGTTGATGTACATGGAATTAACATTGATTCCAGCATTGAAACAATTACTGTTGACACAGACACCAAATTAGAGCTTGATGTTAGTGAAAATGAAGTTATGCAAGTTGTTGAACCTGCTAACGATGCAGTTGTTGTTGCATGGCAAGATCGTGGTATCATTAATGTTGAAACTGGACTTTATGATGGAGCTGGTGATGGTTGGTTAACCAATCCCCCTGCTTCCTCAAATGCTTCTGACGTAATGTATCAATTTGATCCAATCCAAGATATTAATGAAGATGGATTAATTTCCTTTGCTGATTACGAAACTGAAATTGTTGGAACATATCACTTAGACACTAACACTTGGGTAAGTGGTTTAATTGATGCCAGAACGTTCCAACGTGACAATGGTAAATATGTATTTGATTTATCTGCTAATAATGGAGCCCAACTAAATCAAGTCGGACTTGATTTTGGAAGTTTCGATCTTAATGGAAAAGTAAATACTGAAATTGACCATGTTATTTCTGAATATGAAGCATTACCTCTTTACATTAATGCTTACAAATATGCAGATGACAACAATGACAGAGCTTTCACTCCTTTATACAATTTAGGCGACAATATTGCTCAATATTCTCATGAAGTCTATTTGGCTGGTATGAAAGTAATTGACATTGTACCTATCAGAGACTTATCTGTTTCTATTTCTCCAACTGTATTAACAGCTGGATGTATACCTGAATTAGTCGACCCAGCAAGTCCTCTATCTGTAGTTGTAACAAACGAAGATGGAGAACCAGTTGATTTAACAATTGGTGTACCCGATGCCTCTGGTGATGATTATGTCGAAGCAGATGCTATCTGGCAGAATTTATTTAAAGATATCCATCCCGATCCACTTCCTGAATATTATTGGTTACGTACAGATCTTCATAACAAAGACATGACTACAGTAAATAACGTTCGATTATACGATCCAAATTTCTATCCTATTAAACCTGACTTCACATTATCTTCTGATGGTAAGTATGCTTTCAACGGATTCTGTGCCAATGACCAGGGTGAATTTGATATCTATGTCTATTCCCCCGATCACAAGCACGTTGGTGTAGGTAAAGTTAAGGTAGAATTACCAGATGCTTCCTATACAATTAAGAATATTGAAGATCCATCTGGATCAGAATACAATGTTCCAGGCGAACCAGATTTCGTCTTAACAGCTGCTGATAATCGTATTTACCAGATTACAGTATCTTGTAAAGATGCACGTGGATTAATGATCAAGGGTGTTAGTAAAGGCGTCAGTACTTGTGGTGGCGGAACTAAGAATACTGCAAGATTTACTGTATATACTAACAGACCTGAATCTTGGAACTTCAGTGAAAAAGATCGTTTCTTGTTTGCTGATCACTTCATGCAAGACTTATATCCATATAGCTTGAATGTCGGATTTGACTTTAACGACAACAAGAAAATTGATTGGAAGAATGCTGAATTATTCACCTTTGGTGGATTTGATAATATCCACAAAGGAATGGTTTATTACAATACAACATTAGTTCGTTACGACGATGGCGAATGGGATATTGAAGCTAATTATCAATTACCTCCATTCTCTGATCCAATTACCCAGAAGCCAATTAAAGATGGTTCTCCGCAACGTCCTGAAAATCCAGTTGGTACGGCCAATATCGGATGGGGTCTTGGTGCAATCTATAACAACCCATACCATGGTGGATACTTATTTGTAGACATCGATGACACTGGATATATGGATTACCATGATTCCTTAGGATTAGATGTAAATGGACAAACCACTTTCTATGTCTTTGCTGAAGACTTAGCTTATGTGGGTGGTATGATCGGACAGAACCACTATTGTAACTCGGCTGATGAAGCTGATTTAGCTGGTAATCCACCATTAAACAGAAAAGATCCTGCACACGCCGATAAGCGTTTTAGACCAAAATATTCACACGACGGCATCTTCTTCCTTGACTGGGAAGCTTTCCCGAACCGTGAAGTGCAGATTA
>CAYRBR010000109.1:797-4497 GCA_964422555.1 uncultured Caldisericota bacterium | reverse complement strand
CCGAATTAGCCATTCCTTTTCTTTGTCATGAAGCATTCCATGCTTTTCAACAAAACTGGGTTCAAAACCGATGGCATAACTTCGCTCTGTGGTCAAAATATCCTGAGAACAATATTGAAAACATGGCATTGTGTAAAATTGAAAACAAGATTCTTCTACAACCCGATTTTACTGTTCGTGATTTGGTAAATTTCGTTTCTTTGCGAAACTACCGTCTTTCAAAACTTCCTTCTGAAATTGCCGACTTTGAAAAAAAGGGGTTCCTGGTGGAAGGCACCGCTTCGTATATAGAAAAACGAGTTCTTTCTCTTCTTCAATCTATATTTGATTCAGTTTATTTTGAAATTCCAGAAAAAGTGAATAAGCAAAATGCTAACCAGTATCTACAAAAAACCTCATTGCAACCTTCTACCACCAATATTGCATTCCGGTGGTATGGAGTTGGATACAAACTTGGTATTATTCTTGATCGTTTTATGCCCAGTTGGAAAAAGTCTCTCATGAAATCTACCCAGTTATGGGAAGAATTTCTAACAGCAAGCCTGCCAGGAACAAACCATATTGCAGAATTACTTCACCAATACAAATATGAAGACATAGCGGAAGCCACTGAAAAAGAATCGGAAAAAAATGGAAACTATTTCATTGAAATTGGAAGTAAGGAACTGTAAATGAACAGAAAGAATACAAATCGGCTCTATTGTATTCTCCTATCTTTGTGTATAGCAATCACAACCTGCAGCCTGAACTCCTGCTCATTGTTTTCTTCATCCAATAAAGATAGTAACGAAGAAGAATCATCGTGTTACACTTGTACCAACACACTATATTGTAGTCCATATTTGATCTTCCAGGCGAGTTTAAGTACCAAACCTTCTGACTTTTACTTGGTTGCTTTTGATACCCACACCGGACAAATAACTAAAATTAACAAGGGGTATCACCGTCGGTTCTTTATCCGACATAAAAAACTATACTTCAGACAAAGAGATTCCTTTTATACCTGCAATATAGATTCATTTGACTCATGGGAAGAAATAGACAAGCCAACTTTTTTTGAAAAACTAGCTTCTGAAGAAGGTCACCTTGAATATGTGGAAGACTGCAAGGAAATGCCTGAAGAGTTTCGTACCATTGACACATATTTTATTAATCAGATCGTTCGTGGACATATAACAAATACCGGATTTGAAGATACTATTTTCCTTACAGGAGATGAAAAAAAATCGAGTGTGGGGATTATACGGGATAAAGATGGAGTTTTTGTTCCTACCATTGCCAGTTCTTTACCCTTCCAGGATCACGAACCGTACCCCTTCTGGCAGGCATTAATAACCAATATTGACGAAGATCCTTTGGAAGAAATTGTAATGATCGGTCATTTTCATAACCACAATCACAACCCTACTGTTGTATACATTTGGGAATACGATGAAGTTCAGAATAAACTGGTTTCACACATAGTCGATTCGTATACCCGGGTTAGCAATCCAGAGCTAGTAGCACAAGACAACGGGGTGTTTCTCCGTTATACTTTCAAAGATAAACTCTCGACTTACAAATTAACCCAAAACTCATCTACTCATAGTTATTCCATGGAACCCACGCATGAAGAAGTCATTCCCGTTCTTCTAGATCATGTTATCGAACCCTATTTCCCCCGTTTTTCTTTTCTGGAAAATTTTGAAAACAGTAATGCACTCACCTTTTCTTCTATTCCAAGTACAACAACATTCCCCTTTGTAACTCTTCCTGATACCCTTTCCATAAACCCATCTTCCTCTTCTATAAAAGAAAAAGCTTATGTTTCCAAGTATAACGATTATCTTACCCAGTTTATTCGTCTGTTGGAAGAAGGTACAGATCCATTTGATCAGGAAATACCCAGTGAAGAAAAAGAAGAAGAACCGGATAAATCTCCTGCAGTACTGCTTAATAAGGAACTAGATTCGACCGATTCTCATTTTAAATGGGATAGCAAAGGTTTTATTCACCACGTAGATGTATTTTTTCCTATTGTCTTAGACAATGAAGATTATATTTTTATCCATGCGGTAGATAACTTTCCAAAACGCTATACGTTTCTGTTTGATTCCAATTGGAACTTATTGAAATATACGTCTTATGAAGGAATTGATCACAATATCTCTGTTATCTATTCTCTAGAGAAACCCGATTATTTTTGGATTTCCAGCTGGCGTTATTTCGGTCCCTATATGCTTGATTTTTGTCATATTCAAAATGGTAAACTTAAGCATTCTGGTAACTCGTGTACACCTAGTTTTTATCGAAAGAATGGCAAAGTATATTTTGAGTATTCCCATGCTTATATTTTTATTGAAACAAAGAACTCTGACTCTTATATGCAAGCATCTGAGTTTGTAGATCCTTTTACACGAGAAGTGAATTACGAAGACTTCCAGGAAGAAATGTTGTCACAATATGACTTATTGTACATGTATTATTTCTGTTTTCGCTATAAATATGCGTCATTTGACAACGAGGAGTACCTGGATCGTCGCTCCTGTTTAAAACCAGAATATTGTCATACTATTGCTGAAAACCAAAAAAAGATTAATACCTGGTTCTATCCGGGGAAAGTACTGGAAGAATATGAGGAAACTCTTCACGAGCAGGGATGGAATAATGATATTGTTAAAAAGTAATCTTAAGCTAAGAATACTTCTCCAATTAATCAGATATTAAGATTTTAGTAAGTAATACTCCAATGTTGGTACCAAGCGTGAGTTTATTACGCTAAAAATTGTTTTTCTGATTTCATCAGATTTTCATCACTTTTCGTGGAGTATGTATATGGGGGGGTGCGGACATAATCTTGGACTAAAATGCTATATTCAAACTTTGTCTATATTGTAGGGGACTCAACCCACCCAATGACATTTTGATACGTTTTGTATTGTACCATACTATATAGTCATGTAGTATCTTCATAAATCTCTTCAAACTAACCCCTTCCCAAGATTGATGATAAAAGAATTCATTCTTCAGTCGACCAAAGAATCCTTCACAAGCTGCATTGTCTGGAGAACAACCTTTTTTAGACATGGACCGTTGCAGTCCTGCTTTTTTCATTGTTTCAATCCAACCCGGCCAACGATAATGACATCCTCTGTCGCTATGTACCACAGGACGTTCTCCTTCCTTAAGAGTACCTATGGCATCGTCAAGCATTGTATTTACTAGAGTAGCATTTGGTTTCGTCCCAATTTTCCAAGCTGTTACAAACCCATCAAAGCAATCAATGATAGGAGATAAAAACACTTTCCCTGCAGGGATAGGGAATTCTGACAAATCAGTAAGCCATTTTAAATTAGGTTCGTCGCTATGGAAGTCACGATCTATAATGTTTGGGACACTGGGCGTGATTTCTCCTTTGTAGGAACGATAGCGTTTGTTTTTTCGTCTGCATGTTACTACTAAGTTATACTCTGCCATGATTTTACGAACAATTTTTTCAGAAATACAAATGTTTTCTTTCTGTAGTTCTGCGTGAATTCTTCTGTATCCATATCGTTTAGAGCATGTATAGAACAATTGGTTCTTCAGCAAATCATGCGGGGTGCGGCCAGGAAATGGTTGATATTTTAGCAGACGGAAATCCTGTCAGGTAAGGCTTAAGCTGAGCCACCTGTAGCGAGTCATGAACAATATGCAGTAATACGTATTGTTAATCGTTGAC
>CAYRBR010000109.1:0-787 GCA_964422555.1 uncultured Caldisericota bacterium | reverse complement strand
ACTCTATTCTTAATATATGCATATTTGTCTGGTGATTTGAATAATTTTTGATGGTAATAATAACTGCTTCTGGGAAACGTAAGTTTCAACATAAGAAGGGGTAGTGAGTATTTTATTCGTAAGGCATCGACAATTACTACCTTTTCTTTATTGCTTAGTGCTGTTATGTCGACGCCTGGGTCTTTTTTTAATACATTGAGTGTTTCCTTCAGTATATCTATCTCTAACTGCATATCGCGCACTGTCTTTTTCAGTTTTTTGATCTCTTCCGTTGGAGGAGAGTTCCCTTCAGGCAGCTTACCACGAGGTTTATCTTTTGTATTCATGAGACTTTGAGCTCCTTCTTGCATATACTTTTTCCGCCACGTGTATATACTGGCTCTTGTATATCCGATTTCTTCTGATACCAATTGTACATTTTCACCGAGTTCAAAACAACGGTGAATAGCATCTAATTTGATCTCATAAGAAGGATGAAGCCTATGCAAAGGTTTGTTGTTAATTTTCTTTCTAGGTGGTCTCTCTTTAGGTGAAGTGTTTCGCTTGTTAATCCATTTATACATTGTTTGTCTTGAGGGATACTCTAACTGACGAATAACTTTTGTTACCGACCTTAGTTCATCATACAGTTTTAATGCTTTTTCTTTCTGTTCATTTGAAAACACTTTCATTGCTCCTTTTGGCACCTCGTCCGTGCCCAGGAGGTCGGCGAGGCCTACGACGTGGCCCTCCTCGATTTCGCCATGCCCAGCATGGACGGAGCGGAACTCGGCGAGAAGATTCGCGC
>CAYRBR010000108.1:0-4526 GCA_964422555.1 uncultured Caldisericota bacterium | reverse complement strand
TGCTTGTTTCAAGAAAAACATTTAAACATCAAGATTCACTATCATTTATAAGATTAGTACCTATTTTATCTTTATTTGCAGATACTATACTTGAGTAAAATACACGAACGCCCAACAATAACCCTATAGTTCTTACAAAACGCATTGCACCAACTTGTTTTGTAACACAGTGGTTTCCATTGTTAAAATAGCTAATAGAAACCTTTTTAGTATACCGAATCCTCCCCTAATCTAAATGAACCTGAAATTTTGTTTCTCCCTGCAAAGGTGTACAATTTGTATGTACAGAATGTATTACAAGCTTTGGAGGAATAAATGACTGTTAAGAGAATGAGAAAGTTTCCCGTTTGGGCATTAATTGTGTTGATTGTTATAGGAAGTTGTTTGGTGTATTACCAAATTACTGGGTTAAAAACTATACGCCATGATGAAGTATTAATTCCAACCAATGATGGAAGGTGGACGAATCCACTGTTTTTTATTGAAGAACCTGGTTTGGATTTGAACAACTATAAAATAGTGAATGAAAATGAGTTACTGCCCTCTTTTTACCAAGATTCCATTTCAGAGGTTCAACCTGAAATTCTGGCATACCTTGGCAAACGGAACAAGATCATTTCTTTTTTTGAAACCAAGTATTGTAGTAAAAACCAGCAGGGCGAAAACACTTCAGTATCCAGTTTTCTTGAACCATTCCATTCTTGTTCCGAAATTCAGGAGATTCTTCCCGTTTCTACCGATGTGGAAGAGTACATTGTTGTGATTGGGAAAAAGCCTTTTTCTGCTGGACATTATATCTACTTTTTAGACTCAAACTTAAATGTAATGCAAGAACACAAGAGCACTGATTTATACGAAGGATGTAGTGTTTTAAGCATCCAATTCCTGGATCGCGTATGGATACAGACTGTTAACGTAGCTGGTGTCAGCTATACCATGAATATTGAACATATATTAATAGAAAATAATCATCTTACGTTTAACAATGAGTATCGGGAAGCAGTTTATGACAATAAAAATGTGCTAGACACATTTAAAATCACACATGTTTCCTCCAACCCGGAATTGGCAGTATACGACAAAGGGAAATCTACTTTTATTTACACGACATTTCTAATTTTGTACTTCCTAACCGGTATTCCTCCGAATATTTTGCTAATTCTACTATTACTTATTGTTCTAGGAATAGCCCTGCTTATTTTCTTCGAACGTCGTAGTAAAAAGTGGTAGCTGAATACTAGTTTACCTAGTGTTGTGTTTTGGTGATTTTCGGAAGTTAGTACAATTCCCCTCTACACCATGCATCCCAAGAACACTATGTAATTATACAGGGCAATTATTGCATATTGTATGTAAAAACACAAGGTTAGACATTAAATGGACCAGAATTACTTCGTTTGTAATTGTTTTGCTCAAATATCCGGATATATAACTATATTATTGACTTCATACCATTTTCTAACTATATTACTAGTATAGTACATTTTTTAAAAGGATATTGAATGGAAGTAAGTGTTTTAGAAAACCGACGTGCTGGATATGCATATCTACTTAACAAGCTCTCATTGATAGGGTTGCCAAATTGGCATGTTTCCTATATATCTTCATCTGGAACCCGTAAGTCAAAGATGCAGGGTGGTACTACAATAGATATCTACCCAAAGCAATATTGGCCTGGGGAAGAAATAGGCGATCATCTTGCTTTTGCAATTAAATACGATGGAGTAAACTTAAGTTTATTGAAACATATTTTTAAAAATATTTCCCAAGAAGATATCCTCCACTACATACAATCCAAACCTACAGGGAAGTATGCCAGAAGAATTTGGTTCTTCTATGAATTCTTAACAGAACGGCAGCTACCAATCGCTGATATTAGTTCCGGGAATTATGTGAATGCTATAGAAGAAAAAGTCTATTATACTATTCAAAATGGTGAAAAATCAAAACGTCATCGCATAGTAAATAATCTACTTGGAAACGACAATTTCTGCCCAATGATCAGACGAACAGAAAAGCTTAAAAAGCTAGATTCAATAGATTTACGAACCAGATGCGAAGAGGTTGTTACAATGTACTCCCCTACACTTCTCCGAAGAGCTTTAAATTATTTTTACAATAAAGAAACTAAATCTTCGTATGCAATTGAAAACATAAAACCCAACACTTCTCGAACTGAAAAATTTATTGCTTTGTTATCATTGGCTGAAAAAGAAGATTTTTGCTCCAAGAAGAAGTTAATTGAACTTCAAAACTATATTGTAGATCCACGATTCAGAGATACTGACTACAGAATTAACCAGAATTACATTGGACAGACCATCCATTTCGATAGAGAAATGATTCATTATATCTGCCCAAAACCTTCGGATTTGTTATCCCTTATGTCTGGTTTTATTGATTCCCATAAACGGATGAAAACTGGCAATATTTCTCCGGTTATCCATGCAGCCATTATTTCTTATGGTTTTGTTTTCTTACACCCATTTGAAGATGGAAATGGACGTATCCATCGTTTCTTAATCCACAATATGTTGTCCATTCTTAATAGTATACCTTCTGGGCTTATGTTCCCAGTTTCTGCAGTTATGCTAAAAAATCCAATTGAATATGATGCATCACTAGAAGCTTTTTCTCGCCCTTTACTGCAACTTATTGATTATAAGCTTAATGAAATGGGACAAATGACAGTTGAAAACGAAACTGCTTGCTGGTATCAGTATATTGATTTGACACCTCAAGCTGAAGCATTGTATGAATTTATTAACACAACGATCGAAGAAGAACTTGTCGAAGAACTTCGATATCTTGATAGTTATGACAAGATAAAAAAAGCTATACAGGATATTATCGATATGCCTGATCACTTAATTGACTTATTCATACATCTGTGTGCACAAAATAATGGTCGTCTTTCACACAGAAAAAGAATATCCCATTTTAGCTTCCTAACTGACCAAGAACTTGCAGCCATGGAAAAGGCTTTTAAACTTAATTAGTGATAGCTGAATAAGCTTGAAGTAGTCACTTCATAAATTTTGCATAATGACAATAGTGAGTTAGGAGTGAGTAAAGCTTGCATATAGCGGTCTAAATACTAGTTTGCCTAGCGCTGTGTTTTGGTGATTTTCAGAAGTGAGTACAATTCCTTTTTCGATAGTTGGATAATCTGTAAAAAGTTGATGCATACTTCTCATTCTACCACCAGGGCCACTTTTAACCTCGATAGGGAAAATTTTCCCATTTCGGGCAATCACATAATCAACTTCAGCAGTACTACTTTTTTTCATCCTATTCCAATAGAAAAGTTGGTTATTTTCAGATCCACCACTAGCTAGTATTTCCTGTCCAATGAACTGTTCTGCAACCGATCCTTGATAGACCGCTGTAATGTCGTTGGTATGAAGAATTTCAAGATGATTCAAGCCGCACATGTGTTGCATTAAGCCAATATCCAGAAAAAGGAGTTTGAAAATTTTAGCGGATGCATTGGCTTCAAGTGGTAAACCTTGTAGTGAAACCGATTTAATTTTCTGCACAAGAAGAGCTTTTTCTATTACACGCAAAGACGCTTTTGTCACTTCAATTCTTCTTTCTGGGTCTAGTTTTGTGTACTTTATTTGTGTACCAACTCGTGAAGGAACTGCTTTCAAAAGGTACTCAAGGCTATCAATGTAAGACTTTGAACTATATTTACTGAGCGACTCAATATAGGCATAAACGATTTCTTCGTGGACACTATTTACACTTTGGAACGAGTTCGTCTCTGTATACCTTTTTACTGCTTCAGGCATACCCCCTACAATACAATAAGTTCGAAGCTCCTTCATAAGATTTTGATGAAGAGAAGCAGATATTGGTTCTGCATGAAAAACGGAAGGGAGATTTTCGAGGAGTATTTCCTTATGATTTGCCATTAGATACTCTCGTAAATTCATTGGTCGCATCCATTCAAAAGATACTCTACCTACTGGAAATGACATAGTATTCATAGCAAATTCCAGTAAAGATCCTGCTGCAATAACATGTAGTTCTGGAAGCTCTTCATAAAAGTATCGAAGCATCATTAATGCTCTTTTACAGGACTGAATTTCGTCAAAAAACAGAAGAGTGTTTCCTGGTGTGATTCTCTGCCCTGTAAATATTTCTAATTCTCGAATAATATTCTGAGGATCTAAATCATTTTCGAAAACTGCGTGGACCTTCTGGTTTCTTTCAAAATCAATAGTAACAAAAGATGAAAAAGATTGATTCCCAAATTCTTTTATTGTATACGTTTTCCCTACCTGTCTAGCCCCCCTTATAATCAAAGGTTTTCGATAGGAAGAATCTTTCCATTTTGCAAGTCTATTCTCAATCAGGCGTTTCATTTTGCTTCCTTTTTGTTTCTACACCATGCATTCTAAGAACAATATGTAATTATACAAAGCAATTATTACATACAATATGTAATTTTACAAGGTTATTTTTCCATATTGTATGTAAAAACACAAGGTTAGACATTAAATGGACCAGAATTACTTCGT
>CAYRBR010000107.1:0-4574 GCA_964422555.1 uncultured Caldisericota bacterium | reverse complement strand
GTGGACCGGGCGATCGTGCGCGCCGCGCAGGCCGGATTGCCGCGCGTGCCGCGCTCGTATCGAAGCTCATCGCTGCGCCTTCCGGATGTAGGTGTCGATGCGGCGCACGCCCTCCTCGATCGCTGGCTCGCTCGCCGCGTACGAGAAGCGGATGTGCTGGCCGTCGCCTGCCACGCGCGGACCGAAGTGGATGTCCGCCAGCACGGCGACGCCGGCTTCGTGCAGCAGGCGCTTGCGCAACTCCTTTCCGTAAATGGACAAAGCTTGTATGGTGGGGATTTAGAAGATGTGGATTGTTCAGAAGAAAAAATTGAGTGTCGAGTGTGTCAGGTTTCTGGGCTTCCACCACTTGGGAAAATTACAAAAGGAGATACCTTCGGAATCTTTGACGGAACGTTTGGAGAAATATTGAATGACGGTGTTTGGGCTTTTGTAACTCCGTATGGTAAGGGCTTAATTGGCAACGATGGAGGAGAATTTCCTGTATGTCTGTGGCCTAGAGAAGAAAACAATGACATGAATGTTCGTGTATTCACAACTCATGCCTTATATGACTATAACTCAATGATATCTCATCCTCCTTATTTTATTGAGGGTGGTGGAGATGGAATAGATTATTGTGGTATCGCTTTATTGGGGTGGAAGAGCTCTGATCCTCCGTCTCCTCCACCCGATCCCGATCCAGAACCAGATCCTCCTAATCCAGATCCTCCAGGAGGTGGGGAAGGTAGAAACGACGGAATTGCATTTACAGAAATGGTAGTAATAGACCATTCCTTGCAGTACTCCGACTTTACTTATTCCAACACTATTCACCCCGACTACGATCCAGTTTTACAACATTTGATTCGTGATTTCCGATCGTATACCGGGGGGCAAACCCATACCGGTAGGGCTGGATCTATTATGCGAGAAGGAAGAAATGCATGTCCCGCAAATTGGGAGAACCAATTTGTAAAACTGGGAACTGAGTTCTTTCCTATGACAGATTACGGTATTTATTTTGTATTACGAGATTCACGTGATGGGGGAATACTTTCATTTGAATCCAACGATAGAAGTCATAAAATTACACAAATAGAAGTGACAGGTCCTTTCCTAACTCCCTATTTCCCCTTAAGTAAGGTTCGATATGGTGGTCTAAGCCATGTTCCTTTAACCTATGAGTGGGATGGTGAAATAATAATTGATTCATCAAATTACAAAGATTATGAACTTACAGGTGCAGATTGGACTACTACAACCAATCCGGGGTTACGAGAAAGTGTTCGATACTCAAAAGCGAACAGTGTCTTGCAGTACTCAAGAAGATTAAATTATACCGGTATCCCAAAAGTGATTGTGATTGATGAGTTAATTCCTGTACAGTATGGCAAACTATCTATTCGAGTTCATTTAGCCGATGGACGAATTGGAGACTATTACGACTGCTGCGATGTTCCTATGGTTGGAATTCCTGTCCATGCTCTTGATATTGGTGGGTATAGTGGAGGAATTGAATACGGAAAAGATTGTGAATTTACCACTACAATTAAGGAATATGAAAATATGCAGACGGTTCGACAAGTAAACGATGCTGTTGTGTTTATATGGCAAGACCGTGGAGTTCGAAACCGTTACAACCAGGATATATTAGAAGGAGCCGGTGATGGCTGGGTTACTATGGCACCAGAATCATCCGAAGGCTCTGGTTATTCTACTGCCTATTCTTCTATGGATGATTTAAATGATGACGGAAAGATTTCTTTTAATGATTATGAAACCGAGATTATTGGTAGTTATGATTTATCGACTAACACTTGGTCTGGGGGAATGATTGATGCCAGAACATTTCAACGGAATCAGGGAAAATATAAATTTGTATTATCAGAAAAGAATCGGTGCATTATTGATACGGTAGGTATGGACTTCAATGAAAACGGTGTAATTGAGGATCATGAAATACTACCCGTGAATATCACAGCCTATAAGTATGGCGATGATAATAATAGCCGTGGCTATGGACCAATGTACCCGAATCCGATGAACCATAAGTACTATTCTCATGCCGTTTATCTTTCAGGTCAGAATATTGCACCGGTTGGATATAGCAGTGGGCCTGAAAAATCATTTGTGGTGAAAATGGATCCTCCTGTTTTAACAGCAGGGGTGTCTCCAGAAAGTGTTTTCAAGGGAGATGCTTTAACTTTTACAATCACGAATGAAAATGGATCTCCCATTGATTTAACCAAAAACGGAGCTTTGTCAAAAACGGAAGTAGCTGCTTTATTCTTTGATGATGTACCCTTTAATCTTCCCGATTACTATTGGGTGCGAACAAATTTACAGAATGAAACATCTGATGCAGCCAATAATGAAGATCTTTTCCACAGCAACCTTATTGAATATGATTTTTCGCAGGCAAAACAGGGAGTATATCGATTTAAGAATTTTGTTGCTAATGATTCAGGTTCCTTTAAGCTTCGTGTAATGGATAAAGAAAGAAGAAATTACGGTACCATTCAGGTGCAAGTGAAGAATCCGCAAATCGATTTCTCGGTCACTCCTTCTGCCCCTAATGGTTTAATCCCAGGTGAATTGTACCGAGTGAAGGCAACTATGAAGGATGCACAGGGGAATACCATGAAAGGTAAAAATGTTCATTTTCTCCCGTATTCTTATACTACAGGGCAGTCTTCTTCAGAAACTGCCATTGCTGGAATTGAAACGGATTCCTTTACAGAGTGGATGTCTTTCAACAATGCTTACCGAATGAACATTGATTTATCGAAACGAGAGTTGAATAAATCGGATTGGTTTGGTCCTGGCTCTATTTATAATAGTGCTTACCAGGGTACTGTGTATGTGGCAGATCGAAACAAAGACAATACGATAGATTATTCCGATGGGCTTTCCGATGTAAATGGAGAAATGGAATTTTTAATCGCTGCTTGTGGAGATATGTCATATGGAGGGTTTATTGGTTGCAATGAATTATTGCAAAACCCATCTGTAAATGATGTAGCCGGAAAGCAACCACAAGATCATGGAGGAAGTTTATCCAGACGTTATAATCCAGATGGAAAATACCATATAGACTGGTTTGCTCATGGGAAGAATGCTCTGCAGGGATTACCTTTAGAAATTTCTGTTTTTGATGAGAACAAACAACCTCTTTCTACTATCGGGCATAACATTACCAATCCAGATTTAATTTCTAATATGGAATCAACTATTTATGTGAAAGCAAATTCAGCTGGCTCTGCTTTAATTGGATATACTTTTTATGAAAATGACCAGAAAATTGCTTCTGTGGATGTGAATGATCCCGAAGAAATGGTATCTGTAACTCTGAAACCAACAGGTTCGGGAGAAGCACAAGTAGTTATGAAAGCAGTATACCAATTTGAAGCAATGGAAGTTTCGTTTGAACAGCCTAGCTTAGAATTTGATTTGATTGCTGGATTAAGTGTAGCTATTACTGAAGGTAAATACTTATATACTGGAGAACGTTCGAAAGTAATCTTGAAAATTAATCAATCTTACAATGAGGCATTGTCTGAAACTTTATTAGGATTGAAAGGTGCAGGAGTAGAAGAATGGGAACCCATTGATACCGATGGAACAGCTTTATTTTATTTTACTCCTGGCATGGAAGGAACCATTAAGGTTCTCGTAAAGGGTCCACAGATCTTAACGAATCAACCCGAGATAACTGTATATGATGCCGATAAACCGCCTACTCTTGTAATACACGATTACCCATCCATGACACGTTTATCAGAAATTACTGTTAAAGGTGAAGTGCAAATGGGTTGTAGCGTGTTCTTGGGTTCTCAGGAAATGAATGTGTCATCGAATGGGAAGTTCACTTCATTGCTTCTACTGGACGAAGGAGAGAATACCTTTGTCTTCAGAGCTTTTACTCCAAATGGAACCAAAACCGAAAAAGAAATTACAATCTGGAAACGTACCAAAGGTCCTGAATTAACAGTTGATCCATTTCCCGAGGATATTGGAGAAAGTACAGTACTAACTGTTACGGGTAAAGTTGTTCCTCCAAGCTCTAAAGTGTTTGTAAACGAAATTGAAGCAACAGTTGATAGTGAAGGGATGTTTGAATGTACGATACCCATAAAAGAAGGGGATAACGAAATCCACTTTAAAGCAGTGGATAGTATCGGAAATACTTCCGAGAAGACGCTTGTGTTTACACTAAAGCAAGAGATTGTTATTGTGTTAACGATTGGTAGCAAAGCAATGATGATTGATGGGAGAAGCTATGAAATGGATGTTGCCCCGTTTATTCAGAATGGGCGTACTCTTGTTCCTATTAGAGCCATTGCAGAAGCCTTTGGCGCGAAGGTGAACTGGAAGGCTGCTACCGAAACAGTTGAAATACAACTAGGTGATTTGTTTATCTCTATGCAAATAGGCAATTCAGTTGCAATGGTAGGAAAGAAAATCACTGCTCTTGATGCTCCACCTATTATTAAAGATGGTAGAACATTTGTACCTCTTCGCTTTATCTGATATGCGGTAGCCTGATATTTTGATGCCAGCCTGTCAGCTTTTGCACTTACCACGTCACAAAC
>CAYRBR010000106.1:0-4614 GCA_964422555.1 uncultured Caldisericota bacterium | reverse complement strand
CCAGTAATCTCATGGTAAATCCAACACCAAATGCATCAATACTTGTGGCAATTCCCAGCAATACATAAGTCTGAAACGATATGACAAGACATTTTCTGTTACCTTCTTTATGATGCTTAACCCCATCAATTATCATTTTTATCCCAATAATCACTAAAATGAAGAAAGCAACCCAATCTTCAAATCCGTGAATATACGACTCAACATAAAAGCTTAAAATATAGCCGATTAAAAAAAGAGTTACTTGGAAAAATCCAAATACTCCTCCCGATGTGAAGCCATTCTTTAAATAAAAACGCTGTTGTGCACAACCAATTGAAATAGACACCAAAAAAGAGTCAATCGCCAGCGATACTCCAATTAAAACTATTTTCCAAAGTTCCAAAAAAAAATAATCCTCCTGTAAAGATAAAATTCAGTCTTTTACTTTGATAGAAATACAGTTAATATATTTTATAATAGTGGAAAGAGTTTTCAAACGAAAGAGGCCCTTATGAAATTCGACGAGAAGTTGCTACTGGGTGTGATTGCATTTGCATCTATTGTACTAATTTGCATAAGCTCGATTGCTATTTATAGAAGTCAATCGACCGTCGAAATATCCAAACCATATGATTACCCAATGGAAATGGTAATTCAAGAAGGTCAGATTTACCGATCAGGGAAATAACTTTAAGAGTGATTATCATTTCATTAAACATCCATGAATCTATATCGTCGTAACTTCGGTTTATTTTCTCTTGGTCGTTTAGTATCGCTAATAGGTAGTGGTATCCAGGCATTAGCTCTTTCCTTATACATTTTGGACATCACTGGTTCCGGTTCCAAAATGGGAACTTTTTTAATATTTTCTCTTCTCCCGCGTGTTGTTTTTTCACCCTTAGCAGGAATTGTTGGAGATCGTATCAACCGTAAACTCATAATGGTATTAATGGATTTTCTGCGTGGTATTGTAATTCTCTCTATGGCTTTTATAAGCAGATTTCATCAATTAAGCATACTGCACATATACATGTTCCAATTCGTCGTATCTATTCTAGATACTTTCTTTGATCCTGTGACTTCTGCGATGCTGCCTGAACTAGTTCCAGAGAAACAACTAACTAGAGCAAATTCCCTTCTGGGAGCAATGAACAGTATAAGTTACATCATAGGGCCAGCATTGGGTGGAGTTTTATACCCACTCGGGATCGAAATAGTCTTTTACATCAATGGAATTTCATTTGTACTATCTGGTATTAGTGAATTATTTATTGTGTATCAACAAACAACGAAAAAGATAAAAATGACCGTAACACAGGTTTGGGAAGATTTTATCCAAGGTATCCGTTACTTCAAAGAACGAAAGAAAATGACAGCCATAATGATCTTCGCCATGATCACCAATTTTCTTGCAGCACCCGTTATTATGGTTGTAGTTCCTTATTTCGCACGAGAAATTGTGGGTTTCTCCAGTTATCAATATGGACTCATGGAAACTTCGTGGGTTGTTGGAACATTAATTGGAAATGTTCTGCTTGCGACCCTATTAGCTTCAAGTAGTATTGGAAATCTATTTCGTAAAGGAATTTGGGGGCAAATGATCTGTTTTCTAGTATTTTCAATTGTTATATTTCCCTACTTTGTTACGTTATTTGGAGGAGCTTCCTGGGTGTATCTTGTTATCATTTCCATCAGCTTCATGCTTATAGGTCTCTACAATGCATTTGTAAATACTCCCCTTTCGGTATATTACCAAAAAACTGTTCCTTCCCAGATGCGGACAAGAGTTTTTTCAGTTATGTCTGTATTAAGTCAGCTGATCGTTCCTTTAGGTATTGCCTTATATGGTTTTTTGACCGATCACTACGCTTCTCATATTATTGTTTTTGTATCCTGGTTTGTAACCCTTGCTGCAATGATCTGGTTTTACATTAAGGGAACATTTAAAGTTCTTGATCAAGAATCTTCCACAAGCAAACCCAGCATAAAGGAGTGTTAAGAAATAATGATTAAAAAACTAACTACGGATCACTTAATAGATTATGTAATGCTACAAGCAGAAGCCTATCCATCCATGAATATACGCTCTAAAGAAGCGATTGAAAAACAGAAAAAAGAATGGGAAACGGCGCTTACATCTGGAGTTTCATTATATGGCCACTTCATGGAAGATAAAATGACTGGATGTATGGCGGTATACCCATTTCAAATGAATTACCTAAATCAACTATTACCTGTAACAGGCATTGGATCTGTCGCTGTTCACCCACTACATAAAAAAGAGAAAACCTGTTTTAAGCTTATTCAGCACGCATTAAAGCATGCAAAAAAAGAGAATTCGTTCTTCACAATTCTATATCCCTTTCAACCTGGATTCTATAACAAAATGGGATTTGGTTTAGGACCAATTACTCATCAATACAAGTATTTCACCAGTCAGTTACAGAATATCCTTCCAGCTGTTTCGTTTAATCGGAACTCCCTTTCTAAACTTTCTGAGGAAGATTTACCGCGTATACTCGATTTTTACAATTCGGTTCTCGCAAGGCAACATGGGTATGTAAATCGTACGCAACAAGAATTAAAATCATTTCTTGCCAGACCCAATGTAAAAGCGATCGCTTACCTACATAATGAAGAAATTACAGGTCTTCTGGCATACACCAGCAGACCAATTGGAAACGATAATTTCTTGGAAAACAAAATGTTGGTGTATGAATGGAATACAATTACTCTCGAAGCGAAAAAAGCTCTATTTGATTACTGCTGTAAACAAAGAGATCAATTTTCCCAAATCGAATTTGTATCCCAAGACGAATCCATCCCATACATTTTAAAAGACTGCCGAAGTATAAATCACTCTTTACTAATTCCCACTATTCACCACCATACTTCTAATGCTGGCGTTGGCTTAATGTACTCTGTCACAGATCCAAAGAAAATTATTCCATTATTACCCATGAGTCAGACACCCCTAGATTTCGAAGGAAAATCAATAGCATTTGTTATTCAAGATCCCGTTACAAAAAAGGATGTGATGTATCAATATCAGGTACTACACAAAACTCTTTCTCCAACAAAACCATTTCCTTCCTCTGAGACAATCCAAATTTCCCTGGCGGATTTTTCTTCTCTATGCATGGGAGCCCTTTCTTTTGAGTCAGCCTTTACAAATGGCATTGTGAAATTATCCAGTCCAGAATGGAGATCTTTTTTTAAGCAGCTTTTTGCCATTCCAAAACCATATTATGATGTAAACTTCTAGTAAGTTAAAAAAAAGAAGATATAAACACCTAATTTTCAATCGTTTTTTTTAGGGTTCATAGTAAGCAAGCATTGCTAGTTAAAATGAAACATAAGAATATAAGTAACTTTATATTCTGCAGGAGGCAATATGTTTTCATCACTTTGGCTATATGGGATTACAGTTTTGTTATTAGCAATCTCATTTGGTGCAGATAGAAAAAAAACATTGACAGCTCTGAAAAAAGGGTGGAAGTCACTTTCAAATATAGCACCCGAGTTTATTGCTGTTATTATTATTGTAGGAATTGTACTGGCATTCATCTCCCCAACAGTAATTTCAAAGATCATTGGTTCAAATTCTGGTTTTATTGGAATAATTATCTCCACTATCGTTGGATCGGTAACGCTAATTCCTGGTATGATTGCATTTCCAACTGCTGCTATGGTGCTAGATCACGGTGCAGGATATGCACAGATCGCAGCGTTTGTATCTTCTCTAATGATGGTTGGAGTGGTAACCCTACCCATTGAAATCAAATATTTTGGAAAAAAAATTGCATTCATTCGTAATGGACTCGCATTAGTATTTACGATACTTGTTGCCTACTTCATAGGATGGGTGATGGCATTATGAAGAAACTATTGAAAAATCGCTATTTGTTTACTTTTATCGCACTTGTCGCACTAGGTATAGTATTTCTAATTCACCCCAAAATAGGTTCTGATGCCGTAAAGGTAAGCCTGAATACTGCCAAAGAAATGCTCTTAATTGTTCCCCCGGTGTTTATACTTCTTGGTTTGTTAGATGTTTGGGTTCCTAAAAAAATTATGATGAAGTTTATGGGACCAAATACTGGAGCAAAAGGACACTTGTTTGCTCTTATCTTAGGCTCTGCCACAGCGGGACCACTATATGGTGCATTTCCGGTTTCAGCAGTTCTATGCAAAAAAGGAGTTACCTTCGAAAATATAATGATATTTATTGGAGCTTGGTCAACCACCAAAATTCCCATGTTCCTTTTTGAGATTAAGTCATTAGGACTTCGATTTGCTATAGCAAGAATGTGCATTGATATACCAGGAATTATTATCATGGCCTTTATTGTGAAAAAAATGATGAAGCAAAACGAAATAACAAGAATGGAAGCGAATTTAGAGAAAATGGATCAGTAGTTCATGTCTGTAATGAGTCGTTTACCGACATAAAAAAATGCCTAGTTTCAATATGCTGAAAAGAGGGGGAAGTTCTAATATTACAAATAAAACTTTCCCCTCGTATTCTATTCTTTAATCAGGAATTACTACATATGTTGAAATTGTGTCGTCTGTATCTTCGTGTACAAAGAACAGAAAAAACCCTTTTTCAAATTCATTATAAAAGGGGAT
>CAYRBR010000105.1:0-4677 GCA_964422555.1 uncultured Caldisericota bacterium | reverse complement strand
TAATCTGCACTTCACGGTTCGGGAAAGCTTCCCAGTCAAGGAAGAAGATGCCGTCAGGAGAGTAATCAGGATTAAATCGTTTATATACAATCCCTGGATCGGTTTTTGTTGGAGGTGGATTACCACAAACATCAGCTTCGTCAGCAGTATTACAATAAGAATTCTGTCCAACCAAACCACCAATGTAAGCTAAGTCTTCAGCAAAGACATAGAAAGTAGTTTGTCCATCTACATCTAATCCAAGTGAATCGTTATATGTCATTTTTCCGTTACCATCAATATCAACAAACAAAGATCCACCATGGTATGGGTTGTTATAGATTGCACCGAGACCCCATCCGATATTGGCAGTGCCAACTGGATTCTCAGGACGTTTTGGAGCACCATCTTTAATTGGCTTCTGGGTAATTGGATCAGAGAATGGAGGCAATTGATAGTTAGGATCAACATCCCACTCACCATTATCATAACGTACTAAGGAAGTATTATAATAAACTAAACCTTTATGTAGATTGTTAAATCCACCTAAGGTAAATAATTCAGCATTCTTCCAATCAATTGCATTGTTGTCGTTAAAGTCAAATCCAACATTTAAGTTATACGGATATAAGTCTTGCATGAAATGATCAGCAAACAAGAAACGATCTCTTTCACTGAAATTCCATGATTCAGGTCTGCTAGAGTAGAGAGTAAATCTGGCTGTATTTTTAATACCACCACCACATGTACTCACGCCCTTCGTAACACCTTTAATAGAAAGTCCACGGGCATCTCTAACATGCACATTAATTTTATAAATACGATTGTCAGCAGCTGTTAAAACAAAATCTGGTTCACCAGGTACCATATGTTCAGTACCAGATGGATCTTCTATATTAGTTATCTTGTATTCGACATCAGGTAACTCAACTTTTACCCTTGCTATACCCTTATGGCGGCGGTCAGCAGAATAAACTTCTACGTCAAACTCACCTTTGTCATTCGCACAGAAACCTCTGAAAACGTACTGACCCACAGATGCGTTTGAGAAGTCAATCTTAATAGGATTGAAAGGATTATTTGCTTGGGAATACAGCGTATTGTTGTTTGCTTCTCTGTAATCATCATTATGTAAATCGGTTCGTAACCAGTAATATTCTGGTAATGGATCAGGATGAGCATCCACAAACAAGTGTTCCCAAATGTCATCAGCTTCAGCTCTGAAGCGAAGAGGTAAACCCTTCATAAAGCCAAGATCGGCTCCTCTGGTTAGGTCAACGGCTCTACCATCTTCATCTGTTACTCTAAATGTTAATGGTGAACTTGGATCAACCATTTCAGGAACACAACCAGCAGTTAATACAGTTGGATTTACAGAGACAGATAAATCAGTATGAGGTACCGGATTAATTCGAGCTTGTCCAGCAAGATAAACTTCATGAGAGAAGAAGCTGGTTATTGATCTAACCATATCTCCGCCTCCACCTAAGTCTTGATCAGGTGGTATAAAGGCTCTATCGTTGTTATCATCACCATATTTATAGGCACTAATGTAGATTGGGTTCACTTCCCATTCAGAAACAACATGATCAGCATCTTTCATCATAGTGCTGTCGATTGTTGAATCATCAGATGCAAAAGAAATGAATCCAATGTCAGTTCCAACATCTACTAGTTGGTTGCCATCATCAGAGGACAATCCAAATACATATTTACCATTATTGACATTGAACGTTCTTCCGTCAATAATTCCGCCCTTCCAGGTGTTAGTGGCTAAGTCATAGGTACCCATAATTTCAGTTTCGTAATCTGCAAATGATATTTTTCCATCATCATTAATATCACTAGCTTCAGGATACTGTACTGCAGCATTCTGCTCTCCGTTTTGAGAAATCATAGATAAAAGTTTGGAGGACATTGGCATACCTTCGGTGTAAGAATCACCAAATCCAAACTGCCCATCCATATCCATGCCTCGTCCTTCCATGTGGACTCGTATTCCACGATCCTGCCACATGAATACATAAGCATCATTACAAGTATCGACATCTTGGAACGTTTCATATTCCTCTAAATTGATTTCAACAACATGATCCATTTCAATTTCTAATTCTTCTGGAGCATTTTTTATTGAAAGACCGTGTACAATCACACCATCGGTTGGTGGTTCAGCACAACAATCCTGGAATTTTTTCAATGTTCCATCGCCAAGTTCAACATTAATAGAAACGGTTCCAGCTCCAACAGGAACGATTTCATCAACCACAATGACGTTATCTAAACCTGTGTAGTCTAAATCGTTTCTCTCACGTATTACGGTGTTAACGATAGATTTTCTTTTTTGATCAGATTCTGCCCAGTTAGCACCAATAATTTGAGTCCAGTCTTTTCCGTTAAATTCATACCAATCTCGATTGGTCTGATCAATTACAACTTTACCGGACCAATCCCAAAGTGTTGGGAGATTCATTCCATGACCCAAGCTTAAAGTTACAGTATGTTTCACATGATTCGTGACTTCAGGTCTCTTGAATGGACCTTCAATTGTAATACGGTTTATGCGTCTGTCGGGAGGAGCAGTTGGATCAAGTGTTAGATTATTTCCTTCTCCATCCTGAAGAATGAAGTAGAATCCATAATCAGTCATTGGACCAAACTCCATACCCAACTTGTTAAAATCGGTGAAATTATTGGTATCAACATCTTCGTACCAATACCACCACCATATAGCTGGATACGCAAAATACATATTCATATCCATCATACCATAAGCTCTTAAAAGATGAGTGTTACCGCCAGGATAAGCTCTAAAATCTCTTCCTACATCTTTCACAATAGGATCGTAGTAAAATGATATTTGTGGAGTTGGAGGTGGCATTTCAACCATTGGTGGATGTCCGGCAAATCCAGCTGTGTAGTTAGTTTCAGAGAATTGTAATGCATGGTCAGATATTCTCATTTCAACAAAGTTCACATATGGATCAGGAGGAAGAACTTTAAACTCTTTTGTTCCACAATAATCAATACCTTCACCACCGAGATCATATGGAATCTCAGCGTCATAATCGAAAGTGCTTACAAAATGAGGTGGGTGTTCAATAGTGTTATTGTAATCGTAAATGATATGGTCAGTGTAAACTCTCAATTTTAGCTTTGAACCAGCATTCCTTGGCACAAATGCCATTTGTATTTCTCCACCTGGATCGCCAGGGCTTACTTGTCCATAATTCGTTAACAATGAATTTACACCATAAGATAATACTTCAAAACGATTAATTCCATCTACTCTAAAGATATCACCTTTAGTAATTCTGTTATTGTATGGAAGTTTTCCAGGACCAGCATCGCAAACTGGATTTACATTATCTTCTGAACAATCCATGTTAATCCAAGTAAGAGTACGAGTATCTTCGTTGTATGTTGGTTTGTTTAGTTCAGGATCTGGTTCACTCGGATAGAATGGAGACTTACTTAAGGTATCAGAAGTATCAAGAATTCCATAAGGCATATTGTCTATCCAATACCAATAAAGGAAGCTTCCGTCCGAATTTAGCTGGACAATTACCTTGGGTTCTACATTAAACAAACCCCATTGCTCTTCAAACAAAAGGTCTCTACCTGTGAATAAATATTCAATTCCAGCTTGATGAGCATTGTAATTTGCATACGTCAAGTTACCGTACGGAACTGCAATTCTGTCACCATTTGGATCGTTAATGTCGTTTGGATTATCTCCATCTGTTAAACGAACACTATAGTTTGGAAATCTTTCATATAAAGTTTCGACACATTTACTAGCAGCAAACAATCGAATTTCTTCAGGTTCTACCAAAAATTCCTGTAAATCATAGCAGTCGTAATAACGACTCACATTAGCAGGAATACTGAGCATTTTTGCAGCTTCATCATAAAAATCGACGTCATATAAACCTTCCCACTTGAAGTAGTTATAACCTAAAACTACAAATGGTGTTGGAAGGGGAGCATCATAATTGTTTACGATGCCAAGTTCGTTAGTAGATTCATAAGGATACATAAAAGTATCTTTATAATTTGTGTTTGGAAGAATGTCGTGAACACCACCCACATCTTTGAAAGCCCAGACACGGATAGGATAGTTTTTGCTTCCTTCACCAGCTGAACCTCTATAAGGATTAATTTGAACGGTTATACTTTGATGATCGAAGTCGAGTTTTTTAACAGCTAAGAATGGGTTCGCAATTGTATTTAAAACTTGTTCCCAAGTTTTATCCATTAATAATTCATACCAATCAACTGCAATAGAATCTTCAATAATAACAAATACTTCCTCTCCTTTTTTCAAAGGAGTCGTTAAGGAAATATCAACTTGTGTTGTTTGTTCTACTTTGAAAGGAGTACTTAAAGAAATATCTAAAGATATATGTCCAGGTAATACTGGTTCATCAATGAAACGGAAGTCGCAATTGAATCCAGTGCTCATTTTGTGTAATGGGTTCTGGTAATACCAGAAGTCACCAGTGGAAACACTGGTACCACATTCATAAGTGGTTCCGTTAATTGTAACTTCCACCATTCGAGTCATACCAGACTGAACAGTTAAAGGTGGAACAATTCCATAATGAGGTTGCATCGGATTATAGAAGTGTGAAGTAGCATATCGGTCTTCTGTACGATATACAGCTTCTCCAAAGTCATACCAATTGTTGTATTCGATAT
>CAYRBR010000104.1:2729-4733 GCA_964422555.1 uncultured Caldisericota bacterium | reverse complement strand
TAATCATGGCGAAGTTCATATAGAAATTCATCAACTTCTTTTTTGTTGTAACCACTAACGGCGGTCTTAAAATTCTGCTGTACAATTTCCAATGGACTTCGCATGATAGTGTCTCTTTCTTGTTAACCAATTAAATGGCAGGCGACAAAGTGTCCGGGTTCGATTTCCTTCACACATGGTTCCTGCTCTTTGCAGATATCCATTACTTTTGGACATCGTGTTCGGAAACGACAACCACTTGGAGGATTAATCGGTGACGGAATATCACCCATAACAATTTTTTTGTTTCGATTTAATTCGGGGTTGGGAACTGGAACAGCTTCTAACAAAGCCTGTGTATAGGGGTGAGATGGTCTGTTGAAAAGCATGTCATTCGGAGCAGATTCTACCAGTTTCCCCAAATACATTACACCAACTGTATCGCACATATGGCGAACAACAGCTAAATCGTGAGCAATGAATAAATAGGTTAAATTAAATTGTCTCTGTAAACGTTGTAGCAAGTTAATAATTTGGGATTGGATAGAAACGTCGAGTGCAGAGACAGCTTCATCACAGACAATGAATTCAGGATTCAAAACCAATGCTCTGGCGATTCCAATACGTTGTCTTTGTCCACCGGAAAACTCGTGAGAATAGCGTTTTAAGTATTCGGGTCGTAAGCCAACGATTTTCATCATTTCAACGACACGATCATTTCGTTCGGATTTGGATTTCACACCATGCACTACTAAGGGTTCTTCAATGATATCTCCAACAGGGATACGTGGGTTTAACGAACCACTTGGATCTTGGAAGATAATTTGCATTTCACTGCGAAGTCTTCGAAGATCGGAACCTTTAATGTTGGTGACATCATCAAACTTTTTGGTTTGTTTGTTTCGGAAGAAAATATTTCCACCAGTTGCATTGTATAATCGAATCAGAGTTTTGGCAGCCGTTGTTTTTCCGGAGCCAGATTCCCCTACCAGGGCATGTGTTTCTCCGTTTTTGATGCGGAAAGAAATACCATCAACTGCTTTTACATCTGCAATTTTTCGTCCAAAGATACCACCATGAATGGGAAAATATTTGTATAAATTATGACAGGCTACCAGTGTATCGGGTCCGTAAGTTGGAAGAACTTCTTCGGGTGTTATTTGTTCAAGTTCGCAATCGGTATTCATTGTTTTTTGTTCTTTATTGCTCATGATAAACTCCTTACTCTTTCACCGGATACCAGCATCGGCAATAGTGTCCATCGGTTCCAGGGAGAAGAACATAAGGGGGTTCTTCGGTCCTGCATTTTTCTTGGGCATACTTACATCGTGGATGGAACTTACATCCTTTGGGAGGATTGTAAGGGTTGGGTACAACGCCAGGAATCGCTGGGAGTGGTTCGTCTGTTTTCGGTTTGTCCACTCGTGGTATGGATTGAAGCAACCCGTGCGTATACGGATGCTGAGGATTTCTGTATAATTCTTTGGCTTCTGCGTATTCAACAATTCGACCATAATACATAACCGCTACATAGTCGGCCATTTCAGCAACAACAGCTAAGTTGTGGGTAATTAATATGATAGAAGTGTTGGTTTTCTCTTTAATTTCACGCATGAGCTGTAGAACCTGTGCCTGAATAGTTACATCAAGGGCAGTAGTAGGCTCATCAGCAATGAGTAGTTTTGGATCGCAGGCTAAGCCCATAGCGATCATGACACGTTGTCGCATTCCACCCGACATTTGGTGAGGGAAATTATCGACACGACGCACAGGATCGGGTATTCCAACATCTTTGAAGAGCTGAATTACTTTATCACGTGCTTCTTCTTCGCTCATATTCTTGTGATTGATAAGAACTTCGGCTACTTGGTTCCCCACTGTAAAAACTGGGTTTAAAGAAGTCATGGGTTCTTGGAAAATCATGGAAATATCGTTACCACGAATTTTTCTCATTTCTTCAGGGGTTTTCTTTAGCAGGTTTTCGCCATTAAAGATAATTTCTCCCTGGTGTATTTCACCAGGAGG
>CAYRBR010000104.1:0-2719 GCA_964422555.1 uncultured Caldisericota bacterium | reverse complement strand
TCCACTTTATCGAATTGGTGCTGCCGAATGAGGCCCCGAACGTCTTTACCGTATGATCCCGCCTCTTTTCGAAAGCAGGGGGTATAGGCCACGTAACAAACAGGCAACTTTTCACCTTCAATAATTTCTCCCTGGTGAATTTCACCAGGAGGGCAGGCAACCAGCTGCATGATGGAAAGGGAAGTAACGGATTTACCGCACCCGGATTCTCCCACCAAACCAAGGGTAGATCCATGATCTACTGAAAAACTGACACCTTCTACTGATTTTGTTAAACCATCCATGGTATGGAAATAAGTATGAAGGTTTTTTACTTCCAATAAAGCCATACTATAGCCTCACTTTCAAACAACATATATTCAATTTTCGTATAAAGTCTTCTTGTATGTGTTTCACTCATTTCATTTTAAATTGTTTTGCGCTGTTATCAAATACAAAGCTTACAAAAAAGTAAAAAAATGGCAAATACACGAATTACGCATCCTGGTTCTCCGATAAGTGTACAATTTCTAATCCAATTTCAACCGTTCGCTGTTTCCCCAGAAAATTAAGTAGCACCTTTGCTCGTTTCTTACGCTTGTTTACACTTACAACCAATCCTTGTAATTGTTTTAAAGGTCCTTCCAGAATGTCAATTGTATCGCCTTTTTCAATTGCTTTGGAGGGCTTGATTACTTCCCCGTTGGCAAGGAGTTTCAGAAGAATTTGTATTTCACTTACATCAATTTTACTGGGTAGCCCTGTTTCATCACACAACACTTTTATAACGTGATCCAATCGTCGTATTTGAAAACAATCGGTTTCGGACATTTCTCCTTTAGCCAATATATACCCAGGAAATAATGGACGAAGTACTTCTTCCCACATACCTTCCTGCCGTTCCCGTAATTGTCGCTTGGGAATGACAAATTGCAGGTGAGGAAAATCAATAGTTAGGAATCGAGTTCGTATTTTATCTTCGTGCCCTGTCTGTACAAAAATACAATACCAGGGTTGTGTGGGTTGGGCATTATCGGAGGTAAGCAACGGTTGTTTTCTCTCCTGGCTGCATCGATTTTATGTGGGGGTGTTTTTTCAGAAACTCAATGACTGCTTCTCTTAAGGCACCTGTTCCTGCTCCATGTACTATATATACTTGTGGAAATTTTGCCATATAGGCCTGGTCGAGATACTTATCTAAATAGGGAAGAGCTTCTTCAATGTGAAACCCATGAATATCCACCCGTTCGGATAAATCTTCTGAGAAAGTTGGAATGGAATCGGTTTTTACTTCCACTTCGGGTTCTGCATTGTTTTCTTCTTTTAGAATAAGTTCAATATCTTTGTAAGGAAGCGTTTGTCGCCATTGTCCATATTGTACTTCTACTTTTTTAGAACGGGGTATTTTTTTCACAACAATGGCTTCTTTTTGAATGGCAGGAATAAAAACAAAATCGCCAATTTCGATGTCGCGAGCTCGTTCTACTGGTTGTGTAGCTACTTCACTGGTTTCGTCCGACTCAGAAGTAGGAGGTGCAGGGGCTTTTTCCTCAAATCCGGAAGGAGATTTTGCTCCTTCTACATCGGTTTCTAATTTACGCATTGTGTGTAGCAATTCTTCTGCTTCACGACTATGCTTCTGCTGACGAGATAAATTCGACAACACTTCTTTGGCTTGTTGCATATACCCTTGCATTTCCGATTGGAATTTGTGACGATCGTTCTCGTATTTTACTCTGTACTTGGTTTCTATTTTTTCAATTTCTGATTCATAATATTCTTTTTGTTTTTGAATCGTATCTTTTAAGGTTTTAGTTTCCTGCAACGTATTAGTAATTTCTTCTTTCTTCCGGTGAATATTATTCATTAGCTTTCGAGTGTACACTGCTTTTGTATCTAGATATTTTTCAGCAGTACCCAGCAGTTCTGGAGAAAGCCCCAGACGTTTGGAAATTTCAAAGGCCTGAGAAGATCCTGGGCTTCCAATGTACAGCACATAGGTAGGAGCTAAAGAAGTAAGGTCAAAACCAACACTGGCATTGGCAGCATCTTCGTATTCATAGGCGAAAATCTTAATTAAAGGTAGGTGAGTAGTTACAAACAGAGGTAATTTTTCGCGATGCAGATATGCAATTAAGGCCATACCCAATGCAGCCCCTTCTTCGGGGTCAGTGCCCGAACCTAGTTCATCAATTAGTACCAGTGTAGTAGGATGGGTTTTGTGTAGAATGTCAATAATGCGATTCATGTGAGCCGAAAAAGAACTTAAACTTTGCTGAATACTCTGCTCTTCTCCAATATCGGCTAGCACATCGGTGTACCACCCAACAGTGGAATCGGGGGAAGCTGGAATAAGTATGCCCGAATAGGTTAAGGCAATGAGCAGTCCAACCGTTTTTAGTGTAACTGTTTTTCCACCGGTATTTGGCCCTGTAATAACCATGGTTCGAAAGTCTTTTCCCAAATGAGCTGAAATAGGTATAACTTCGGAACCGGATATAAGGGGATGCCGTGCATCTTTTAAATCGAACAGTGGTTGCTGACTTACATTTGGTTTGGTTCCATTCCAGCTTTTGCTTAACTTTGCTTTGGCAAAAATAAAATCGAGTTTGTTTATTTGACTAATCCCTCGGCGAATCCCGTTGGCTTTTTCCCCAATTTTCTGGGTCAATTGCATAAGGATTTTTTCAATTTCTTTTATTTCCAGTTGCTGGTACATGTAGTAATCGTTGTTCAATCC
>CAYRBR010000103.1:0-4747 GCA_964422555.1 uncultured Caldisericota bacterium | reverse complement strand
AATCATGATAATCTAACTTTTCATTAGGATCAATATCCGAGAATAAGTATCCACCCTGGTGGGCACTATTGTAGATAGAGCCTAAACCCCAACCTTCAACAGGAGGAACTAGTCCACGGTTTGGATTGATGTCCCATCCACCATAAATACTTTCGTCGTCATATTGAACAAGAGTTGTATTGTAATAAACTTGACCTAATGTTACTTGGTCATTGCGATTCTTAGTGTGAATAAATCCGCCCACTTCATACAATTCAGAATTAGTTCTATCAATTTCGTCATTATCGTTAAAATCAAATCCTAAATGAAGAGAATAAGGATATAAGTCTTGCATAAAGTGTTTTGCAAACAGTTTTGTATCTTTTTCATCAAAATCCCAAGATACAGGTCGGGTTGTATATGGAGTGAAACGAGCAGTATTTTTAATACCACCACCACAAGTACTAACACCCTTACTAACACCTTTTAGTAAAAGACCTTGTGCATTTTTGGCTGTAATTGTCACACGGTACAATCTGTTATCAGCAGCAGTCAGTGCAAAATCAGGTTCACCAGGTACCATAAATTGGGTAGATCCGGGATCCTCTGTGTTAGAGATTGCATACTCAACAGTTGGTAAAGCAACATTTACTTTAGCTTTTGCAGCATGTTTACGATCAGGAGTATAGATGTTTACATTAAACTGACCTTCATCGTTGGCACAGAATCCACGGAATGCATACTTACCATCTTTGGCTAGACTGAAATCGATTTTAATAGGTTGGAACGGAGCAGATGATGTTGAATAGAGATATCTATTACAAATTCTGGTTTCGTCGTCGTTATGTAAATCGGTTCGTAGCCAATAATACTCAGGTAATGGATCGGGATGTATGTCGTCAAATAAGAAATTCCAAATCTGGTTATCTTTTACTTCTCTGTTTCCGTTCAAGTCAGGTACCCCAATCGATAAATCGACAGGGTTTCCTTCGTCATCTGTTAAAACAAAAGACAACGGAGAAACAGGATCCACTAGTTCAGGCGTTACACCAGCTGTAAGCGGATTTGGTTGTGTGGAAACAGAAAGATCAAAGATTGGTTCAATTGTAAGGAATTTTTGTCCGGAGAGATACACTTCGTGTGAATACTGCGGAGGAGTTCCTGGAAGACCATACAACGGAGTAAATCCTCTATCGTTGTTATCGTCACCATATTTATAGGCAGTAATCATAATAGGAAGTGTTTCGTTTTCAGATATTACATGGTCTGGCTCGTCTTCGGGTCCACCAAAATCAATACCAATTGTATTAATAAGTGCACCATTCTTTGCAGAAAGATCAAATTCATAAACGCCATTGTTTCTCTGGAAGGTTCTTGCGTCAATCAATCCACCTGCCCATGTATTAGAAGCCATATCGTAAGTACCAATAATTTCAGTTTCATAATCTCGGAAAGAAATCTTACCGTCGTTATTTAAATCTTCTGCCCAGTCATACTGTTCTTGTAATTCAGTAGTAACTGTGTTGCGAGGAGGATTTGTTACCCATCCATCACCAGCACCGTCAAATAGTTTGCTTCGTTTGTTAGCAACACCACGGTCTTGCCATACAAAGACAAAAGCGTCATTACACATTTCAGTATCTTGCATTACTTCATATTCTTTAATTGTTGCAGTAACTTTGTTATCTACATCAGCAGTTACTTCGTTTGATTCTGTAGTAATTTCAAGGGCATGAACATCTACACCATCGGTTGGTGGTTCTGCACAACAATCCTGGAAAATTTTGATAGTACCATCCCAAAGGATTACTTTAATGTTGATCTTTCCATAAGAGATAGGAATAATCTCTTCAAATCGGAAAACATTTGTCAGTCCTCTGAAATCTAATTGTCTACCATCTCTAAGTTGAGCATTTTCGACTGGATACTTGGTAAGTTCATTATCGGGTTGAGAAATATCCCAGTCACCATTCTTATCAGTCCAATCATACCCGTAGGAATACTCGTAATCATCCATGTTGGCATGGTCAATCACAATTTTACCTTCCCAGTCATAGTTGATTGGAACATTGCGGACATTGTTATATTCATATTCTGGAGTTACAGTGTTCTTAACCTGATTGAAAATTTTCGGTTGTGCAAAAGGTCCTGTTATTTCCATTCTTCTAATTCTGTAATCAATCGCGGTTGTTTCATCGAAACTCAAATGGTTTCCATCAATGTCCTTAATGATGAAATATAAACCATAGTCGGTAAGTGGGAAGAATTCTGTTCCCAGTTTGTTAAACTCGGAGAAGTGGTTGTAATCGATATCTTCATACCAATTCCACCACCAGATTGCTGGGTATGCATTCCATCCGGAATGATCTTCTGTTGTTCTAGTATAACCACCAGAAACTATTCCACCACGTACTCTACCAGTATGCGTTTGTCCACCGGGGTATCCACGGAAATCACGACCAACATCTTGTACAATTGGATTATAAGGAGATTGTATTTGGGGAGTTGGGAGTGGCATGTTGGATAATGCATTTATGCCAGAAGTATAATCAACTTCTGAGTTCTGAAGAGCATGATCCACTAATCCCATTTCAGCAAAATTCACGTAAGGATCGGGTGCTAAAATCTTAAACATTTTGACACCACAGTAATCAACACCCTTGGATTCGTATCTTCTTAAACCACTTCCAGGATCACCTAAGATGTCAAATCTGGTTTCTCGTGCAAAACTACCGGGAGAACATACAATTCCATCTTCGATAAAGTATGGAGGATGCTGAATTTCTGAATTGTAATCAAAAACTAAGTTAAAAGTTCTAACCTGAATTTGAAGTTTATCTGCTGCAGTTCTTGGTACAACAGTAACAGGAATTACACCACCATTATCTGTAGTAGAATAATTTGAATCTCCATAATTACGTAAATACACAGGAACACCAAAAGTAGCTACTTTAAAGGGACCATATTTGTCGCCATAGGTAACAAGACCATTGTTTTTAAAATCGCTACCGCCACAAACCTGACAATTTGCATCACCTTCAGAACAGTCGCTGTCGAATACTTCTGGGTTAGTTACAGTTTGAATATAACCAGGGATCTTCTCCATATAGGCAACGTTGTTTTCATCTGCACCGGCAGGTAATGGTCCTATATAGTTGGGATTTGGGACCCAAAGTGTATCAGCAGGGTCAAGCATGCCCTTGTGGGTACCATTGTCTGTCCAATGCCAATAACAGAAGGTGCCATCTTTGTTTACTTGTACAATAACTTTCTCTGTATAGGATAAATCATCATAGTAAACATCATTCACAGCCATATTCTTGTTGTTGTAAACTCTAGCAATGGTGGAATCTAAAGGTTCAACCATGTATCCAGTGAACATATAATCAATTCCGCCACCAGCAGCATTATAAAATGCCACTACTTCTTTTCCTGCAACTGTAGAAATAGGCAAATCAGCTGGATCGTTTACATCTTTTTTATTGTCTACATCTAATAGGTTTAAGAATAAGTTAGGGAATTTCTGGTCTAATACACCAATACACTTTTTACTGGCAGTAAAACGCATATCTTCTGGTTCAACCACAAATCTCGTTTTGGTATAACAATCGTAACTCGTGTGGAGTTCTAGGGGAATATTATCGTTCCAGTCTGGAATAGATTGAGGATAGTCTCCAAAAGCATGTCCAATCATTCTACCAATTTCATTCTGACCATTAAAGAATTCTTTATTACTGTGTTGTTTCCAGAAAGGATCGTACAGTTTTACTTCAGGAGGAACTGAATCGCTAACACCACCGGTATTTCGAATCGCAATCACCTGAAGACGGTTATCAAATGAGTCAAGAACATATCTTGATCCATTATAGTTTTTCTGTAAGCCAGCATACTGGCCATTCACTGCACAAGAACCGCGATATGGTGTAATCTCAAAAGAAGCCATCTGGTGTTCACCGTCAAGAACTCTGAAATCTTCGTGGATTCCGACATTGTTTCCAGTAACAACATCTTTTACAAACACATATACTTCTTCTTCTGGAATATAGTTCTTGCCATCCCAGTAACCAGGTCTTGGAGGTGGTTCAACAGTAATATCAAGTGTGTTCGTTTGTTCAACTTTCAATTCGCCTTCTACGTGCACTTCCATTCCAAGTTCTTTACTAGGAAATACTTCCCAGTCAATAAAACGAGAATTACCATTCTTGCCAACTGAGAAACCATGAACAATATTCTGATTCCACCAGTAGTTAACTTTATCGCCAATTTCCGATCCACAGGAATAAGAATTATCTTCGATGATTACATCGGTCAATCGACGATCATACATTCTAGTTTTGTAAGTAATAATCATATCATCAGCATAAAGAGAAGCATCGGGGGATAATGGTTCGCCAATTCCCCAAGTTGCATTATTCAAATATGCATCATCCACATCTGGATCTGATATTAATACATTGTGATCGATTCTATCCCATAACCAAACATTAGCCTCACATGCTCCCATGCCTAAAGGATTTTCAGGAAGCACATAGTGATCATAATCAAAGTCTTCTGCTTTAACCACACTAAATTGTGGATAAGTGTAACTCCATGTTAATCGAATATCACCAGGGGTTAGCCATGTTTTTTCCGGTTGGGGGGCTAGACTGTTGTAACTATGATCCACATCTACATAAAGAGCTTTGTAATCTCTTTTAACTGCACCTGGTCGGTTAATATCATAGTCTTCTGCTAATGAAAAAACGTTCATGTAATTAGAATAATAAAG
>CAYRBR010000102.1:0-4949 GCA_964422555.1 uncultured Caldisericota bacterium | reverse complement strand
TGAATGGGTAGAGGTCTTAAAAGACGGCAGAGATAGCCAATTCTCAGCCGATATTAAATCCCTCTCCGTAAAAGATGGTGGGAATAAGTGGTCCTTTAAAATTGAAAGTTGGGATGACTGGGATCTTGAAGCTGCAAGAGGCATGATCATTATTTATATTAATACCACTGGATCTACCGACCCTAAGGACACTGACTATTTAATCGGAATAATGGGTAGCTCAAAATCTTATTTTGGGCTTATCTCGAAAATAGATAGCGACGATTCGGAACTCTTCGATTGTGATATAGAGGAAAACAAAGCAGAAGGTACTTTTTCAATTGATAAGTCGTTTTTAAAAGCTCCAAAAAACAAATTCTCGGTTCTTTTCTATATTATATATCTCCCCGAAGAAAATAAATACACAGATTGTGCTCCCGATAATCAGAAAATGAAGCTTTATAAGGGAGATGGAAAACCTCCCGAAACAAAACTAATCGTTGAAGAAACCTCAATTGACTTTGGACAACTCCGAAAGGAACAAACAGACTATAGAATGCTGGAAATAAGCAATCAAGGAGAAACTTCGTTTCGAGTTAACATTAAAACTAGTAACAATATTCGTATTGTGGAAGATTCTGTATTATTACAAGAATACGACTTGCAACACATTAAAGTAATTGTAGATGCAAGTCAACTAAGAGCTGGCATCTACATGGAAAATATTGAACTGACTTCAGATTATGGAGACAAAACAGTGAATGTCTATTTTGAAGTACTACCCAGGCCAATATTGGGAGTAGATACCGAGGAGATTGATTTCGGGGAATGCTATCATGGACAATCAAAATCAGTCAAGATCCATATATGTAACAAAGAAAAAGGACCTATCAATGTTGACATACATACCAAAGGAGATTGGTTCAGAGTAGACACAAACGAATTTGATGATCATGAACAATATGTAAAAGTTCAATTGAACACAAGGTCAATCCCCGTTGGTTTTCTAGAAGGTTCTATCATCATTTCTTCCTCCGGTGAAAGAACCACCATTCCAATCACTGCAGAGTTAAAATTTTCCTTCTTAGTTGACCAGAAAAAGATTGAATACGGAGAGCTAGATGTTGATGTATTTGAAAACGACACTGTTTCTTACACAGTAACTAACAATTCGAACAAAGAATTAGATGTTACAATTTATACAGAAGACGACTGGATAAACTGCTCAGGGGTTGAAATTGAACTTGCTGAGGGTGAATCAAAAGAGCTAAGACTTTCTCTAAACATTGACAAGATGACCGTTTTAGGGAAAAAATACAATGGAATTATCACAATAAAGTCAAAATACGACAAAGTAGAGCTTCCTGTTTCAGCAAAACTAGTTCAGACACCTCCAAAACTTTGCTGGCTCTGTGAAGAAGAAGATGCTGAATCATACACAGAAAAGATCATCATTGGTCAAGATTTTGAGCACTCATTTGTTATTACTAATGAAGGTAGCGGAAAGCTAGAAGTAGAATACGAGATCGACAAAACAGAGGCAAACTTTCGAATTTTCACTCGTCCCTGTACTTTATGTGCTGGGGAAAAAGAAGAAATTATTGTGAAACTAAAAACAAAGAACTTAGAGTTGGGAACTTACCACACAACATTAGATATCCTTTCTAATGGGGGAGAAATTTCAATCCCGATTGTTATTGAGATTGTGAAAAAACCCGTTGTAATAATAAAACTAACCGTTGGATCTTCTATGGCTTCAATCAACGATGAAGTTGTCATGCTAGAAGAAGCCCCATATATAAATAACGGCACAACAATGGTTCCGTTGCGTTTCATTGGAGAAGCATTCAAAGCTGAGATCCAATGGGAGAATATTGGAAAAGGAAGAATTAAGATCATTTTGAATGACAAAACCATTCGGCTAGACATTGGCAAAAAAGTTGCATTTATAAATGGGGAAGCACATCTTCTTTCTGTTGCTCCTGAAATTAAATCTGGTCGTACTTTTGTTCCCATTCGCTTCATTGGAGAAAACCTGGGAGCTACAATTGAATGGAATGCAGAAACGCAAACAATTACCATTACTTATGAATTAGAGGTTGAAGCTGATCAAGATTAAATAATTGTTCCCTTCCCGATAACAAATACTAGGCTGGACAGTTCTCATTATTTTCTCTTTTACCTAATTGTGGTAAAATACAATGTGTGAGAGCAACAAAATAGCAAAAAAGCATTTCAGAGAGAGGATCATGCCAGCTAGAATGGATTTGTGTGAAACTGTTTTATTGTACGAAGATTTATCTTCAGAGAATAGCAGAAAAGCTGCTAAAGAAGAGTTAATTCGAGTGTATAGAATGATTTCATTAGATCCTGAATCTAAGGTACCCGACAAGATATCATCGTTGATTGCATGGCATAACAAGTTTCTTTCAACCGATGACCCAAGGTTTACCCCCGATGGTAGATATTTTGGAAATGAGAGCTATTTTTCTAAATTTCTATACCTTGTTCGTGATGCAAGCTTTCGGGGAACCTACTACATTTTTAGAATTCCTTCCTTTTCAGATCCATCCATTTTTTTTAAAGCTGAAACTCCAAATCCCCCCCACACTCTCTTTCCGTGGACTTTAGTTAAAATGAAATCAGACAAAACAAGTATTTTAGCAGTCCCATCTGTTATCAAAGAGTCGTTTCAAACATTTGATACAGCTGATGATCTTATTCGAGCAATTCAGATTTTAGGAGACAGTTCAAAATGACAAAAGCGGGTGTTCTTTTCGCTTTTTTCACAAAAAATAATAGTATATTAGCATGACTTTAGTTAACTTTATTCTATACATGCATGTTCGATTACTTCGGTATTTAACATTACATATTCACCGCATTGTAGCTGTGGTCGAAAGAAACACTCCGCTACAGAATGTGATCATGTTCGTTACTCTTCTTTGTTTTACAGAGAGCATCGTACTAATTCTCACATTTGTTATTTTACTTCGAAAATCCGCAATTCTGCAATCTGAACTTCGAAAAATATCCACCAGTCTCACTATTAAGCCAACAGATTCTCTTTTTTTAATTAAACAGAAAATTTCCCAAACAAAAAAACAGTTTTCAGAAACCTCTAAATCAATTATCCAATCTATTGTCCAGTCTAGAAGTTTCAAATCCAGGTATAAACTTAACAGCTCTTCTATTTGGATTACCATACTTAATGTAGTTGTGTTATTTCTTCTTCTTCTCAACACCCAATTTATACTCTCGTTCAATACAATCCTATGGATATTCTATTTTTCTCTTTTGGCTTTTGCCCTTTTCCTTTTTGCGAATCTCTTCACTATACGATGGCTAACGAATCCCAAGGGAAACAAATCCTGGAACGTATATCAAATTCATCAAAAAGAGTTTCTCTTTTTTGAAGATGAAAAAGAGAAACAGATTTCGCAGTATATAAAGTCCAAATATCCTACCATTGATAGCTTTTTAGAAAAAGATCAGTGGGATCACCCCGAGTTCTTCCGCTTTGATGGGCCAAAATGGATCGATTTTCAAAAAGGATTTATTGTAAAAGACTCCACCCTAAAAAAGATCCTTAAGCTTCTTGAAACAAAGAGAATTTCCATACAAATGGATGCAGCGAAGGGGAAAACCACGTTTGCTTCCTACCTTGGATATGAATTAACCAAAAAAGGAAGTGTGTGCGTTTACCTTACGTTCAAGCGAAATAATCCGACCGTAACAGAAATTAATGAGCTTATTTATCTTCTTACCGAAAGCAATGGCTACTTGCTTATAGACGATTTACATCAAGTTGCATCCGAGGATCTTCTTTCAAATTCCGATTTGAAAGACAAACCAAACAAGGTTGTTTTTGTCAGCCAAAAAGCAATCCCAACATATTTGGTTCGCAATACCTATGAGACACAACCAAATTTGAACCTACGTATTATTGAACGATTTATTTCTATCGTCAAAAAAGAATCTAACCACGCCAGACCTATAAAAGAAATAGCTTTAAAAAAATCTACAATTGAAACATACACAAATCTATTCATTCTCTGCTTAGAACTATTTTCTATCAACGCGAATGAAACGATTCAGAATATATTGCTTGAAATGATTGACAATATTCATGCTGAAAATGTACTACTCCCAGTTGCCATTCTATACCAAAATGAAATCCCCATTCGAAAAGAGTATTTAACAAAATACCTGTTGATTGATGAAAAAGAAATTGAAATTGCTTGTCAATCTTCTTTATTTTACACCTACCAAACAAAATCGGGTATCTCGTACATTGGGCTATGCCATTCTTCGCTTGCGAAAATTGCTGTTTCTTTTTATCGAGAATTCACATCATTCGGAGAAACAATTAAAAGGAATATTTTATATTCCTTCTCTCCTCTTGAAACACATAGTTTCTACAATTCAAGTAAGTTTATTTTTTACTATTTAAAAAAGTATCCTCAGGAAGGTGCCATTATACTTTCTCATATAGGGATAGATTTATGTAATAATCTGTGCAAATTTGAAGGTTTCTCAGAGCTTCTGATCACAGTTCTAAAAAAGAGTACCTACATAAACACTCACATTGCAAAAAACATAGGAAATTCCCAGATTAAAAAAGTTTTCTCTAGTTTTTCACCAGATACTATTGAATCCATTATTAACAACATGATGAACAACTGCGATGTGCAAAGCTTCATCAACCTATTCCAGCACTATGAAAACTTTCAATCTATTCCAGTATCTGTCTTCTCAACTTTGGTATCGGAAAGCACCTCTCTTAGCGATATAAGTACCCTTTTGAATCTTTTAAGCACCTTTGAGTACAAGCAACTTGATCAAATTTCCCCCAGTTTATTTGCAACTAAAATTCAAAAATCTAAAAATATTGCTGAAATAGGGCAACTCATGAAAACCCTGAAAGATACCCTTTCTAATGAGTTCTTTGAAATCATTATTACTCTTCT
>CAYRBR010000101.1:0-4999 GCA_964422555.1 uncultured Caldisericota bacterium | reverse complement strand
CTTGAGAGCATTATTCCAACCACAAACACTCTTAGCCAGATACTCATTTGCATAAATATTTTCCACCAAATCTCTTAATTTTTCAAAATGTGAATTCTCATTCAACTGGTCATAGTTAAAGTAAAATTTTCTATACTGCTGGTCAATCTTATAATCAGTCGTTATGTACTGATTTACGATATCCTTTAATCCTTCTTTACTTTTATACTTGGCCGCTAAAATGACATGGTAGGCACTTTCCAATAAGTGATACTCTGTTCGATCGTGAAGAGAATCTGGGAGAACATGAAATAGTTCATTGTATGGATGTTACCAGTGTAACCTTTTTAAAAAAATAGTTAAACCCGATATGATTTGATGAGACTTGAAAAGCCTTTCTGTTAAGCAATAATGATATATTGTGGTGAATATTGTTTACGATATAGTGTTTTCAAGAGGAATATATGATTAGAAAGCGAATTGAATATTGGGAAAATAGCCTGTTAGACTTAGGAAAGCGAAATAAATTAATTAATTTTAAGGAATCGAAGCGATCTACCCTGGAAATACTATCCCCTGGCTTTGAGAAGTTATTCCAAAAAATAGTGGTGCGAGAAAAAGAGCTAACGTTCTCTCAGCTGAAGTACGAATCGCGAGTAGTGGACGATGAAACCATTATAGAAACTATAGAGATACCTGGTGATATTGAAACAAACCGTGATGTTGAAGACCAACTGAAAACTCTAAAAGCAATTCGTAATCGTACTAGAACCATATTTCAGGAACAAGGTGTGAATGTTCTGTACTTGTGTTTCGGTTTTTTAAACTGGAATGATAAAAAGGAAAAGACAGAATGGAATAAGTCGCCCTTGTTGCTGGTTCCAATTAACCTTGTTCAACGTTCAATTATTGATCCATTCCAGGTATATCTTGCGGAGGATGAAATTGTGTTGAACCCTACTCTGTGTCAGAAATTACAGAGTGAGTGCAATGTTGAGTTACCTTTGTACGACAACGATGAAAACAGCATTGTCGAATACCTACAAACAATTCACGATAAAATTAAGGAATACTCCTGGAAGATAGAATACAAAACGTCGATTGGCATTTTTCTCTTTCATAAAATAAATATGTTCAAGGATTTACAGTCCAAAGAAGATAGAATTGTGCACCACCCAGTTTTGAAAGGTTTATGTGGGCAAAAAACCGAGATTCCCAGATTTTCTAAAAGCCTGGAAAACTACGATCATGATAAGCAAATAAAACCAGAGGATGTTTTTCAGGTTTTACAAGCAGATTCCAGCCAACAAGATGCAGTGTTGTATGCTAAAAAAGGGTACAGCTTTGTTCTACAGGGACCACCCGGTACAGGAAAAAGTCAGACTATTACGAATATTATCTCGGAATGTCTTGCAGATGAAAAGAAAGTGCTGTTTGTTTCCGACAAAATGGCTGCCTTAGAAGTTGTCTATAAGCGATTGGAAGAAACCGGTTTAGCCGATTATTGCTTAACCCTTCACAATCCTAGAATTAAGAAAACAGAATTTTTGTCGAATATTAAGTCAGTTTTGGACAAAAAGAAAATTAAAACGAATGGGAATATTACCAGAGAACTTCACAAACTTGAAAGCCTGAAAACAAAGCTAACCAACTATTGCGATTCTCTTCATGAAACCATACAGCCCCTAAATAAAACACTATTTGAAGCGTGCTGCGAATACCTTTCTCTATACGAAACAATGGATATTGAATTTCGATTAACGGGTAGTCAAAAAGTATCTGAAGAAGAGTATATAAATCGAATGGCAGCACTTGAAGATTTTGCAAGTTGTCTTTCCAATCTGTCTGTTTCAATAAATGAGAACCCATGGTACGGATTTAAGCAGCACGATACAACCCACGAAGAGAGAGAAGACTGCAAAGCGAAGTGTAAGAAACTATTTGCTTGTAACACTAGGTTAATTGAAGCGGTAAGAGAATTGAACGACATTTTAAAGGTAAATTATAATCCAACACTTCCTTTGGTGAAGGACATTGTTGGTATGTTATCCACTTTACTGCAAATACCCTCTCTTTTTCCAGAACACTATCTCACTATAGGGAATCTGTCGAATGTGAACAAAACCATTCAAACTGCAAGTGAGTTAACTACCAGTGTGAAACAATTGAGAAGTACGCTAGATAACACCTTCTATCCTTCTGTGTATAACCTCGATGCAGATAAACTAGATGCATTGTTGAATGAGAACATTACGTATCTTACTGAAACGCTTTCATCGCAAACGTATCCTTCGAAAAACTCTATTATGGATCAGTTAGAATGTCTTCAATCTAGGGTAGAAGAAGTAATTGTGTTTAGCGATAAACTTGCATCAATAATCGATATTTTGAACAATAAGTACGATCTATTTATTGACAGTAATAATCCAGATATTGCCTCTGTTAGAAAGAAATTACAAGCGATTTTGAGATTACCAAAAGTTTGCAAATTTTGGTTTAACAGTGAGAAACAGTCCTATATTAAAGGCATTCTTAAAGATTGCACACAAAATAGTTCTCGATTGAATAGTTGCATAACTAAAATTGGAACAACTTTTGACGACGATATATACAAGGAAAACATAGACTTTCTAGTTAAAAAATTTCGATCTGACTATTCTACAAATTTGCGAATTATAAAACCTCAATATTACAAAGACAAGAAAACTATTCAGCAATATGTGAAATCCCATGTGGGTACTTTAAAGCACAAAGATGTTTGCTGGTACCTTGAACTATTAAAAGAAACAAAAGAAGATAAATACTGGTTCCAACAGAATGATTCTCTTTTAGATGAAATGTTCGACGAGTATTACCAAGGCGAAGAAACCGATTGGGAGAGTGTTAACAACAAATATGTGCAGGTTTCAAAGGTAATTGACTTACGCGAGCCGGTAACTAAGTATAAAATGTTACTTCTCCTAAAAAAGCGAGATGAACAAAAGGAAATTGAAGAAATTGAGAACTTCCTGGAAAAATATGAACGATTCGAAATAGCAACAAAACTACGTGAATTACTTTCTTCCAAATGCTTGCAAAAAGGATATAAGCAGATGGTAGAAGAACAAGTTTTGCATAAAATGGCCACTGCATTGACAGGTATATTGAGATTGCAGATTCTTTTGGAAACGAAGGAAGAAACACAAAGAACCTTTGACTTTTACGAATCTAATATTAACTTATTGCAACATTATCAGAACAATCTAACTACATTTTCCTCTATAGTTCCTTCTTTGCAGGAAACATTCGGGTTTCTATTTCATGACCTTAAAACTGATTGGGCAGGTATTTATGAAGTATTTCAGTGGATAAAGGAATGGAAAACGATTCCACTTCACTCGACAATATCTTTTGAATATCTTGAACAGATTACTATGAATTTAAAGCTTAAAGATTCGGTTGAAGGAATACTTCAAAAACTCAGAAGCTCTTTATTTGAAATACAACCGTATATCAAATGGCTAGACGATACATTTTATCAGTTCGCGTTTTCTGAGAAAGATAATCTAAACGATATGAACCAGAAGATCCAAAACTGTCTGGATAAGTTTTATTTACTACTTGAACTTTTAGATTATTCTACTCACAAACAAAAATGCATTGATAATGGTCTAAGCTCCTATATTCGTTTTGTAGAAAAGGAAAGCATTCCTGTTAATCAAATTGTTCCTGCCTACAAAAAGCGTTTCTTTAACGTATGGATTGACACTGCATTAGATCAATACCCGCATTTACTTGGCTTTCAAAAAGCAGGGTTTCAGAACGTAGTGCAAAGCTTCAAAGAAAACGATTTAAATCATCTAGGGTATACACCCTACCGGATTATTGAAAGACTACAAAAAAATCTTCCCGACAATTACGATATTACCTCACCCGATTCAGAAATTGGAATTCTAAAACGAGAACTGTTGAAGAAGCGGCGAATTATGCCTTTACGTATTTTGTTTTCAAAGATCCCTAATTTACTGAAAGCCTATAAGCCTTGTTTTATGATGTCACCCTTATCGGTTAGCTTATTTTTGGAATCCGATGCATTTGAATTCGACGTAGTTATTTTCGATGAAGCTTCCCAGGTAAAAACAGAAGACGCAGTGGGGGCAATTGTACGCGGAAAGCAAATTATTGTTTGTGGCGATCAACATCAGCTGCCTCCAACTACTTTCTTTAGCACAACTATGCAAGATAACGAATACGATGACGACGATATGCTTGAAGAGTTTGAAACCGATGACAGCGGGAACTACGAATCTGTATTGGAAGAGTGTCAAAAAATACTTCCCGAGATAACATTGCGATGGCACTATAGAAGTAGAGATGAAAAGTTAATTGCCTTTTCAAATAGAAAGATTTACGACAACCGGTTAATTACTTTCCCCTCCAATGTGCAGAAAATGAATGACTTTGGAGTGGAACTGGTATATTGTAACAATGGTTTGTACGATAAAGGTAAAACTAGAACCAACAAAGTGGAAGCACAGAAAGTTGCAGAGCTAGTGTTCAACCACTTTAAACGATACCCTTCCAGATCGATTGGGGTGGTTACATTTAGTAATGCACAGCAAAATGCTGTAGACAGTGCCATTACAAAGTTGCGGTACCAGCATCAAGAGTTTGAAGAATTTTTTGATGAAACTGCAAACGAACCCTTCTTTATAAAAAACCTGGAAACAGTGCAGGGAGATGAACGAGACGTTATTATTCTGTGTGTTGGGTATGGAAAATATGATATGAAGAAACCTATATCAATGAATTTTGGTCCTTTGAATAAAATTGGTGGAGAAAGACGTTTGAACGTGGCAATTACACGGGCTAAGTGCAATATAAAGATGGTTACTTCTATTACATCGTTCGACCTTGATCTTTCAAGAACCCAATCTAAGGGAGTTAAACTTTTATACGAGTATCTTGCCTTTGCAGAAAACAATAATAGCTTAGGAGAGCCAAGTAAAGGAGAGAATCTTCTGGAAGCATACTATGGTAT
>CAYRBR010000100.1:0-5079 GCA_964422555.1 uncultured Caldisericota bacterium | reverse complement strand
CAGCAATTCGGTTCCGACATAACCACATATTTACTCTGGATAAAATTCCTGAAGATTCCCGGTTTTATCCCGAAGCAAAAAAAGTACTTCGGGAAATTCATCAGGGCCCTTTTGATTCCCTTTACTGGAGATTGTATAACAGTCTAGGAAAATCCCACCAGGATCTACTTCAAATGTCTCGCCTTATCCCAATTGAAAATTTAGTGTTTATGGATATTGAAACAATGGGACTAGGAAATCAACCAATTACGTTAATTGGGATGGGAAGAATTCAAAACAACACGTTCACATTGGAACAATTTTTTGCTCGAGATATCGATGAAGAAGCATCAATGATTTATGCATTTGAATCAAAAATGCAACCGAATGATTTCTTTGTTACTTTTAACGGAGAGTACTTCGATATTCCCTATATCAAAAATAGATCTCGGTTTCACGGTTTACGATCAACAATAAAACAGCCAAACTTTGATGCATTATTTTTTTCAAGACGAGTATGGCAGAGTTTACCAAATTGTAAATTACAAACAATTGAAAAACACGTGTTTCAAATAGATCGTGAAGACGATGTACCGGGAGCCTTTTGTCCAACTTTTTACCACCGTTTTTTAAAAACAAAAGAAATTGGTACAGTGGTTCCTATTATTAAACACAATCAGCAGGATATTATTTCATTGGCTATGATTTTCTTCCGTTTACAAGAAATCTGGCGATAGTTAAATGAACAAACAGACTTTTATTAGTCGCTTCTCTCGAAAAAAACGAGTTCAAAAATATCTTGCATCCTATCAGATTATCCCCGAAAAAGAAGGGGAATACAAAGAACCTATCGTTCCTTTTCAGGAACCGATCCATTCCTGGCTTAGCAATCTCAATATTCGTTTATTCACCCATCAAACAAAGTGTCTTGAATTACTTCGATCCGGAAATCATGTAATACTAACAACTCCCACTGCTTCTGGGAAAACTTTGGCATATAATGTACCCATTGTTGAAGGCTTACTATCCAATGAAGAAGCAAGAGCTTTGTATCTATTTCCCACAAAAGCCCTTACGAACGATCAATGGAAAACTCTGAAAAAAATTGATAGTGCACTTACTAAAACTCTGAAACCCTCTGTTTACGACGGAGATACTCCCAAACAAAAACGCAGTACAATTCGACGAAAGTCTCGAATCGTTCTGTCAAATCCCTATATGCTTCACATGATACTCCCATGGCATCACCTGTGGGCAAACTTTTTTGGAAATCTACAATACATAGTTCTTGATGAAGCACACTATTATCGAGGAGTTTTTGGATCAAATGTAGCTATGCTGATTCGTCGGTTAAAACGAATCTGTGCTCATTATGGATCAAATCCTTTATTTTTTTTATCAACTGCTACCATCGCCAACCCTGAAAGCTTTTCCCAAAAACTCATAGGTGAAACATGCGTTCATGTTTCCGAAAATGGATCTCCATCGGGAAAGAAACACTTCCTTTTGTACAATCCATACCAGGATGAAATGAACAATTCCACCGCAAACATTGAAACAGAATGGCTTCTAGAACAACTTGTTGAAAATAATATCCAAACTATTTGTTTCTCATTATCCAGAAGAAACACAGAATGGATAACTCAAAAAGTGAGTAAATATTTCCAAAAAAAATACCCTCTTCGTGGAAATTCTTTAGTTGCATCCTACAGAGGAGGCTATTTAGCAGAAGATAGAAGAGATATTGAGAATCAACTGAAAAAGGGAAATTTAAAGGGAATTGTCAGTACAAATGCATTAGAAGCTGGTATTGATATTGGCTCTCTCGATTCTGTTCTCATGAATGGCTACCCAGGGACTATGATCTCAACATGGCAACAGGCAGGTCGATCTGGAAGAGGCTGTAGCGATTCATTGGCTATTTTAGTCGCCAGACAGAATCCTCTGGACCAATACTTCATGAAACACCCCGATTTATTCTTCTCTCGAAGTTCTGAACATGCCATTATTGACACCCAAAACCCATACATTCTGTGGGGACACTTGCTATGTGCTGCGAAAGAGATTCCTCTTCAGGAAACCGATGAAACCTACTTTGGTAACTCTTTCATAGAAGATGTTCAGTATCTTACTTCCGAAAAGCTACTTAAGAATCACCAAAACCGTTGGTTATACAATTTACCTGACGAACCCTTTAAAAATATTTCTATCAACAATATTGGAGGGGAACTTTACAGTATGTTTTCAGCAGAAGGAATGTTGGAAACACTAGACAAAGAGCAAGCTTTTCGAGAAGCATACGAAGGAGCGATCTATCTTCATCAAGGCGAATCATATCTAGTTCGCAAACTCGATACGGTTAAGCATATTATTTCTGTCGAAAAAACAAATACTCCTTTTCACACTGAACCATTAGTGCATACCGATGTAGTTGTTTTAAATAAGTGGGAATCAAAAAGTTCTGAGCTGGTAGAACTATCCTTTGGCAAAGTAAATGTTACGGAAGAGTACTATGCCTACCAGATTAAAAAGGGAACAACCGTATTGAATGAAATCCCTTTAGCTCTTCCTTCTACAATCTTTGATACAACTTCACTATGGCTAGATATAAAATTACCATTACAAAAAAAACTGTTGTCCACTTTTGATACAAAAATCCTACAGGGGGGTATCCATGGGGCTGAACACGCTATCATTGCCATCATGCCCCTGTACGTCTTATGTGATCGTCGAGACTTGGGTGGAATCTCCACGTTATATCACCCCGATACAGGTTGTATTCGAATCTTTATTTACGATGGTTTCATGGGAGGAATCGGTTTAAGTGAGAAAGGATACCAACTTATTCACTCTCTTATCGATTCAGCTTTAGAACTCGTTAGAGATTGCTCATGTGATTCTGAAGATGGATGTCCTGCCTGTATACATTCTCCCAAATGTGGGAACGATAACAAAATCTTACATAAACAAGGTACAATCGAGTTTTTAGAAATTTTACGTGAGTATCTATAAGTTCTATTTGTTTCTTGGATTCTATTTCGATGTATAATGGTATCATTATGTTGCAGGGGGTTATTGTAATGAAACATATTCGAGTTTTTCTTAGTCTCATTGTAGTTTTTTCACTATTCTTTTCTTCACACGTACAGGTATTTGCTCAAAATAATCTAGTAGATACTGTTTTGAAGGAAATCTCTTTTACCCCTTCTATGTGTACAATTAGCGAAAAAGCGATTCAAAAAACCTATGGGGACGATCCCTTCCGATTACCATTTTTTAATGACCAGTTGCGAAACCCTCTGGAAACACCTTCATTTTTCCAGAATAATGTAGATTTTCTCCTTACAAATCAAGATTCTCTCCGTAATTTAACCTGGTATTCTTCCTACCGACTAGGCTATATGGTAGCTGCTTATCCTCAGTATGAACCAAATTACGATCATCGCATTCACGATAAGGACCCACTACTTTGGGCCATAGCAGATATTTACACTCTCCACGCAAAACCAATATCTTCTTATCAGTTTGAAGATTTAAAAAGAAAAACCGAATCAATTCCCCTTGATTTCCAGAAATCAATTGCTGGTTTACTGTACGCCTCCATGGAATTCTCGATAGCTCGAGATAAAGCTCTTGCCAATACAGATTTGCTTAACCGAATTCAAGCATTTCGAAATCCAACTGCCATTTTAACAGAAGATAGCTGGGATGAAAATACATTCCAAATTGCCTCTACAATTAACTATAGCCAGCTTTATTTTGCGGGAGTAATACTAAGTAAATATATAGATACTTTTTTGAAAACAACCGAAATGACATCTATTCCCACTGATTCTTCATTTGAGTACCCAACCCCATTGGGATGCATTATTATTCATGGTACTGAAAATCACACCTATACAAAAAGAGAGGTTCTTCTCTGTATTGATAAGGGAGGAGATGATACCTATTTAAACAGTGCTGGTGGAAATGATTCCTATTTCAATCCTGTTAGTATTTGCATCGATTTTGAAGGAAACGACACTTATAAGAATACGGATGATTCTGTTTATTCTCAGGGTGCTGGGGTATTTGGTTATGGAGCATTGATAGACTTACAGGGAAACGATACATACAAAAGCAATCAATATTCTCAAGGTTTTGGTTGCTTCGGAATAGGAATATTGTCTGACAAAAATGGAAAAGACTCATATTCCTGTGACTATATAGGGCAAGGAGCAGGAGTATTTGGGATTGGACTACTTCAAGATACAGACGAATCCGACCTTTACGAAGCCTATTCTTTCGGTCAGGGATTTGGATATGTAAAAGGATATGGTTTGTTACTTGATCATGATGGCAATGATACCTATATTGCTAACGACGAAGATGTAGCTGGAACCAATCCTCAATCTTCAGATCATAATACCAGCTTCTGCCAGGGAGCAGGATTTGGCAGAAGAGCTGACTTATCTGAAGGAAATTCTATGTCAGGTGGAATTGGAATGCTTGTTGATAACACCGGGGATGATACTTATTCCTGTGGAGTTTTCGGTCAGGGTACAGGATATTGGGCCGGCACAGGTGTGTTATATGATGGAGACGGGAATGACTCCTATAAAGGGGTTTGGTATGTTCAGGGAGGAGCTGCTCATTTTGGAATTGCTTTGTTGCTAGATAATCATGGAGATGATTCGTACGATGCACTGATGAATATGGCACAAGGAGCTGGACACGATGTATCTATCGGATTTTTAGTTGATCAAGAAGGAAACGATACTTATACAGCCCCAAATCTTGCTTTGGGTGGAGGAAATGCAAATGGTCTTGGTTTCTTCGTAGATGGAGATGGAAATGATACCTATCAGCTTCGAAGAAAGAATGCAACGAACCTAGGAAAAGCAAGTTGTGCACTTTATCCTGAAACATCCTGGCGATTTGGACAGTTAACACTAGGAATGTTCATTGATAGAAACGGAGAAGACACCTATTTGATAGCCGACGAAGAGGGTTCTTTTACAGTTCCTTCTGAAAAAGCTAAAAACAATTCTTCCTGGTCATTTATCCACGAGAAAGTCATCCAAACTTTCGGATGTGGAATTGACACAGAAGGAGGGGAGA
>CAYRBR010000099.1:0-5085 GCA_964422555.1 uncultured Caldisericota bacterium | reverse complement strand
ATAATACAATACTAAATTTACTACTTTTCACCATTTCATTCCTCCAAAATAATTTTTGTCAGGCTCAATACCTCGCCTGTTGGGGTAATCTTGTGTATAACAGGCTGTGTGTTTTCATCGTATGAAAAGATGTATGCGTCGGTGTTGTTTGTGTAAATGCTATAAACATGTGATAGATTGAATTTTTCTATTTTTCCAGTAGTGATGTGCATTCTTTTTAAAGGGGATGATTCTTTTTCGTCACAATAATATACCCATGTGTCTGTAACATTATAGGTTTGAATTGGCTCTTCGATTCGTAGGATTATTTCTCCTGTTTGCAGGGATAATTGATTTAGTATCTGGTTTTTGTCCAGGAAATAAGCATTATTTTGTACAATACTAAGTTGTTCAATCCCCTCTTGTTGCATAATAATATTTGTATTCATTTCTTCGTCCACTACTACAATTTCGTGGAATTGATTCATAAAAGCAATGGTGTTTCCAACAAAAGTAATACCTGTAGCTAAATCATTAGAGATTCTTTCTCTGTTACCAGTTTGAAGATTTTGTCTGTAGAAACCATAAAAGGGAAAGGGGGTAGAGAAGTATACATACTTGTCGCTTACGATATAGTCAATAACTGGCAATGCGATAATGGTTGACCTAGTCGTTCTATCTGTAGGATCTATTTTGAGCAGGCTGTTGGTAGAAACATTGGATCGTTGCGAGTCTTTTATATAGTAAACCGTGTCTTCATTTACAGTAAAACTTTTTAATTGAAAAGCTTCATTGCTCCATGGAAGACGTTCATTTGAAACTAATTGATAGATATTGTACTCAATATTATCTTTGCAGGTTGCCATATAGGGGGTATCCTGAGAGAAACTCATTTTCCCTTGTTTTCGATTGTTTGCAGCACCAGGTATGGGTTTTGTATTTGTGAAATTGAAGACAGTTTTCTCTTGTGTGAACCGATCTTGTATGGGTATGTAACCAGAAGATTTATTGGGGATAAGGCAAATATTTGAGTAAGATGGAACTGATTCATTTACGAAATACAGTTCATTTGCAAAGACCTTTAAAGAGTGACATGGTCCATCGTGAATATTTTCTGGTTCTGAACCATCCCATTTCATTTTATAGAGACCATTAGATGATATAATAAACAGGTTGTTTTCAACAACTTCCAATGAAGACGACTTGTAGTTTCCAAGTTTTGTACTTTTATTAGTAGCCAGGTTGAATCGGAACAGATTGTTCTCTTTGCTTGTATAGAAGATGTATTCATCAAGTGCTTTCATAAACACTGTATTCTTGATATTCAGCTGATTCCAACTTGATGTAGTGTTGTTGTATTGCATGACACAATTTTCTTGAAGTGGATCTTGGAAGAATACGGTATCATTTGCATATTGTATGTTTTGTGTTTTTCCTTCATATATTACTTCTACATTAGATTGTTGTGGTTGGTAGCGAAGTATTTCTTCTTTATGCTTGTTACTAACAAGAAATAGTTCGGAATTGGATGATGTAATTTCCCTGATACCTTCGATGTATTCACCATTACAGGTTACTTTTTTGTTATTTATACCTTCAGGATCAATCTGCCATAAATAACCATGTGCACAATAGTATAGCGTAGCATGGCATAGTGATAGATTGTATCTGATGTCGGAGCTTGCTAGCAAAACCTGGTACCCTGTACCATCTAATTTTATCTTACAGATACAACCCCCTCTGCTGTGATCAATGTAGTAGATCCAATCATTATCGATAATCCAGGAATCAGATGAGAATGAACTATTAGAGTTACTTGTTTTAGTTACACCGACACTGTTATCAGTGGAACGGGTTGGTAAGTTATAACATGACAGAAGGTAGTAGTACCCTCTGAATTCTTGTCCCTCATAATGTAACGTTGATGTAGCTGGATTGGTTAAAAGGGTACGCAGGTTATTGGAAGTACTGAGAATAAATAACTCGTTGTTTTGAATTCTCATATCGTGTATCCAGTCGGCAACAAAGTAGTCAGAGGTTTGAATCGTGGGTTTCTGTTTAGTATTGTTCTGTTCTTTGTTGGAGTTGGTTGTTGTGTACGCGCTGTAAATGGAATTGCCTTGGGTATCGAACATATATAAGACGCTGTAGCATGGTTCTTTTGTAGGTTGCTTAAAAGAAACTACTGGTAGATGAAGATTAAACGGTGTTCCGTTTTGAATTTGAATATCCTTACTTTGTGTAGAAGTGACAAGAACGATTGCATCTTTTGTCATCTGAAGATGCAAACCTCCGAGAACAAAGGATCCAGGATCTACATCGGGTTCAAAAAACAAATATGGTTCTGTTTCATCTCCTTCAATATAGGTGTTCCACATAATTTTCCCTTTCGGAGAAAAACTAGTTAAGAACACATCCTTAGGTATGCCCTTTGTTTGTCCTATTGTTCCTCCAGCAATGCATAGCTGATTATTATTACACTCTATTGCATGAATCCATTTGTCTTCTTCTTCAGGAATCTGGTGCTCCCACTCAATTGTTCCAGAAGAATCAAGAGACACGATCCGAGATGTTTGTGCAAGAGTAACTTCCGGGGATACTCGGGACACTTTCCGTCCGTTGGCACAGAAACAGATATACAAATGGTGTGAATTGGATGAAAACAGAATCTGCTTTTCATAAGGCAAGGTTTCAGACAAGGTTGCTGGAAAATCAAGCGTTTTCTCCCAAAGGGGTTCTCCATCAAAAGATATTGTTTTCAAATTTGCATGAACTGTCTGATTTTCTTCATCGATAGAGGAATTGGCAATGTGAATTCCAAAAGAACTGTAAAATACAGACTCTCCTAAAAATGAAGTTTGAACATCCCACAGCTTTTTCCCATTTCGAGCATCAAGACAAATAATAGTGCTATTATTATGGTCTGAATCAATTGGATTTTCCAGTGTGGTTAGATATACCTTTTGATCTTTTACCACTCCTTCACTAAAACTTATATAGGTGTCGGTGAAGTATATCCAGTTAATGTTTCCTTCTTTGTTAAGACTAACAAGAAAATGAGATTGTTGACGTGGAACCCACTTTTTCCACAAGAAAAACCGGTTGGTAACCTGTCCTTGTATGTATATATTTTCTTCTTCATCGACGAAACTATTTGAAGTGAATACACCTTTAAGAAAAAATGAGCTATAGTTTTTTTCTAACTGAAAAGACCATAGTACTTTTCCCTGCAAGTCGGTTCGAATAACTAATTTTTTATCCCACATACTTGGTTGATTATCTTCATAAAGTTGTACCCAATCTATCGTGTACAAACCGTTTTTTGTAGTGTAGAGAACAGGATGATCACTTTTCAAATGGTCGTGGTGACAACCAAGCAACGTATTGTATTGCAAAGGCTGACTATCTGGACTTTGAATCGAATCAAAAACCAATTGTTCACCCGTTTGATCCGACGAGAGTTCTTGTCGAGAAGTGTATTGACTGTCTTTGTACGCTAAGTAGTTTATATATAACTCTATACGAAAAATTGCCAATACTGCTACAAGTACTATACAAACACAAACAAAGATGGTGAGAATTCTATTCCAATTCATTTACATCCTCCAAACAGTTCCGCTCATATATATAGCTATAGCATTTATTTTGGTGTTGTAAAAAAAACAACAAAATTAAATTATTCAATTTTATACAGAGTCTTCATTTACTTATTATTCTTTATCTTACTGTTACATACAAGGAAGAGGTTTTGCTTCGTCCATTTATATCAGTAACGGTTATTTTTATTTGCATAGATCCTTTGGCCGTGTATTTGTGTTTCTGCACAATGGTAGAATTGGTTTCTTCTGCTTTATTCGTTGTTTCTCCATCGCCCCATTGAACGGTGTAGTTGTAGGTTTTTTGGTACCCAGTTACCTGCATTTGTAATTCCAACAGTTGGTCAAATGGTAGGTAATACGAACCAGTGGTTTCATCGTATTCCAAATTCAACAGTTTTAACGATAGCCCTAGTTCCTGTTTTCCGGTTCGTTCCGGTTCCAGATGAATTTGTACAATTTCTCTTACAAATGAATCACACTCATTTGCAGTTACTTCTAGAACAAGAGGTACACTTTTTGAAACCAGTACTTTCGAGGATACTTCCAATATCATGACCCATTGAAGAACAGTATCGGGTAGCATTGTACCTACTTTTATAGTTAGATTTTGTCCACTGCTAGTGACTTGGTATGCATCACAGCTTACATACGATATATCAGAAGGAAGTTCTACATCTAGTTCTACACCGGTTGCCGTTCCTCCCAAATTACGAACGGTAATATTTAAGTACACTAAATCACCATATTGATACATCGTTTTACTGGGAGTTGCTTCCAAATACAGTTCTGGGCAAGGTATAGGAGCAAGAATCGTTTCTACGCTACTTCTGGCAATAGTCGAAGTTTCATTGGATGTTAAAGTTAGAGGAATAGAAACTGTTTTTTGAGAAGGAACATCAGAAGTTACTTCCAGTTGGATAGGAAACTGAATTGTCTCTTTAAAATTTATGGTTCCTAATGTAACGAAAACAGTTTTACCGGTTACAGTAGCATTGTATTGTGTGCAATGAACAAAGGTAATTTCCTGTGGAAGCTCAACAGTTAGAATAGAACCGGTTGCTATTGCTCCAGCATTATGGATATCCATATTTAAATATACGGGATCACCTTTGTGAAAGGTAGGTTTTATGGGAGTAATTTCTGATTGAACAGTTAAAACAGGAGAAATGGCAAGTTTCAATACAAATGCATCATCATTGCCATTGAATGTTTTGTCGTATCCTGGAGCAGGTTCTCCTCCCACTGTTTCGGTCATAGGAAAATCTGTGCTATATGTGTCTCCAGTAATATACACATACCCCTTGCTGTCTATTGAAATGTCACTAGAACCATCATAATCACTTCCTCCTAGGAATGTGGAATACAGAAGTTGTGTACCTGTCGCATTCAATTTTATAACAAAGGCATCACTTACCCCATTAAATGTTCTGTCGAATCCCGGAGCAGGTTCTCCTCCTATTGTTTCAGCCATAGGAAAATCCCTGCTTCGGGTTATCCCTGTAACATA
>CAYRBR010000098.1:2738-5128 GCA_964422555.1 uncultured Caldisericota bacterium | reverse complement strand
ACTGTTGTATCGGAGCGTGATGCCATTCTACTACTGAAGGCAATTATTACAGCCCCGGATATTTTTTCGGATATTGTTTTTGCAAAACTGGAACCAACCGATTTTCCGGAAGGTATATATAGAGATTTGTTTACAGAATTTCAGAAAGCATTGGAAGAAAAAAAACCAATTCAGATAGAAAATTTTCAAGGAGATCCTGACAAAGAGAATTTTTATAGTAAACTTATGGAACTCCAAAACATGAACAATAATTGTATCGATGGCGATGTTATTCCGCAGATTATTTGTAGTATAGATGTGGTGCGGAAAGAGCAAACTGTTTTGAAACCATTGAAGCAGCAAATTGCAAATGCTGAACGCAATGGAGATTTGGAAACTTCAAAAAAACTCAGAGAGGAATTTAGAAGACTGGTACAAGAAGAATGTTAATCTTGGTTAATGCAGAAAGGATGATTGGTTAGTTAAAATGAAAGAAAAGAAAATAGATACAGAAAACGAAACAACCAGTGCAAGAAAAAAACGCACTCTTCCAAAACGAGATGGGCACGGTCGGTTTATTGCTACAGCCAAAAAAGAAGAAACTGAAGCGACAACTGAAAAGAAGACTAAATCGGCAAATACAAAACCAGTAAAACAGAAAACTGTCAGTAAAAAAACTAAATCTGCTTCTAAATCTAAACCTACACCAAAGAAAACCAAGAGTAAAGCAAAAGCCTCTGAAAAGATAAGCGCAGATAAAACGGTTGAAAAAGGAACCAAGAAAGAGAATACAAAAACTTTAAAGAAGAGTACTAAAAAAGTTACTGGAAAAAAAGTCACTTCGTCTAAAAGCACAACCAAAAAAACTACAACGAAGAAAAAAACAGAATCTTCTGCAAAAAAAGATAGTAAAAAAACAACCAAGAAAGCAGTATCTAAATCAACTAAAACTGCAAAACCAGCAACCAAAACAAATACACTAAAGAAGAAAGAAATAACCGAAGAGGCTCCTATTGAAACCCCTTCCATGAAGTTAGCAAAAATGATTCTTGAAGAGCATGGAGAAGAAGCTGAAAAGAAAATTAGAGCGATACCTGCATTCAAGAAACTTTTAAGTAGTGCTTCAAAAGGGAAAATTCTTGAATACAAAAAAATTATGAATGTAATGGGAAAGGTAAGTCTTTCCGACACCGATATGGAAGTTATGTATGCAATTCTGGATCAAGAAGGTATTGATTATGGAGATCCTCTTAAAGAGGGAGAAGAAGCACATACGAAACCAGAAGAAATTGAAATAGAAGAGGTGGACTTAAAAGATCCCATAAAAATGTACCTAAAAGAGATAGGGAAAATTTCTCTTCTTTCTTTTGATGAAGAAATTGAATTAGCAAAACGTATTGAAGCAGGTGAAATTGAGGCAAAAAAGAAACTGATTGAGTCTAATTTAAGACTTGTTGTGAGTATTGCCAAAAAATATACGGGTCATTCTCTCTCTTTTCTTGATTTGGTGCAAGAGGGAAATGTAGGATTAATTCGAGCGGTTGAAAAATATGATTATCGAAGAGGATTTCGTTTCTCAACCTATGCATCCTGGTGGATTCGTCAAGCTGTTACTCGTGCCTTGGCTGATCAGTCTCGAGTTATCCGAGTCCCCGTTCATATGGTTGAATCCATTAATAAAATTCAACGGGCTGAACGACGATTGTATCAGAAATTAGGTCGTTCTGCTACTCATGAAGAGATAGCTAAAGAACTTGGATTGCCTGAAAAGAAAATCCGGGAGTACTTAAAAGTATCACAAGAACCGATTTCTTTAGAAACACCACTAGGAACTGATAAAGATAATCGACTGGGTGATTTTGTAGAAGATAAGCGAGCTATTTCTCCTGAAGAAAAAGTAGTTGATTTACATTTTAAAGATCAATTATACGAAGTATTGAACAATCTAACCGATAGAGAAAGAGAGATACTTTTGTTACGGTTCGGACTGGAAAATGTTCGACCCCATACTCTGGAAGAAGTAGGAAAAATATTCAACGTGACACGGGAAAGAATTAGACAAATTGAAGCGAAGGCAATTAAACGCCTTCGACAGGATATGAAGGCCCGAATCGAAAAAGAATAACAACCGTTTATCGATTGTGTTTATGATTGCTAGCCAATAAGCTAAGTACTTCTGTTGCAGTGGTACTTAGCTTTTCATTTTTACTCCAGTTTTTCATTATTAAGCTGGTTTTGTCTAATAGAAATGGATCTTTTCTTTTTGCAATTTCCCGAATCATTTGAATAATGGTGTTTTCGGGATTTTGTGTAGAGGCATTCAACAGCCATTCACGAAGCTTTGCTTCAACAACAATGGGTTCTCGAATGTAAAACTCTTTCAATTTTGTTACCAAATTATTTTTAACATG
>CAYRBR010000098.1:0-2638 GCA_964422555.1 uncultured Caldisericota bacterium | reverse complement strand
TGGGTTCTCGAATGTAAAACTCTTTCAATTTTGTTACCAAATTATTTTTAACATGGATATCACTGGATTCAATGAATTTCCCTAAAAAATCAAGCAAGATGTTTTCTTCGTCTTCGGCGTGCGTGTTCACTGATAAAACAGCAACTGTTTTTAACTGAGCATCATCCTGTAAATCCCAGTATCGAGACATGTTGGCTACCATTGCTTCTTCTTGCCCTTTCCAAGAGTTTTGTAGCGCATTGGCAGCAAATTCTTTTATCTCTTTTCGAGCATGCAGTGCTTCTGCCATTTTTGGGAAACCAAATTCAGGATGTTGGAGAGAAATCCCTGCAATTATGAGCAGCGCAGAAAATTTCTGCATGGGTAAGTAGGATTTCAAAAACTCGGAAAGAAGTTTGTCTTGTTCTTGTGGATATTTATCGTAAAGATCTACAAATGTTTGGACTGCAAACACCTGGTGTTGTACAGATGGGTGGTTCAAATATCGAGCTATATTTGAAAATGCTCTTTTCCGCATGTAGTTCTTTAAATCTAGCTCAACTTTTTGCTGGATTTCTAACATATCTTTTTTGGAAATTGTATTTTTTAACATATACCCCATCTTCCTTTATAAAAGTACGATACCTATAATAAGAGAATAAGAGAATGAAATCAACAACAAAGGATTATTATACATGAAAAGAAAAAAATTATCGATTTTACAGTGGATAGGCGCGCTTCGAATTTTTTACACCATTCCATTTGTGGCTACTTCTCTTACGGGAGTTGTTGCAGGGGTTGCATTAAGTGGACATGGGTGGATAGCAGTGAGTATTGTACTGGAAACTTTTTTCTTTGCCATGTTTGTTAATATTTCAAATGACTATTTTGATCACAAAAGTGGGGTAGATAAAGTAAAGCAAGAGCTTCATTACAAGAAAATGGGAGACAAATACGGCAAAGAAATTAACGATACCGTTTTCTGGAATGGAAATGCTTTTGATTTAGGGATCGTAAGTGAAGCATGGGGGAAATGGGTTTTAAGTATCTTGCTTTGCTTACTGTTTATATTTGCTATTCCAGTATTTCTTCATGCAGGAATTGTGATTGTTATTGTGGGAGCAATAGGCTTGTTCATAAGCTTTTTCTACACTGCTCCCCCATTAAACCTTGGATCAAAGGGTTTGGGGGCTGTATCTGCGGGAATTTCCTTTTTCTTGATCAGCTATTTTTCATACTATTTTCTGCATCCTGATTTTTCGCTATGGATTCCATTATTGGTAGCTATACAACAAGGACTACTGGCATTTGCAATGAGAACAACTGATCAATTAACCGGGTATGATGCTCATCTTACAACAAATGAAAAGGATATTGCTGTTCGAATGGGAATTCCATTTGTTGTGGAACTAACAAAGATTACTGTTCTGATATACTATATTTTTGTGGGGATAGCTTCGTTTGTGAATCCTTGGTTTCTATTATCTTTTCTAACTTTACCGATTACTTTACCAGTTTTCAGTGCATTAAAAACATGTAAACCCACCGATGAAGATTTACTAAAAGCAGTAAAGGGAGTGCTAGGTACATGTATATGCAATGCAGTTTTAGTGTCAATTGCCTGGATTATTTCGGTTTGTTTGTAGGAAGTTAGTCTGTTCTTCGAAAGGCAAAATAGGTTGCCATTTCTAGCGTAGAAAGGACATTCCCTGCTGCAATTCCCTGGTATTCGCGGGGAGCATTGAAGCCGCAATGCTGACACGATTGGTTAGATTGCATTGGACATCCACCTATTTCAATTTTGTTTGGAAGGGTAAAAAGAGACATCCAAAGAGGACATTTATTCTGCCAGTTTTCTACAAGAAGTTTTTTTAGAGCAGTTTTGCTATTTAATATAGGAAACCCTTGTTTTTTTAATTGTAATATTTCTGTAACACATTGCTTTTTTTCTTCCCATGAAAGGGCAATGCTTGTTGGGGGTGGGGTGATGAAATTCATCATTATTCCCTGAAGAGAAGGGTGATTTTTAACTATCTCTACGGTTTCTTTTATAAAGTGGTAGTTTGTTTTGGTGAGTGTCATGTTGGCAAATATATTTCCATGCTGACATGTATCTAAATTGTTAAACAAAGCTTTGTAACAACCATTTTGTCGAATAGTATCGTGAATCTTTTCTGGACCGTCTAAACTTACCGAGATAACATCACTTTCAGTAAAGATACGACCGGTTCCGTTGGTTGTATAACCCGTTGTAAAATACCCAATTCTCTTTGCTTCCAGAATGAGGTCTTGTAGATTCTTTTCGCCATCTTTCCAGATGGTGGGTTCTCCTCCCTCAAAATAGCATACTCTGCACCCACGGTTGTATAGATCAACCATTCTTTCCTGGGCATCTGCAAAGGAAATAGAGGTAGGCTTGGGAAGGTTTTTGATTTGATTCTTAATGTCGCAATGTTCACAGGACAGATTGCACCCAAAATGGATGACCATAGTATGAATAAGAGGTTTTCTAATGCCAAAAATTTGCTTAAAAAACCAGAAAGCATAGAAGAAAAACTGAGAAAAAGTAATGATGTTCGTTTGTTTTATTCGTTTCATAATGATATGGTGGGCGATAGAGGAATCGAACCTCTGACCTCTTCGGTGTCAACGAAGCGTT
>CAYRBR010000097.1:0-5236 GCA_964422555.1 uncultured Caldisericota bacterium | reverse complement strand
GGTTCCGTCACAAATCGCAATGGAATCATTGTTCTTCCGTGAAAAATAAAGGGTGCAGTATCCATTTCTTCTTTTTCACCATTAACTAATATTTCGTTCTTACCTATCCATAATATCACTTCGTTCTGTTTATACAAAACTGTAATTCTTTTTTCTTGTGAATCCCATTTCACTTCTCCTCCAACAATTTCACTCACAAATCGAAGATGGATAAATGTTCGTTGGTCCTTCAACAAAGGAGGTGATTCTAAATCCCATGGCCACAATTCTTCGTTAACATACACATGGGGGTTGTCTACTTGTAATCGTATTTGCATGGCAGACAACATGCAATTAACAGACACACTCACCTTTTGTGTTGTGTTATCAGTAGCTTTGGCAACAAAACTAAGAGTGCTGATTCCAACAGGAACTCCTATAGATGTATGAAAATTCCCATTTGCGTCTAATTCGATTCTATGATCATTCACCGTCAAAATCGCTTTTGGATCCGCTCTACCGGAAACCGAAAAGACGGGTTTTGTGGTGGTTACATTCTCCTTCGTATTTATCTGTAGTTCAACTGGAAACGGTATAGTGCTTACCTCGTTGGAATAAGCACTTTTATTTCCATCTTGTGAAATTGCTTTAAGTGTATAAAAATATCGTGTTCCATTTTTAACCTGGTTATCTATATACTCAGTTTCTGTACCTGAAATGGTGGCAATTAAACGCATTTCATCTTTTGAAACAGTAGATCGATATACTTCGATATTCCATATTCCTGGGTATTTTTCCCAGGTAAGATTCACTCTTGAATCAGATTGCTTTATATTCGTTAAAACAGGAGGTTTTATTGTCCCCTCACTAGAAGAGTTATTGTCCAATGTAACATAAATATATTGTTTCCTGTTTTTTTGATTTGTGCCCGATACCAGTACCAATAAGGAGCCTTCATAGTGACCAGAAGGAACCACCGAGCCATCCACTTCAATGGTGATCACTTCCGATTCCCCAGGATTAATGGATCCTGCTGATGGAGAAAAATCAAGCCACAATGGATTAATTGAAACAGAAGGTACACCAGAAACCATTCGAGAACTACCGCTCTCATTTCCATAGGTGTCAAAGGCTCGAACAATATATTTATACTGAATTCCGTTTTCTAAGTTATTGTCGAAGTAATAATCAACGATTCCAACAGAATCTAGTAATGTATAATCCAACTCCAAGTGTTTCTTTCTATAAATATGATATCCTGCCAGGTCGGGGGAGGGCTGTTCAATCTCCCAGGTAAGTGTAAAATTCTGGTTCCCGGGGTATCCGTTTAATCTGGCGGGAGCATAGGGGGGAATAACATTTTCTCCCACTCTACAGTAGCTATATAAACTACCAGCATTGTCGGTTAGGTATAAAAAACCCTGGGCAACAACCAACGGATTGTTTAGAGGAAAAGTCAATGGAGTCGACCATACTTCCGAACCATCCTCCCGTAAAAACGCTTTTACAGTTCCTTCGTTATCTCCTACGAACACATACGATGAAGCAATTACGGGTGGAACGGTAACAGTAGAACTCATCTTCTTTTGCCATCGAAGATTCCCCCGAAAGCGATCAAGAGAAACTACGCTGCCTTTGGCTGTGGTTAGATACACATTTTTTTCATCTACAGCAATGCTTGTATTAACAGTTTCATTAATGGGATACTGCCAATACAATTCACCCTCTCTGGATGAACAGTAAAGAATACTAGTATGTGAATCAGGGTTTGTTGCACAATAAAAGACTTGCTTATCCGATAAAACCACCGGACCTGATAGTACTCCATTTAAAGTTTTTCTAAATAACTCTTTCCCATCTCGTGCATCATAGGTGGCTACCTCTGACTGATTAAGGGCAACAGATACAAATCCATCATCAGAAGATATCATGGAACATGCATTTTGAACAACCCAATAATTTTTGCCTGTAATTAAGTCCAAACAAATTAGTTTCGAATCAGTCCCTATAAACAGAAGCCCTTCCCATGCTGCCACTCCGTATATACTCTTAACCTTATAAGGTTGAGTCCAAATGATTCTCTCGGAAACACGATCAAAAAGAATTACTGAAACATTGGTGCAGACAATTAAGTATCTTTGATACAAATTGACAGAGTAAATGGCCTGTCCAATTGAAAAAGTGTTTTCTTTTACTCCTGTTTTACTGTTCACTACATAGATACGCCCATCTTCTGAAGGAATATATAAGAAGGAACCCGATAAAACAGGGGTTAGCATAGATTTGTACCCTTGGAATCGCCACTTCTGTTCAAATGGAAGAAGCACCGATTCGATATCGTTATATCCAGTTCGAGAATAATTGTATTGGGGAGTTCTCCAGGGGGAACCTACCTCTTCAGCTGGAGAAGAATCATCCAAAACCATTTCATTTTGAGATGCTTGACTGGAACTTCTTTCCTTTAATAATGCGAACTGAATAGGTTGTGCAGTTGGATTGGTAAAAACAACTGCTTTTCTGTCAGAGGAAGAAGAATGCAGGGAAAAAGACAATGTCGAAGGATCTATTTGCAGTGCTTGCCCTTCTGCCAAGGTATTTTCCCGAAATGCACCCAGCAAAAGAAGTAGAGTTAATGCAAAGCAACAGATCCTTCGAAAGCGTTTCATGTTATTCCTTTTCGCTTGCCTCCAGCCATTTCAACTTAGTTTCAGCAGTAAGAACAATGCCGAAACAAATGAAGACAATGGATATTAAAATGACAAATGTTTCCTGATTTCCCATCATGTGTAGCTGATAGCAAAAACCCAAAAGCACAAGAACCACGAGAAGAAAGAAATAGGAAATGACTGTCAAAAAAGTTTCTTGTTTTTTCATTTTATTGCTCCTTTAAGTGCCATTTCTGAATCCATAAATCAAACCAGGAAATACGCTTCTTTATATTTCCGTCAATATCGTCATTCATATACATTATGAAAACTAGAAACAGCAGGTTAACGATAAACAAGCAAATTAGCCCCATCGTAATCCAAAAATAGGACGCTCTGAAACCAAACGATAGTAACGATTTGATATGTACAAAACACATATTTCCTAATACTACAGCTGGAATAAGAGCTAACCAAAAAATCCAGTTACTATTTTCTGTGAACCAATTCGCCTTTACGTTTTTCATTTTTATCTACTTTCTTTTGCCACCATCCGAAGAATAAAATAAACACTATATACGATCCCAAGATCCAGGGAATATCCGCTCTTAATATGGCTGAATCAGAATACAATGCAGCTCTCCACGAGAGGATAATAAACAGAGCGTACCCGAGTACAAGAAGAGAATTCCACAAAGGTCGTTTCTTCGGACTCTTGAAGTGGTTTCTTTCGATATACGGCATCAAGATTACAAATATCAGGAAGAAGACATTGAACAAGATACCCCATAGGAAGTCAAACACTTTCAAGAAGTAATAAACAAAAAGGAAATACCAGTCGGGTAAAATATGCTCCGGTGGAGAAGATGGATCAGCCGGCAACTGAGAATGGGCTGGTTCCAGCAACTGCCAGGCAATAACTATAACAAACAGAACAATAACTCCCAGAGCGGGAAGATTGATTCTCTTTTTCTTCATGAAATAATAGTATGCTTCTACTAATACAACAATACCGATTGGCAACACATAGTGTAATGCGTAGAACCGGGTGATTGTATTAGTACAGATAACAACCGAACCCCTGGCAATAAACTGCAGGAAGGCACCAAGCTGCAAGTTACCTAACAACGGTAATTCATCTACAAATGTAGGCATAGTGGTACCAATTGTGGTTGCCCAATAGGCACGTTGATCCAACGGTAAAATATACCCACTAAATCCGAAAACAGTTGTTATGACAACAAATATAACTGCCCAGAACCAAGTAAATTCATAGGGTTTTTTGTGATCCCCGGCAAAGAAGAGACGGAAAACACGTAGCATGGCTAAAATAATAATCGTATCGGCTAAGTATCTATGAAAACCTCGTAACCATGGACCAATAGGAATACCCCACAGTTGAAGCTCCATAATTGACTCAACACTTCTATATGCTAATTCGAAAGAAGGAACATAGTAAATTGCCAAAATAGAACCCAGGAGAATTTGAATCAATAATCCAAGATAAAGCATTCCACCAATCCAGTATGAAGGATTTTTAGGATGTTTTGGCTGAAGTGATTCGTCAAATAAATCCATATTGCGAAAACGGTCTTTGAACCAATAGACAAATCGTTGGAGTTTGTTTTCGTGTACAGACATATCTCCTCCTAAAATTCAGGTTTCATGGATTTCAATTCTTTCCATGAAAATACAGGTCCGTCCTGACAAATATACTTGCTTCCACAATTGCAATGCCCACATTTCCCAATGCCGCATTTCATATGGTTTTCAAGAGATAAATACACAGACTCATCAGGAAAGTTAATTTCATTTAGTTTATCAAGTACAGTATTAAACATCACTGGAGGTCCAACAATTAGAATGACGGTATTGTCTTTTTCATTAGAAACGCTATGGAACAACACTTCACTACAATCGCAGTATGTACTGTCAACCAAATTACAGACAAAACCTGTATTGCCATCCCATCCTTTTTCGGGTTTATCAATTGTTATTTTACAGGTAGTTTTTTTCTTCATTCTCCATTCTTTCATTTCCTGTTTGAAAATGATTTCCTGTGAGTTTCTTGCACCGTAAAGTACTTCTAATTCACCGTACTCGTTCTGATTACGGAAATAATCTTCAATGACACTTCTTAAGGGAACTAGTCCCATTCCACCTGCAACCAGAATTAGATTCTTTTTCTTCCAGTCCTGCATTGGGAAACCATTTCCATAAGGACCTCTTATGCCTACCTGGTCTCCTACTTCTAGAGAATGTAATTTGGAGGTTACAACTCCTAGCTTTGCTATACAAAACAAAAGAGTGTTTTTCTTTGCATCAAAGTTTGATATTCCAACTGGTATTTCGCCAACACCAGGTAAGGAAAGTTGAAAAAACTGTCCAGGATTGCACACCATTCCGCTTGCTTCTTTTGGTATTTGCAGCAAAAAACTCTTCACGGAAGAAGTTTCTTGTTTTATCTCAAGAATTTCACTCATGAACGGAATATATGGATTCTGGTTTTTGGATGATGGTTTTTTAGTCTTGTCCATTGTCAACAACCTCCTTAATATCAGAAATAATGGATACCATATTAATACCTACAGGGCAGGACTGCGTACATCTTC
>CAYRBR010000096.1:0-5291 GCA_964422555.1 uncultured Caldisericota bacterium | reverse complement strand
GTCTTGTTCCATTACTTCCATGAAACGGTCGTACTTTGCTTCATCGAAGTAGGAACAAAGGTATCCATCTTTCAAAGACTTTATAGAGAATAAAGGATATTCTGTGGTGAAGGGAATGGATTTGTTTGTGTCAAGGTTAAGTGTTTCATGTTCATTGTCGTATTTAGCTGCTAACACAACTATGTTTTTGTTTATTAACTTAATGCTTTTATCCGTTACTCTTACCAGTTCATTACCTTGTATATATGAAAGGACATTTGTGTAATTGTGTGTATCTTTTGGAGTTTCCACATACAATACTTCCTCTTTGTTTATGTAAATTGGAATTGTATCGGGATTCTTGCTAAAGATTACGGAGAACGAATCGTTGCGAGTGAAATTGAATCCTTCAATGGTATACACTTCCCGTGTGAATGGGGAAGAAAGAACATCTTCTCCCAAAAAAAGGTACGATTTGTTGGTTTCTTGGTTTGTTATCATCCTTGGGGTTGGTTTTGATTGCAATGCTTCTACCATTTCCACTGGTGGAGCTTCTATGGTTTTCACTTTCGTAGTGGTAACACCACAGTTGCAAAGAACGATAGAGCAAATACACACTACTGCAAACAAAGTTCCTATTCTTTTCATTTACATACTCCTTAAACTGCTACCAAGCAATGTTCGGGAACGGTTCGAAACGTGCAAACCCGAAAGAACAGGTTTGGTATCGACCAATTACATGATACCATTATACAAATATAAAAACACTCTATATTATAAATCGAAGAAGGCGAAAAAAATTGCAAGTTTTTTAGCTTTTTTGATTTACTGTCGCTGGAAACCATTTGATGGCATTTGGGAGAAATACTTTCTTGTAATCTCCAAGTAACTATTTGAATTTTCAAGAAAGTGCATTATAGTTTCCCCTCTTGCGATTAACCTATGCAGAGCTTTATTCTCATCCTTGGGGTTGGTTTCGATTGCAATGCTTCTGTCACCTTTTTTGCTATTATCTTGTTTCTGAACTAAACATTGTCAATAAATTGACGATTCATGCTATACTGATACAATTTTGGAATAAACCCTTTTAGGAGATACTTTTCTATGCATTATCTGGAAGACGAAATGTGTGAAGATAAAAATATTGTTATGGAAGAGGAGATAGAATATATAGAAAACAAAGATGAAAAAGAAATTGAAATGAAGGAGCCATTTAACCCTAAAGAGATAAGTGTACTGCCTAGAAACGATACCTTACGTAACATTATTGAGCGACTTCGTAATGATGAAATTGATTTGAATACAGAGTTTCAACGACATGCAGATTTATGGAAAGATGATAAAATGTCTCGTCTTATTGAATCTGTTTTAATTCGACTTCCCCTGCCTGCCTTTTACTTTGATGCTTCTGACGATGATAAATGGCTTGTTGTGGATGGATTACAACGTTTATCTGCATTTAAAAAGTTTGTGGTGGATAAAGCTTTAAAACTAAAAGGGTTAGAGTATTTAACTGAGTATTCTGGGAAGTGCTATGAAGATCTACCTCGAATGTATAAGAGAAGAATTGATGAATGCCCAGTAACGTTGTTTTTAATTCAACCAGGTACTCCAAAGGAAGTAAAATTTTCTTTATTCAGAAGAATTAACACGGGTGGTTTATATTTAAATGACCAGGAAATTCGAAATGCAATGACAAAACCTTCGATAAGGAATTGGCTTGATGGATTGTCCCACGATGAGTTTCTAATTAAAACAATTGGAGATCAGTCGAAACGTATGAAAGACAAAGAGCTTATTCTTCGTTTTTTTGCTTTTTATTCAATGGATTTTGGAGCATTTAAAAAGAATATCACTCAGTTTTTGGATGTGATGAATGAGCAACTTGAGCATTTTTCTGATTCAGAGTTATGTAACTACAGATCTATTTTTTGTTCTTCAATGAAACGTTGTTATGAGATTTTTGGTTCTGAGGCTTTTGAGAAAAAAACAAGTTCTACTAGTGGTTCTATCAAGAAGAATTCTTCATTATTTGAAGTGTGGTCGGTGGCAATGGCCAAGATTTCAGTAGATGACTTCAAAGTATTGCTTGAGAACAAAGATAAAATAGTAGAAAAACATATGCAGTTAATAGAAAACGACAATGATTATGTTAAATCAATTACTTATTCCACACAGAAAAAAAGTCATTACGACTATCGGCATGAAGCAGTTACTCGATTGTTAAAGGAGATTTATAATGCTTGAATTTGTAAGAATACAACGATTTAAAACTCTATATGACAATTCGTTTACTTTGTCGAATTTGAATATTTTTAGTGGATTAAATGGAATGGGAAAATCTTCTTTTTTACAAGTTCTTTTATTACTTCGACAGTCTTTTGAGAAAGGGTTTTTCCCAGCAAAAGGTTTGTTTTTGAATGGTGAATACGTTTCGTTAGGAACGGGGAGTGATGTTCTTTCTGAAAGCGCTGATGTAGATGAGATGGAATTTTTACTAACTTGGTCGGATCGAAAACCTGATCGCTATCGATTTCGATATTCTTCTGATTCAGATGTTCAGACTTTTATCGACGCTTTAATAGATAACGATCAATCCTCAATTACTATTTCTGACCATGATTCTAAGCTAAGTCTTTTCAATACTAATTTTCAATACCTCTCTGCTGATCGTATTGGTCCTCAAACTACGTATGATAAATCTGAGTATCATGTGAAAATTTTATCTTCCATTGGTAATCATGGTGAATTTGCTGCTCATTATCTGTCTGAATTTGGATTAAAGAAGATTTTTATTTCTTCTCTAAAGCATCCTGCTAGCATGGGTTTTACCTTAACTGAAAATGTGAATGCATGGATGTCGGAAATATCTCCTGGCATTCGAGTAGAGGCAAAGTTACAAAACGATACCAATTCTGTTGCTTTGTGTTATTCTTTTGTGCAAGAACACGATGTTACGGCATCCTTCAAACCCCAAAATGTGGGATTTGGAATAACATTTGTATTACCTCTTGTTGTTGCTTTGTTAAAGTCAAAACCAGGGGATTTATTATTATTAGAAAATCCGGAAGCTCATTTACATCCTGCTGGCCAATCTGCGCTGGGGAAACTATGTGCTTTGGCTTCACAAAATGGCGTCCAATTATGCATCGAAACTCATTCTGATCACTTTTTGAATGGAGTTCGCGTAGCAATAAAGGAAAAATGTATTGAAGCTGACAATGTGAAACTATTCTATTTAGAGAGAACTAGGTTGTCACCACAATCTACTGTTATTTCTCCTACTATAGACGATAACGGATGCCTAGATTGTTGGCCAGAAGGCTTTTTTGATGAGACCAATAAAGCACTCGAAAAACTCATATGAGTTTTTGGTTAGTATTTAACCATCATTCTTTACCTTTTGAGAATGAATATAAAGCAGTTAAAGCAATTCCGCCTTTCATAAGGATTTGTCTGAAAGCGAATAATAAGGGCCTTAATGCTATTCTTGTGAATAAAGATCAAGGCAAAAGCTGGTTTCATGTTCAATTAGCAGAAGACTATTATTGGCGAGATTGGTATAACAAATATAATAAAGCAGATAAAGACCTGGCAGCTTCTTTTTTGAGCATTGTAACCCGTACATATCCTTTGGAAAAAGATGTTGAAGAGTTTTCTAAAGTTAATATTGAGTGGGATGGAGATAATACTCTTTCTGCAATTCAAGTAGCTACATTTTATCATAGTCCGTTAGTTAGTTTCCCAACAGAACATCCTTGGGATACATCTCCGTTCAAAATCGATTTAATTGTTGGCGATGGTCGTACTAAAGAGACGGTACACAATTTGCACAATGAAGATTTGGCAGAAGACATTTTAGATATGTTACAGAAAGAGAATGACGCATTAGTTGAATCAGCAAAAGAGATAGTGAAAGATGCTTCGAAGATGTACCCCAGTTTAGTATTCTGTGAGAAAATGAATCAGTGTCTTTTGAAATGGAAAGGTCCGGATCTTATATTAAATCAATCGAAAGAAACACTACGAGTATTGGATTCCTTTGTTGAAAAATGGAGAAAAGATGCAACCATTTTTTACTCTGATGAAAACCTCAGAAACTCTGGACTAGAACACAAAGTAAGTGGTGAATCTGATACAGTAAAGAACAAAGAAAAACTTAGAAAACAGAGAGAATTTCGTCTTCCAACTGGAATAAAACTCTTTTTTGAGAAACATGTTAAACTTTCGGAAGGATATCGACTGTATTTTTATCCCGATGAATCTGAAAAAGTAATATATATTGGTTATGTGGGATCTCACTTGGATTTAGATTAGTTATTGGACTTAGTGAAGAAAAAGACCATTAGAGATTTGGTTTCGCTAATGGTCTTTTTCTTTAGTCAGAAAACTGATTTGGATTGGGTTTTCTATCCAAGGTTTATGTGTTTTGTCCAGGGGAAAATGGAGAATATTGGTTTGAATCCAATAGATGTGTAGAAAGGTTGTGCGGATTCGACAATAACTCGGTGGATTCCTCTGTTTTTGCATTCCTGCACACAGGCTAGTACAGCTGCTTTTCCTAATCCCATTCGACGATAGTCTGGGTCGGTTGCTACGGGCTCTATGTAGGCACTTTTCTTGGTTGGTACTACCCATACTCCGCTATAGCTTACAAATTCTCCTTTTGGGTTTTCTATTACAAAGTTAAGTGATAAATCGTAATTTGGGGTGGATTGCATTAGTTTGCGATCTTTCAGCCAATCATCTGGTCGTTTCCCGGTGTGGTTAAATCCTCTCCACAATACGCAATCGATTTTTTCCAAATGATTGTCTTCAGCCAGTGATTTTAGGCGATATCCTGTGGGCAATTTTATAGAGGGTATTTCATTTCGAGCATCCCATTGGGTTACGCCTCGATATTCCAGGAAGGTGGAATCTTTTTTGAAGTGGTTCTTCTGTAATATAGTTTCCAGTTCCTGGTCGCAATCGCTACAGAATATGCGAAGGTATCCCTTTCCATCTTGTTGTTTTCTGTACAACTTTTGTTGAGCATATTGCACCATATCTTCTCGTAACCACCTGTAGGTTGGGAGTGTGGCTAGGTAGGCATCCCCCAAGTTATCTTCATAGGTTGTTACGCCTACTACCCGGTCGTTTTCTATCCATACACCAATTTTGGCTAGTTCAGCTCGGTTCAGAATAGGGTGGTAGTGCATGTATTCCCATCGAGGTGGCATCCACTGCACATAGTTTCCTGTTTCGGGAAAAGCTTCGGTTAGCATTTCATATACACCATGGTAATGTTTATTTTCGTTATAGGGTATTGGTTG
>CAYRBR010000095.1:0-5431 GCA_964422555.1 uncultured Caldisericota bacterium | reverse complement strand
TGAGTAACATTTGCCTTCAAATCATAGTCACGAATCATATCTTTTACAGTAGGATTCCGTTCCACCCAACTGATCGGAGTAATCATGGAAAAAATTAAAAACAATTCTGCATGACCAGGAATATCAGATTGAATAAAAATGGTTGAATCTTCCGGATTCAAGCCGATTGCTAACAAATCTGCAAATAGTTCGTATAATCGATCCCCGGCAAGTTGAGGTTGTTCAAATCCTGTTGTGAGGGCATGATAATTTGCGAGAAACCAGAAACAGTCATATTTTTTTTCATTTTGGATTCGCACCCAGTTCTGCAAAGATCCCAAATAATTCCCCAGATGCAATCGCCCAGTTGTTCGAGCACCACTAACAATTCGCTTTTTTATATGACTCATATTAAAACTCCTCTATTACAATCAATGTATAGTTTATTATACTTTACAATGAAAGCTAGAACATAGTAAGGAGTAAAGTTATGGATTTAATTGAAGAAATCAAAGGCAGAGAAATTATCGATTCACGAGGTTTTCCAACTGTTGAAGCCGAAGTTACTCTTTCTTCAGGTATCAAGGCAAGAGCCGCTGTACCATCAGGAGCATCAACAGGTAAAAAGGAAGCTCTAGAGTTACGAGATCTCTCTTCCAAACGTTTTTATGGAAAAGGCGTCCAAACTGCCGTTGATAACATCACAACCATTATTGAACCTGAATTATTGGGGTACAGTGTTCTAAACCAGCAACTGTTAGACTCCATTATGTTGGAACTAGATGGAACAAAGAATAAAGAAAAACTAGGAGCCAATGCGATTTTGGCCGTATCATTAGCAATTGCACGAGCTGCTTCTACGCTGCTACATGTTCCTTTGTACAGATATTTAGGAGGCGTTCGTAGTAATACCATACCTGTTCCCATGATGAATATCATCAATGGTGGTAAACATGCCGACAACACCATTGATATTCAAGAATTTATGATTGTCCCCCATGGTTTTAATTCCTTCCGAGAAGGTCTTAGAGCCGGGTGTGAAACATATTACACTCTAAAACAAATTTTGAAGGAAAAAGGTTTATCTACCGGTATTGGTGATGAAGGAGGATTCGCACCAAACATAAGTTCGAATGAAGCAGCACTTGATATATTGGTAGAAGCAATCACAAAAGCGGGATATTCTCCTAAAGAACAAATTTCAATTGCACTCGACTGTGCAGCAGATAGCTATTTCAAAGATAATCTTTACCATATCCATGGAGAAGAACCTATGAATTTTGAAAAGCTTTCTGACTATTATTCGAAATTAATCAAAAACTATCCAATCTACTCAATTGAAGATCCTTTTGAAGAAGATGATTTAGATGGATGGATTTTATTTACCCAACAGATGACCAAAGATGTAAAAATAATTGGTGATGACGTTTTTGTTACAAATTTAGATATCTTTAAAGAACATAGTTCAAAAGGTATTGCAAATGGTATTTTGATTAAAGTAAATCAAATTGGTTCTTTATCTGAAACATTACAAACTGTTCAATATGCACAAAATCATTCGTATGATTTTATTATCTCTCATAGATCCGGAGAAACAGGGGACACTTTTATAGCCGATTTGGCAGTTGCACTTGGTGGTGGTCTTATTAAAACAGGAGCACCTTGTAGAAGTGAACGAACTGAAAAGTATAATCAGCTACTACGTATTGAAGAAGAACTTGATGGTTTCAGTAAATATGGAATTCAACACTAACAAATGAATTTACTACATAGATTCAGTGGACCAGTACTACTAGCGATCGTTCTTTTGCTAATTTTGGTTATACCCGCACCTATCCAAACCATTCATGCACAACCATCTGAAGAAGACGATATGTACACCCCTGGAAGACTTGTTTACGCAATTCATGATTGGGAAGAAGTTGGGGAAAACCCAACTTCTTTTTCTTTTTCAATGAAATTAAATTGCCCAAAACATCAGGTAACAGAATACTATTGGGGAACTCAATTTGTTTTTAACGAGGGTAATATTGGATGGGTAGGAGCTACAAGCTCATGCATGGGAGTAGGAGGAAATGGTTTTGTATTCACAATTTGTGATGCAATATCAGCAGAACCGTACTACACTGGTTATGTGAGTAAAGCCATTGAACCAGGAAATGGTTTATCATGCGTTGTTCCATTTAACTGGAAAAATGGAGTTGTCTATACATTCCATGTATACAGACGGTCTAACTCTTCCTTCAATGAGTGGCACGCAGAAGTAACAGAATCAATCAGCAACGAAACTTTTGAAATAGGATTCATAGAAGTAAATCAAGAATGGAGAACATTCTATCCCTGGTCATCTTATTTCGTTGAGTACTTCGGTCCAATTGGTGGTTGCAATGTAATGCCGCGAAGTACCGTATTATTCGAACCCCTGACAATAATTGACAAACATACACTTCCTTACAAAGAGATATGGGTAACGGAAGCTTGTTCTTCAGAAACCGATATTACACATGAAAAGGAAAACCTGTATATAAAGACAGGATCCAAATATTAATCGACTGAAATTTGACTTCAAAACCTTTTTATTTATAAATACCCTAGTTTGATATTTTTTATGTTCGAGAGGAGATTTTTTAGTGGTTAAAATTAAACTCAAGAGACTAGGAGCACCGCATAAACCCTGTTTCCGTATTGTAGTTCAAGATTCACGTAGAAGCCCAGTTAGTAGTTACATTGACTTGCTTGGCACCTACCGCCCATTAGAAGAAGATGCAGACAACAAAGTACGGATCGATGAAGAAAAAACGCTCGATTGGTTAAGAAAGGGTGCACAACCAACCGACAAAACTTTAGCATTGTTAAAACACGCCAAGATTTGGAGCAAGTACATTGACTCAAAATCTCACAAGGAGGACTAACCAATGAAAGATTTAATTGAAGAAATCGTAAAAACATTAGTAGATAATCCTGATGCAGTAGTTGTCAGAGAATCAGGTGACAATTTAGAAGAAACAGTTGCATATGAAATTAAAGTAGACGAATCTGACAAAGGAAAACTTATTGGAAAGAACGGAAAAAATATCAACGCTATTCGTCTTTTAATCCGTGCAGCTGCAGCCAAAACTGGTAAAAACGCAATAATCAACCCAGTAAGAGACTAATAGTGAGTAGTTTAACAATTCCTCGAAAAATCGTTGTTAAGGCTATTGTAACTGAAAATTTCAAAGCAAGTTTTAAAATGCAACTAGAAACTTTGAAAAAAGAATTTGAATCTAATATTGACAAGATAAAAACCGAGGAAAGTCGCTTACTTCTCAATGTTGGAGCTTCCTTAAATCAAGCCGATTTAAATTCAGCTAGAGCAAAACTTTCTCACGACCGTCAACAGCAAGAAGCTGGCATTCGAGAAATTGATGCAAAATTAAAGGAAATGGCTTCTCTCAAAGAAGGTTCCATTTATCCTTATACTCAGCTAGATAGCTATGTTGATATCCAGGAGGGAGACAATCTTATGGAAAAACTCAGTCCTGGAGAAATCACTGTTCGTGATGGTGTAGTAATATCCATTAAAGAATAGTATTTACTGTGAAAACAGCTCTTCACTATTTGACAACATTCCCCGGAATACTAGATGCTTATTTTCAGTACAGTATTCCGGGGAAATCTATTTCTAAGGAAATAGTCTCATACCAAATCCACAATATACGTGACTATACGCATGATCTTCACCGTACTACTGATGATTCTCCCTTTGGGGGAGGCCCCGGTATGGTCATGAAAATGGAACCAATTGTTGAAGCTCTTGAAAAAAATGATCTCATGTCTTCCTATTCAACTGTTATATTGCCAACTCCAAAGGGGAGACCTTTTACGCAAGAAATGGCTCATTACTTATCCAAACAGAAACAGATAGTATTCTTATGTGGGCACTATGAAGGAATTGACGATCGCATTTCATCGTATATTGATCTACCCATCTCCCTTGGAAATTTTATTCTAGGTGGTGGTGAAATACCTTCCATTGTAATAACCGATGCAGTTATTAGATTAATAGAAGGAGTTCTTGGTAACAACCTATCATCCCAGGAAGAAAGTTTTGAAAAGGATCAACTGCTTGAACATCCCAACTATACCCGACCCGCTACATTCCATGAAGAAACAGTTCCCGATGTTCTTTTATCGGGACACCACAAGAACATTGAGGAATGGAAAAGAACTGAAAGCCTTAAGTGGACTCTGCTTTTAAAGCCCGAGTTACTTCGAAAAGAAAATCTTTCAAAAGCCGACTTGAAAAAACTTCGAACTATCCAAACTGAAATGAATTCCTCCGTAAATAGAATATTTACTAAATGAACCTTAACGTTGCCTTAGTCCACTTTCCTGTTTTAAACAAACATAACAATATCGTTACTACTTCTGTTACTCTTTTTGATATCCATGATATTGCACGCTCCTGTGCGACCTTTGGTGTACATAGTTTTTACATCGTGAATCATGCTGAAAAACAGCATCAGGTAGTACAAAGAGTAGTAAACTTTTGGGCAGATGGATATGGGAAAGAATACAATGAAAACAGAAAAGAAGCACTTGATCATGTAACAACGGTATCTTTTTGGGAGGATGCAAAAAAAGATATTGAAAATCGAGAAGGGAAAAAGGTAGTTACGATTGGAACTTCAGCAAGAAAATTCCCACATGCCATTCAGTATCCAACGATCCAAAACGACTTTAAAGATCAGCCCGTTTTGTTGCTCTTCGGAACTGGATGGGGATTAGCGAATTCGATTACCGACAAAGTAGATTATATGTTAGAACCCATTTATGGTCCCACCCCCTATAATCACCTTTCCGTAAGATCTGCTGTTGCGATTATCTTATATAACCTAACCGCTCAAGGTAACTAATTCTTATCTCCGAAGAAAATTCCTCCAGCAGTAATATTATTCTTCTTTCCCCAATAATATTTCTTGTAGATAAACAGTCCAACGATTCCAAAAAACAAGACAATAACAATGTAAACAAACACCATATCTACAGACTCTGGCGGATAATGCTCTCCGTTTTCAACTACAATTAAATCATTTACTTCAATCTCAGTTTCTCCACCATGCGCTTCATTAGCAATATGGTAAATACCTTTCACAAGGAGAGTATCACCACGGTATCGATAGCGACCATATATTTTGATATCGTCAGCAAACTCAGATGGCATCCAGCAGCCTATTGAGTTCCCCTCTTCATCCATTACATTAATCCAACAATATCCATTGCGGCACATTGGTTGTCCAATCGCTTCCCCAATAAATACAATTTCTTTGTTGTTGTATAAAGAAGGAAATGCCAGCAGCTCAGATACACTAGGTTTAGCCAGCTTCTTTAAATCGTCCAGTGTAAAGAAATCTCGTACTAGATTCTCAGCATTTTGTTCAATCTGTTCATCAGTAAGTCTTTCTTCTAA
>CAYRBR010000094.1:0-5462 GCA_964422555.1 uncultured Caldisericota bacterium | reverse complement strand
TTTCTCTCACACCATTGAAAATAATTGCATATACTATTTACTTTTACAGAGAAAAATGATATAGATGTTATTGAATAAATATTTGATTCACAACTACATTGTTTATTCTTTGTGTTAGGTAACCTATGGAGGTCTACTTGAATGAAATTTTTTTTTAAAAAAGTAAACGTATCCCACTGTATGTCGTATTTCCTTTCTTTCTGTCTCTTTCTTACCATCCTTCCCACTTCCTTTGCCCAGGCTATGACATCGGAATCCTATTGGAGGGGGGGTATATTCTCAATCCTTAGTGGACAATGGTAGTACATTGGCCGGTCGTAAAGCATCGGATGCGGAATATGTCTTTCATCCCACGTCCGAATGGACCACTCTTGCCATGGATTTAGAATCCGGTAATTTCTTGTTGCATGCTTCCTTGTTAAACATACAGGGAACCAGTCTCTCTATTCCCTTTGTTTTAACTTACAATTCGATGCATGCCAGTGAAGATATTGGCATGGGAAAAGGATGGACTAGTAATGTGCATGCATGCGTCAGTGAAGACGGACAAACCAGTGACGTTACATATATTACCAATACGGGTGCCAAACTCGTATTTGACTATGATTCCCAAACCCAATCCTGGGACAACCCGGCTGGCTTCAAAGGCAGTCTTACCAAAGATGTGGCGGGTCTCTACTACATGACTACTCTCGATGGAACAAAACAAACGTTTGACACCAATGGAAAACTCATACAAATTACTCCCAAAGATGGCGTTGGCTACACCATTTCGTATGATAATGGACGCCCTACTAGTGTTACAGATCTAGGTTGCTCTAACCGAAGCTATACCTTAACCTGGAATGCCAATGGAAAACTAACCACCCTAACTGATGGATTAAGCCAATCCTGGAGTATCGGGTACGACACTAACGAAAACAAATTAGAAACGATTACCCAGCCAGGAACCAGTGCTCCTGACTGTGGATTTACATACGATGCATCCTACCGTATGACGATGCACACTGATTTTGAAGATTTTACCTGGGACATGGGCTATGAAGCCTCGACTCCCTATCGTATTACGTCCTGGAAACAACCCTCTGATGAACAAACGTCGTTTGCGTATGCGACGGCCACCAGTCCCTATTCCAAAAAAACCACGGTTACCGATCCCGAATCGCATGCCGTAGACTATTATTTTGGCAGCACTTCAGGCCGATTGGAAAAAGTTGTACAAATGAATGGAACCCAAGAGTTAAAACGAACTTTTTCCTACAACTCTAGTGGCTGGGTCTCGTCGACAAAAGATGCACTGAACAATCAAGTATCGTATACCTACGATACTGTAGGACATATTACCAAGCGAACCAACCCTCCTCCTTCCACCGGAGCCACAGCGTATGTACAGCAGTGGACCTACACCCCTTCCAACGATCTGGATGGCGTTCTAACTTCCTACAAAGAAAAAGTAACTGCCACCCTCTGGAATGAAACCGTATACGAGTATCTGGATACAGATGCTCCTAGCAAACCATCCAGTATCACCAATGAACTGGATGAAGTAACATCCATTGATTACAACAGCAATGGACAAGTTACCTCCATCACCCAACCTACCACCACTGGCACCAAAACCCGGACTCTTACGTATCATCCAACCAACTGCTACCTTACTACTGCCACCGATTTTGATGGAAACGATACTACCTATACCTGGAATCACAATGGACAAACTACTCAACTCATCCAATACGAAGGAGATTCCACTACCGGTACGCCGGTTCATGCTACGACATATACCATTAACAACGTGCAGCAGGTCACAGCCACCTCGGATACAGTCACGTCTCAAACGTCTTCAACTACGTATGCCAGCAATGGAGAACGAACCGCAGCTACCAGTGTAACAGGATGCCAGACTTCGTACGATTACGAACAAGAAGTTTCAGGCTCCGATGTGAAAATGCCAACCAAAGACATCAAATTGTCTCCGATTGAAGCAAATCCGTTTCCTGCTATCATTCAACAAAATGCTGTGAATACCAGTACCCATATCTATACTCCCCTGTATTCTCCCAATCCTTACACGACGACCGATTCCAAAGGTCAGACAACAACCTATCAGTACAACGACGAAGGCACTCTTTCTTCTCGCACTAGTCATCTGGGTACTGTATCGAGTTATGTGTACGATACGCCTGGTCGATTGTATACCATTACTACCCAGGATGGAGAAACCACAACCGTGCAATACAATGCCAACAGTCTCCGTTCTTCTGTTGCCGTAGAAAGCCAGGGCACTACCAGTTACACATATAACGATTGTAGCTGGGTGACAGCCAAAACCGATCCCATTAAAGGATCCATCAGTTACACGTACAATGTACGTGGTGATCAGTTAACCAATGAAAATGGAACCTATTCCTACGACATTCTTGGACGAAAAACCGGATTGTCTTACACAGGCGGTGGATCGGACACCTGGAGTTATACCCCCGATGGATACCTGTCTACCAGCGAGGGTGTCTCGTATACGTATGACGACCAGGGCAATACTGATACCTGGACGGAAGGCACCAATAGTGCTACGTACAGTTATGGTTTACCTGGCTCTACCGCTCTTGGTCTTCCTTCCAGTTATACAGCCCAGGGCAATATCAGTGCCTATTCCTACACCTACGGAACCAAACACTGGTTACACACTTTGAATAATACCAGTAAACCAACGCAGAATGCATTCACCTATAGCTGGTCCACAAAACAGGAATTAACCAATCTAAGCAATCCCAACAGCACCCAATTAATTCAAACCTTTACCAACCAACAGCTAGATTGGGTACAAGTCAAAGATTCTGCCGGTTTAACCACCTATCTCTCCGCCGATGCGACATTCAATGCCAATAACCAAATGACAGGATACAGTTACAATGTGAGTGCCACTCCCTCCAATTTCGCTACCTCCTACACTATGACGTACCATACAACGGGGTCCAGCAAAGGCAAGATCAATACCCTGGCGGATACCAGTCGTACCATTACATATGGTTACAATTCCCAGGATGGTCTTCTCAATTCTGTGCAGTTTTCGACCCTGGGAACCTATTCTTTATCTCGAAATACCAATGGTACTGTTAGCACCATCACCTATCCCAATCAACAGGGCAATGCCACCTTCACGTACAATGGAGGACAAGGCAAACTATCCCAGATAGCCATGCCAGGAAGTCAAACCATTTCTCTTAGCTGGAATGGGAAAAGTCAGATTTCATCTGTTACTGGCAACAACAATGGATCCACTACTTCCTACAGTCTCACCTACAATGGAACCGGACAACCAACCTATCTATCCACCTCCCAGGGAGGCATTCTGTCTCATTATTGGACCTTTGAGTATGGCCCCCATGGACTGGAAATGGGAAAACAATATTCCTCTACCGATACCCTTCTGTTAACCCAGAACTACACCACCGATCCACAAGGCCGACTTCTCTCCATGACCTACACCGATACCAATCCATCCAATTACAGTAACAACGGAGAATACTACTTCCATTACGATCATTTTGGCAATATGTGTCTGCTAACTGATTCCACTGGCAGTCCTGTTCTCAGTTATGAGTACGATCTCTACAATGGGAAGATCCTAAACACATGGAACCCCAATTCCCTTACCAATATTTTCCAACAACACGGACAAACCGGTAACATAGCCTTACCACTGGGAATGCAAACAGGAATTGTGGGAGATGATTATGTAGTACCGTTGCATAGTGACAAATCAAGAATTGCTATTGGCATTACTCCCATCTATCCGATTGACCCCATTCCTTCTCCCAGACCTCCATGGGAATATATTCCAGTCAACCCAGGCTATGACCTTAGAGATAGTTCACTAGTGGATTATATTAATCCATTGTATCAAGAATGCCCACTTCCTTGTAATGAAAATGAAGTATTGGGTTGGATGTGTGAATATACATGTTGGATTGTTATTGATCAGAAGATATACGAAACAACGTTCATTGCAGAATCAAAAACTCCTTGTCCTTCTACATATTTATCCTGCAAATTGTCCTCTAGTCGAAAAGCTTGCGTATCCAAATAATATTTTATTTGAAAAGGTGTGTTATGAAAAAACTACTAATGCCGTCAATAGTATTCTTAACAGGATTATTTATGATTTTTAGTGCTGTTTCTTGTACAACTCTTCTAGATAGTGATGCACCAAAAGTATTAGACTCTGCAGCGACAGATACTGCAGTGACACTTGAAAACTTAGTGATTGCAGAAGAATATAACGAAGAGGATAATATTAATATGTCTATTGGACATAAAAAGTCCGTATTCGGTAATCTTGAACAAGACATATCTTATGATGAATCCATTGGGCAGGACCTGTTTTATAACGATACTGTTGTGTATGATCAGAACATATATATGATGAATAGTCAATTTAACAACATTGAAGCTCTAGTTGTTAATAAGAGTTTTATTGGAAATCTTACAAGTGGAGAGGACGATGTGCGTTTTATTTCGCAAACCCAGGTACCTACATGGCTTTTACCTGATGAGAATTTTGAGAACGAAAGTATTACACAAGACTATCGAGGAAATGCTTATCTCTTAAGAAAAATGTTGCCAAGTAATCCACAGTTTAGTGAGTATAAAAATCTATCTACTCAAGAAATTGTCCAGATATCTCTTTCTGAAAATAACATGCTCAATAAATCTTTAATTGATAGTCCTTACCCTCCTACTACAATTAAATGTGGACAAGTAAGTAATGATGTGTTTCTTTTGGCATCCAATTTAGTGAAAGATCCGAAGTCTCTTTTGTTTTCTTTAAATGAAAATTCTGAGGAAATTAAATTTTACTCTCTTTTTATGTTTGATAAGGATATCCTTTCTTGGGATTGCATGCTAGATTCTCTAGTAGTTGTTTTGGAAGATCAAACTATGCATAAATATCAGCTGGTTGTCGAAAAAGGTCAGTTGTCGCTCTCAAATCCAGTTTTATTAGCTAGTGTACCATCCATGAAAGATAGAGTATGTGTGAAATATAATCCCATTAAACAATGCGTTTATTTCCAGGAAACTACTAATTCCTTTAAAAGCTGGTTTTATTCAGAACGATCCTCAATAAATGAATGGGTTTTTGTTGGAGAAAACTCTTATTGTGTGCTTAGTGTGTTTCCAACAGATTCAGTGGGGGGTGACAACTTTGAAGAGTATCCTTGTTTAGTTTTAATGAAAGAACCAGTTTTGTTTAAGGGTCCCAAAGCATGGATTCATTCTCCATGTTTTTTGAATTTAACCAATGAAGATAATGATGGATATTTTCGGTGGATGAAGATAGATTACCGCCATTATATGAAATAGTAAAGGTTCTTTAAACAGGTGAAACCCGAGAATTTACTGTTTAATAGTAATTTCTCGGGTTTCACCGTTCCAGTCCAGGGATGCACCAAAGGCTTCAC